>JAQZBU010000080.1 GCA_029237735.1 Ramlibacter sp. | reverse complement strand
GACGTCGACGGTGCGCTCCTCGATGAAGACATGGTCGCCCCAGATCTTGTCCAGCAGCTGGGAGCGGCTGTGAACCCGCTCGGGGTGCTTCATCAGGTAATGCAGCAGCTTGAATTCGGTCGGGCCCACCTTCAGCGGCTGCCCTTGCCAAGTCACCCGGTAGGTTGCCGCATCGAGCACCAACGCGCCGACGGTCACGCTGTCGCTCACCTGCTCGGGTGCGCGGCGGCGCAGCACCGCCCGGATGCGTGCCAGCAGTTCCTGCGTGGAAAACGGCTTGGTGATGTAGTCGTCCGCGCCTGCATCGAGGCCGGCCACCTTGTCCGGCTCGTCGCCGCGCGCGGTCAGCATGAGGATGGGGATGGCCTTCGTGCGCGCGTCTCCGCGCCACTTGCGTGCCAGCGCCAGCCCGCTCTGGCCGGGCAGCATCCAATCCAGCAGGATGACATCCGGCAGCACGGCATCCAGTTCGCGCTGTGCCGCCGCGCCGTCCTCTGACCACACCGGCTGAAAGCCGTTGTGCCGCAGGTTGACCGACACCAACTCGGCAATGGCGGGCTCGTCTTCGACGATGAGGACGCGAGGCAGCTTCTTCATGTTTCCTATCGGACGATGGACTCGATCTTTTCCATCGAGCTGTGGCGGACGTCGGCACCCTTGACCACGTAGATGATGAACTCGGCGATATTCTTGGAATGGTCGCCAATGCGCTCGATCGCCTTGGCGACGAACAGCAGGTTCAGGCTCGCCGAAATCGTGCGCGGGTCTTCCATCATGTAGGTGATGAGCTTGCGCACGAAGCCGCCGAATTCCTTGTCGATCAGGTCGTCCTCTTTGAGGATCGCGACCGCGGCGTTGGCGTCGAGCCGGGCGAACGCATCGAGTGCCTTGCGCAGCAGGCCGGAGGCGAGGTCGGCGGCGATCCGCAGTTCAGAAGAAGGCAACTTGCGCGCTTCGCCGCTCTCGATGATCGACTTGACCATCCGGGCGATCCGCTCGGCCTCGTCCCCGGCGCGTTCCAGGTTTGCGGTCGTCTTGGAGATCGCGATCAACAGGCGCAGGTCACGCGCCGTCGGCTGCCTGCGCGCGATGATCGACGACAGTTCGCGGTCGATCTCCACTTCCATCAGGTTCACGCGGGTTTCGATCTCCAGTACCTGGCTGGCCGCCTCCTCGCTGAACTGCGACAGGGCATACACGGCGGTATGGATCTGGGATTCGACCATGCCGCCCATTTCCATCACGCGCGTTGAAACGGCGCTGAGCTCGCTGTCGAACTGGCTGGATAAGTGCTTGTCTGTCATAACGTTACCCGAACCTTCCCGTGATGTAGTCCTCAGTTTCCTGACGCTTGGGCTTCATGAAAATGTCGTTTGTGACGCCATATTCGATCAGCTCGCCCAGGTACATGTAAGCAACGTAGTCTGACACCCGTGCCGCCTGCTGCATGTTGTGCGTCACGATCAGCACCGTCACCTTGTTCTTGATCTCGGTGATGAGCTCCTCGATCGCGCCGGTGGCGATGGGGTCGAGCGCCGACGTCGGCTCGTCGAACAGCACGATCTCCGGATCGGTCGCCAGCGCTCGCGCGATGCACAGGCGCTGCTGCTGTCCACCCGAGAGGTTGACGGCCAGTTCGTCCAGCCGGTTCTTCACCTCGTTCCAGATCGCCGCGCCCTTGAGCGCCGCCTCGACCTTGTCCTCGAGATAGGTGGCCGACTTTTCGCCACGAACCCGAAGCCCATAGGCGACGTTCTCGAAGATCGATTTCGGGAAGGGGTTGGGTTTCTGGAACACCATGGAGATGCGCATGCGCACCTCGATCGGGTCCACGGACGCGTCGAGGAGGTCGACGTTGTCCGGGTGCAGCTCGATGCGCCCGTCGTAGCGGTGGCCGGGGTACAGGTCATGCATCCGGTTGAAGCAGCGCAGGTAGGTCGACTTGCCGCAGCCGCTCGGGCCGATCAGTGCGGTGACCTTGTTCTCGTACACCGGCATGGTGATGGATTTCAGCGCCTTGAAATCGCCGTAGTAGAAGTCGAGATCGCGCGACTGCGCCTTGAGCGCGGGCGCGTTCTCGGGCAGGGTCATCGTTGAAGGCATGTCGCTATTTCCAGTTCTACCATTTGATGTTTTTGCGCAGGCGGTAACGCAGCCAGATCGCGAGCGTGTTCATGCCGAGCGTCAGCAGCACCAGTACCAGGCTGGCCGCGGCGGCGTTGGCGTGGAAGGCCGGGTCCGGGCGCGACGTCCAGTTGAAGATTTGGATGGGCATCACCGTGAACGGCGAAAACAGCCATTCGAACGGGCCCGCAGCCTCGCCGGTGAACGGCAGCGGCGGCAAAAACGCGATGAACGTCAGCGCGCCGATCGTGATGATGGGCGCCGTCTCGCCGATGGCGCGGGACAGGCCGATGATGACGCCCGTCAGGATGCCCGGCATGCCATAGGGGATGAGGTGGTCGCTGCAGACCTGCCACTTGGTCGCGCCGCAGGCATAGGCGCCCTCGCGCACGGTCTGCGGGATCGCGCGCAGCGCCTCGCGCGTCGCCACGATCACGATGGGCAGGATCAGCAAGGCCAGTGTCAACCCGGCCGAGAGGATGCTCTGGCCAAACCCGAAGGTGTAGACGAACAGGCCCAGTGCCAGCAGGCCATAGACGATGGACGGGACGCCGGCGAGATTGGTGATGTTGATCTCGATGATGTCCGTGAACCAGTTTTTGCGTGCGTATTCCTCGAGGTAGATGGCGCTGGCGATGCCCACGGGGATCGCGAACACCGCCGTCACCAGCATCACGAGCAGCGAGCCGACCCAGGCCGACAGGATGCCGGCCTGCCCTGCCCTGCGCGATGGGAAGCTGGTGAAGAACTCGGCCGTGAGGCGCGGGAGGCCATCGATGGCCATCTGCGCGAACAGCGCCACCAGCGTCAGGATGCCGACCGACATCGCGGCCAGGCCGACTATGCCGAAGATGATGTCCCAGCGCTTGTGCGAGCGGATGATGACGCGCAGCTTGGCCGATTTCTCGGCCGGCGTCAGAGCGGCGTGGTCCTTCATCAGTAGGCCTCCCGGTACTTGCGCCGCAGCCAGTAGCCCAGCAGGTTGAACATCAGGGTCAGCAGCATGAGGGTGAGGCCGGCGGCAAAGATGGTCTGGTAGCCGACGCTGCCGTGCGGCAGGTCGCCCAGGGCTACCTGCACGATGTACGAGGTGATGGTCGCCGCCGGCTCGAGCGGGTTGAGCGTGAGGTTGGGCTGCATCCCCGCGGCGACGGCAAGGATCATGGTTTCGCCCACCGCACGCGAAATGCCGAGGATGTAGGCGGAGGCGATCCCGGAGAAAGCAGCCGGCACCACCACGCGCGTCGCTGTCTGGAAGCGTGTCGAACCCATCGCGTAGGCACCTTCGCGCAGGCTCATGGGCACGGCGCGCATGGCGTCCTCCGACAGCGAGGACACATAGGGAATGATCATGATGCCCATCACGATCCCCGCAGACAGGATGTTGAAGGTGGGCAGATCGGGATAGATCTTCTGAATGATGGGCGTGACCACCAGCAGCGCGAAGAAGCCGTAAATGATGGTGGGAATTCCTGACAGCAGTTCCAGCACGGGCTTGAGCACCTCGCGCACCCGATGCCCCGCGAATTCGGAGAGGTAGATGGCAATGATGGTGCCCAGCGGGATGGCGATGAACAGCGCCACGAGCGAACTGCTGAGCGTTCCGGACAAGAGCACGATGATGCCGAAGTGCGCGTCATCGAACAGCGGTGTCCATTGCCTGTCGGTGAGGAACGTCCACAACGGCACGTGGCTGAAGAAGGCCACCGACTCGCGCACCAGGATGTACACGATGGCCAGAGTAGTGAACACCGACACGCAGGCGGCCATCAGCAGCACGGCTTCGATGACCTTGTCCTTGCGCTTGCGGGACGCCTTCATCTTGGCGAGCTCGGCCAGCCGAGCGTCGCCGGTCAGGGGAACAGAAACCACGATGCGATCCGGAGTGGTGATGGCGCTCATTGTAGTTATGCGAAAAAAGGTGTATCCGGACAGCGCGAAGCCAGCCCGCGGCAATTGCGCACAGGCTGGCCCCCGGGGTTCAGGTTACTGCGACGCTTCGCGCTTGAGCAGTTCCGCGATGGTGATGCCGACTTCGTTCTTGCCACCGAACACGGTGCCCTTCTTGCCCTTGGCGACATGCTCGGCCGCAGTCTTGTAGGCATCCGCAGGCAGCGGGACGTACTTCACTTCCTTGGCCATCTTGGCGGCATTCGCCAGGTAGAAGTCGACGAACTTCTTGACTTCCGGCTTGGCCATGGACTTGGCGTTGACGTAGATGAAGATCGGGCGGGCCAGCGGCTGGTAGCTGCCGTTGAGCACCGTTGCCTCGCTCGGCGCGACGGCCGGCTTGCCGTCCTTCTCGACGATGGGCAGTGCCTTGAGCTTGCCCTGGTTCTCGGCGTAATATGCGTAGCCGAAGTAGCCGATGGCGTTGACGTCACCCGCGACACCCTGCACCAGCACGTTGTCGTCTTCCGAGGCTGTGAAGTCGCCGCGGCTGGACTTGGACTTGCCGACGATGGCTTCGGTGAAGTAGTCGAACGTGCCGGAATCGGAACCGGCGCCGAACAGCTTGATCGGCTGGTCAGGCCAGGCCGGGTTCACCTGGTTCCAGCGGGTGACCTTGCCTTGGGCAGCCGGCTCCCACATCTTCTTGAGCTCGGCCACGGTGGCCTGCTTGAGCCACGTGTTCTTCGGATTGATGACGACGGTGAGCGCGTCGAACGCCACCGGCAGCTCGAAGTACTCGACGCCCGTGGCCCGGCACGCTTCCATCTCAGACTTGGTGATGGGCCGCGAGGCATTGGCGATGTCGGTTTCGACGCGGCAGAATTTCTTGAAGCCGCCGCCCGTGCCGGACACGCCGACGGTGACCTTCAGGCCCTTGTTGGCCTTCTGGAATTCTTCAGCGACCGCTTCGGTCACGGGGTAGACGGTGCTGGAACCATCGATCTTGATCACTTGCGCCATGGACGCCAACGGGGCGCCAGCCAGGAAGGCCAGGGTCGAGACGGCCAGCAGGGACTTGGAAGTAAATTTCATGGTTTCCTCAGGTTGAGAGAGCGCGCCGAAGCGCTTGCCCGGACTTTATTTCACGCAGATGACGGTTTCGTGACAGCTCAGACGGCCTGGCAATTCTTCGCGGCCGTTTTTCCCTGGTGCTGAAGCTCCATACCGGCTGCGGAGCCGGTCGTCAGCGTCCAGCCTTCGGCTTCGTAAACGCCGGCTTGCTTGCGGTCCAGCTCGTAACCGCCCTCATAGCGCACACGCACACTTGATCCGTCGGTGGTCAGGCGCGCCTGCAACTGCTTGCCGCCGTCGCACTTATAGGTCACGAACTGGCCAACCTTCATCCCGGCAGGTGCCGGGGTGGTGGTGGCGCAGCCGCCAAGGACTGCCAGGCTCAAGGCCGTTGTGAACAGAGCGTATTTCATGGTGTTCTCCTTATGTGAAACAGGACGTGTCGCAGTGTGGCCGCCAGGTGTGACGGCCACATGACTGCTTCGCGTCAGATGTGTGACAGCACTCTTGTTTAACTACCGATCCGCCCGCCGTCGTTCTTGGTGATCACGATCGTGGCCGAACGCGGCCGCTTGCCGGCGCCATAGCCCGCGTTGCTTGGCCACTGGCTGGTGTACTTGGTCGGGTCGGCCAGGTTGGCCTGCGACGTGTTCTCACCCGGGTGCTGGATGTTCACGAAGATGGTCTTGCCGTCCGGCGTCTCGCACAAGCCCGTGATCTCGCAGCCGGAGGGGCCGACCAGGAATCGCTTGAGCGTGTCGGTGGTCGCCGCCTTGCCCACCGGCGTTTCCACCACCAGCGTGCCGCCGGCTGCCCTGGTGTAGCTCAAGGTCTTCTTCGCGCCGTCGCCAACCTGACCAGGGACCGCGGCCAGCATCATGCAGTTCGTCACGTCGGTGTAGGCGCCGTCGTCCGTCTGAATCCAGCAGATGCCGGTGCTGGGGCTGAAGACCAGGCCGTCGGGGCTGGAGAAGTCCTGGTCGGCGGTGAGCGCCGATAGGTTGACCATCCCCTTGTCGGCGCCGGCTTCGGCACCGAAAAGGTAGACGTCCCAGGTGAACGTGGTCGCGGCGGCCACGCCCGTGCCTTCCTTGACGCGCAGGAGGTGCCCGTTGGGATTGCCCGCTTGCGCGGTCGCACCCTTCATGTCCGTGTACGCGCGCGGATTGGCCGCGTCCGGTGCGAGTTGGGAGGAGCCGCTGGGCTCGATACGGCGGTTGCTGTTGTTGGTCAGCGTGTAATAGATCTCGCCGTTGGCGGGGTTCACCGCGCACCACTCGGGGCGGTCCATCTTGGTCGCACTCACTGCGTCCGCAGCCAGCCGGGTGTTCACGCAGATGTCGGCATGATTGGCAAATGCGTAAGTAGCGTAGTTTGCGATCGACGTGTTCGACATGGAGAGCTCCACCCACTGGCCCGTGCCGTCGGCATTGAACTTCGCCACGTACAGCTTGCCGCTGTCCAGGTACTTGTCACCGATTGCGACGCGGTCGGCCGCGGTTGCATCGGCCGGATTCCAGGTGGCCGTACTGACGAACTTGTAGATGTACTCGCCGCGCGCGTCGTCACCCATGTACACGGCCAGGGGCTGACCGGAGACCGGGTTGCCGAACGCGGCACTCTCGTGCGCGAAGCGTCCCAGCGCGGTGCGCTTCTTGATCGCCCTGGTTTTGTCGTAGGGGTCCATCTCGACGATGTAGCCCATGCCGTTCATTTCATTGCGGTAATCGTCGCTGCCATCGGCGGAAGTGCCCGACTTGCTGATGTTCCAGCGCGCGTACTTGTCGTCGGCGCCGGCGCTCTCCCAGCCGTGGCGCGAAGCCCCGCCCTGCGCGCGGCCGTAGCGGTTGAGCGACGTGACACTCTTGTCGTTGCCGCGGGCGGTGTTGTCCGTGGCGCTACGCGTGAAGTAGTTGACCCAGTTTTCCTCGCCGGTGAGGAAGGTGCCCCACGGCGTCTTGCCGGTGCCGCAGTTGTTGAGGGTGCCGCGGGTGCGCGTTCCGGTTGCCGAATACTTCGTCACGAGCAGCGCGTTGCCGCGCGCGGGGCCGGCGAGCTCGATGTCCGTTAGCGGCGTGACGCGGCGGTTGAAGCTGGAGTCCTTCAGATACTCCCACTTGCCGGCTGTCTTGCGGATTTCGACGACGGACACGCCGTGGATCGCGACTTCCTTGTCCACTTCGGATGCCGGACGCGGCAGGCTCGTCGTGCCGCCATTAGCGTGGAGGAAGAAGGAGCTGAGCTTCTCGTCCGTGGTGGCTTCGTGGTTCACGGCCAGCAGCGCGCGCTCCGCAGCGCTGGTGGAAGGCTTGCCATCGGCGCCCAGGCCGAAATATTCCATGCCGTCGTGATGATCGCCGGCCCGGTTCTCGAAGTCGGTGTCGGTGCCGTCGTTCTTGAAGGCGGGCGTGGCGGCAGCCAGCGGGTCGCCCAAGGCATACAAAACGCTCGCCGTGTAGCCCGCTGGCACGGCCACCGCGTCGGCCAGGCTCTTGGGAACGGCCGCGAAGGCCAGCATCTTCTCCGCCGGTGCGGCCACTTCGTCGTCACCGCCGCCACAGGCGGAAAGGCTCAGTCCGCCCAGCATCGCCGTGCCGAAAGTGCCGACGCCACCGCGCAGCAAGCCGCGCCGGCTCAGGCGCGCCTGCAGGATGTTGTCGAACGTCGGGTTCTGCGTGGTGTTGGAGTTCTCGTCGTTGAAGTCGACCGCGTGCAGCGGAAGGTCGGGAGGCTTGTTCATTGTTTTCCTGGGGTTTGAGAGTGGCGTTGGGTCGCGCCCTGCACTCTATGAACCCGTTGTGACGCGGCAGTGACGCAATGGTGAAAGGCGTGTGACAGGGCAAACGCTCAGGCACGCGTCATCGCCTCCGTATGACAGGCCACGGGGTGCGAACCGACATAGCGAAGACATTCGCGAATGCTATGCTGGCCCACGATGGACACCGCAACCCTGCTCGCCGCCGTAGACCTCGGCTCCAACAGCTACCGCCTGGAGATCGGGCGATGCGAACACGGCCAGATCCGCCGCGCGGAATACCTCAAAGAGACGGTGCGCCAGGGCAACGGACTGGACGAAGCACGCAACCTTACGCCCGAGGCCATGCAGCGCGGTTGGGACTGCCTGGCTCGCTTCGCTGAACGGCTGGCCGGCTTCCCCCGCACCCAGGTACGGGCCGTCGCGACCCAGACGCTGCGTGAAGCGCGCAATCGGGACGAGTTTCTCGCCAAGGCACGGCAAGTCCTCGGCTTTCCCATCGATGTCATCTCCGGGCGCGAAGAAGCTCGCCTGATCTACCAGGGCGTTGCCCACCTGCTGCCGCAATCCGACGAACGCCGGCTCGTGGTGGACATCGGCGGGCGCTCGACCGAGCTGATCCTGGGGCACCGGTTCGAGGCCAAGGTGATGGAGAGTTATCGCGTCGGCAGCGTCGCATGGTCCATGAAGTATTTCGAGCAGGGCCAGTTCACGGCGCAGGCGTTCGAGTCCGCCGAAATCGCGGCCAAGGCCGTGCTGGAGGAAGCGCTCGATGCCTACCCCAGGGACAGCTGGGACGTCGCGTACGGCTCGTCCGGGACGATCGGCGCCGTGGCCGATGTGCTGGGTGCGGCAGGCTGGCCGGCAGGCTGCATCAACCGGGATGGCCTGCAGTGGATCAACGAACGGCTCCTCGACGCGCGCAGCGCAGACCGGCTACGCCTGCCGGGCTTGAAAGACGACCGCCGTCCGGTCATCGGCGGCGGCGTGAGTGTGTTGCGTGCCGTGTTCGACCTGCTCGGCGTCGAACAGATGAACAGCGCCCAGGGCGCGCTGCGCCACGGCGTGCTGTACGACATGCTCGACCGCAAGCAGCTCGAAACCGACGTTCGCTCCACCACCGTGCAGCGGCTGGCCACCAAGTTCGGCGTCGACCCTGCCCAGGCGCGTCGCGTCGGCGCGGTCGCGGGCGAGCTGTTGCGGCAACTGCGCGCGCACGACGACCCGGCCGACCTGTCCCGCCAGGAACGCAAGCTCGTGTGGGCGGCCCAGTTGCACGAGATCGGCAGCGCGATCTCGCATAGCGACTATCACAAGCACGGCGCCTACATCCTCGACAACGCCGACGCGCCCGGCTTCGCACAGCCGGAGCTGCACCGGCTCGGCCTGCTCGTGCTGGGGCACCGCGGCAAACTCCGCAAGCTCGACGCCGATTTCGACGACGAGCTGTTCGTGCACCAGTTGCTCTGCCTGCGCCTCGCCGTCATCCTGTGCCATGCTCGCAGCGACCCCGACTTGAAAGGACTGCAACTGCGCGCGGGCAGTCACAGCGTCAACCTGGGTGTGCGGCAGGATTGGGCCAAAGCTTTCCCGCAATCTGCGCACCTGCTGCGCGAAGAAGTGGTCGCGTGGCAGAAGACGCCCTGGTCGCTACTGTTAAGTTGAGGCACCGGCCGCGGGAAGATAAACGATATAAACTGTATATACCGTTTATCAACCCGAAGACTAACCATGGCAACCTCGAAGAAACCCGTCAAGGCCAAGGCCGTGCGCGACAGCTTCACCATTCCCAAGCCCGAATACGCCGTGCTGGCCGACTTGAAACAACGCTGCGCCAAGCTCGGCGCGCCGGCCAAGAAAAGCGAGCTGCTTCGCGCCGGCATCAAGGCGCTGGCGACGATGAGCGACACGGCCCTCGCCGCGGCGCTGCGGTCGGTGCCTGCGCTCAAGACCGGACGGCCGGCCAAGAGCTGATCCGGTCAAGGACAATTTCGCGCCGGGACTTTGTCGCGCGGGCTCAATCCCGCGTCGGAAGGAAGGTCCCCGTCCAACCCGGCGTGCCGATCTTCAGCACCCCGCCGCCTTGTCGCGACATGGCGAATGTGCGCCCATGACCGGAGGACCTGCGTAGCAGCCAGGGCGCAGCGGGGCCCAGGCGCAGTCAGGCTTCGGATTGTCATGATCGGCTACAGGATGAACCACGTGATCGCCACGTAGTGGCACGCGGTGCCGGCGAGCACGAACAGATGCCATGCACCGTGCGCATGCCGCCAGCCGCGCGGGTTCCGGTAGAAGATCGTCCCCACGGTGTAGAGCGCCGCGCCGCCCACCAGCCAGGCCACTCCGCTTGCGTCCATACGCTGCGTGATCGGCGCAGCAGCGACGACGCCGAGCCATCCCATGCCCACATAGGTCGTGGGCGACGGCCGTTTGCGCGCCCCCTCATGCAGCTCGTGCACGATGCCGGCGATGGCTGCGGCCCAGACGATGCAAAACAGGCTCCAACCCAACGGGCCTTCCAGGGTGACCAAGGCCACCGGCGTGTACGTCCCGGCGATCAGCAGGTAGATCGCGCAATGGTCGGCGCGCTGCCAGAACAGCCTGGTCCGCCCCCGAATGCTGTGGCACAGCGTGGACGCGCCATACATCGCGACCATCGAGGCTGAAAACACGAGCGCGGCGATCGTCTTCACCACGTCATCGCCGCCCAATGTCCTGGCCACCATGTATGCCGATCCCAGTAAGGCGAGCACGAAACCCAGCAGATGGCTGTAGCCGTTGAAGCGCTCACCCTGGTACACCGGGCTACACGGCGTCAGGCGACTGCACCGCGACCACAACCGTCTCTTTGTCGCCGTCGCGCACGCGCGTGCGCAGCCACCAGGCGGCGCCCTTGCGGATCGCGCAGCCCCCTTGCTCCACGTTCAGCAGCTTCGCGATCACCTCGCCGAGCACCGGCTGGTGGCCGACGATCAGGATAGTGTGCTTGGCAGTCGGCCACTGTGCAATCTCCAGCACGTCGTCCACCGTGGCCTCGGGCGCCAGCTCGTTGCGGATCTTGTACTTTCGCCCCAGGGCCAGCACCGTCTGCTCGCACCGCCGCGCAGGGCTGCAGAGAATGCGCGCTCCCTCGGGGAGCTGCCGGTCCAGCCAGGAAGCAACGCGTGCGGCCTGCTTTTCGCCGCGCGAGGTGAGCGAACGGCGCAGGTCGTTCTGGCCTTCCGCAGCCTCCTCGGCCTCCGCATGGCGCCACAGGACCAGGTCCATGCTATCCCCGTTCCTGGCCGCGCGGCGCGGCATAACGCCCCATCAGCGCTGCCTGGGCGCCGTGTGCCCTGGGGTCGCCGGTCCCCTTGGCGCGCTTGTACGAGCCGTCGGGCATCAGGTCCCAGGCATCGCGGTCGTCATGCAGGCAGGCGACCAGGCACTCGTCGACGATGCGCTGGCGCAAGTGGGGATCGCTGATCGGCCAGGCCAGCTCCACGCGGCGCAGCATGTTGCGGTTCATCCAGTCCGCGCTGGAGAGGTAGAGGTCTTCTTCCTGGCCGATCCGGAAATAGAAGACGCGCGAGTGCTCCAGGAAGCGCCCGATGATCGAGCGCACGCGGATGTTGTCGGTCACGCCCGGGACCCGCGCCGGCAACATGCAAGCACCCCGCACGATGAGATCGATCTTCGCGCCTTGCCGGCCGGCGCGCGCCAGCGCCAGCATCATGGACTGGTCCGTCAACGCATTCATCTTCAGCACGATGCGGGAGTCGCGGCCTTGCGAGGCGGCCTCGCCGACCGCCTCGATGCGGTCGATGAGCTTGCGCTGCAGGTGAAACGGCGCGAGCCACACGCGGTTCAGGCGCGGAAGCCGACTCTGGCTGGCGAGGTGGACGAACACGTTCTCCATGTCGGCCGTGAGAGCGGGGGCAGCCGTCAAATGGCTGATGTCCGTGTAGAGCCTGGCCGTGCGCGGGTTGTAGTTGCCGGTGGAAAGGTGCCCGTACCGCACCAGCTGCTTGCCTTCGCGCCGTGTGACCAGCAGCATCTTGGCGTGCGTCTTCAGGCCCACCACGCCATACACGACCTGGGCCCCGATGGCCTCCAGGCTTTCGGCCCAGTTGATGTTGGCCTCCTCGTCGAAGCGCGCCTTCAGTTCCACCACGACCGTCACTTCCTTGCCGCGCCGCACCCCCTCCCGCAACAGATCCATCAGCTCCGACTCCGCTCCCGTGCGGTAAATGGTCTGCTTGATGGCGAGAACCTTGGGGTCTTCCACAGCCTCGCGCAGGAAGCCCAGCACGCCATCGAAACTTTCGTACGGCTGGTGGATCAGCACGTCGCCGTGCCGCAGTTGCTCGAAGAAAGAACGCCCCGGCACGAGCTGGGACGGGTAGGTGGGCTGATGCGGCGGGAACAGAAGTTGCGGCGCATGGACCAGGTCGATGAGCTGCGTGAGCCGCACCAGGTTCACGGGACCGTGGACCCGGAACAGCGCCTGTTCAGGAAGGCGGAACTGTTGCAACAGGAAATTCGCCAGGTGATCGGAGCAGCCGGCCGCGACTTCCAGCCGCACGGCCTGCCCATAGTGCCTGTGCTGCAGCCCCAGGCGCAGCGCGGTGCGCAGGTCGCGCACGTCGTCCTCGTCGACGGCCAGGTCGGAGTGCCGCGTCACGCGGAACTGCGAGAACTGCCCCACCTCTCGTCCAGGAAACAAATGTTCCAGGTGCGCGCGGATCACGCTCGAGAGCGACACGAACAGCGTCTTCTTGCCGGAGACCTTGCCCGGCATCCGGATGAGGCGCGGCAGCACCCGCGGCACCTTCACGATGGCGATCTCGTTTTCGCGGCCGAAGGCGTCCTTGCCCGAAAGCCGGGCGATGAAGTTCAAGGACTTGTTCGCAACCTGCGGGAACGGATGGGCCGGGTCCAGCCCGACCGGGATCAACAGCGGCCTCACCTCGCGCTCGAAGTACTCGTGTACCCAGGCCTTTTGCGCCGCATTGCGATCGCCGTGCGAGACGATCTCGATGCCTTCGCGTGCGAAGGCCGGCATCAGTTCGTTGTTGTAGAGCGTGTATTGGCTGTCGACGAGCTTGTGGATCGCCTGGGCCATCGCCTCGAAAGACGCGACGGTGTACTCGCCCTTGATCTCCCCGGCCTGCACCGCCGCGAGGTGCGGCTCCGCGCGGACTTCAAAGAACTCGTCCAGGTTGGAAGAGACAATGCACAGGTATCGCAGCCGCTCCACCAAAGGTACATCCGCGCGACGGGCCCAGTCCAGCACGCGTTCATTGAACGCGAGGATGGCATGGTCGCGGTCGAGGAACCGGATTGGCGGGGGGACGTGTTCGAAAGGGGGCGCGGCAATGGCGGGCAGGGGGGACATGGGCGCGCGTGACAATGTCATGACAGTGTCGGCGGTCCTGATGACAGTGGTGTGACAGGCGCAAGCGCTTCCCGGCGACGGGGATCGGCAGCGCGATCCACCGGAACGAGGTTGCTCGCGAACAACTCGCTGGCATGAACCCAGCTGAAGTCCAGAGACCGGGCACGAGCCTCGTGGCGGGGCACGGCCAACGCCGCGTAGCAGGCCTGCTGCAGATCCTCGTGCATGGCACCGCCGAGGCTGCGGCCCGTCTCATCGCGCCGGCCCAGCACTTCCAGAGGCCCGTCCACGGGATACGCCGCCACCGGAGTGCCGCTGGCCATCGCCTCCACCATCACGAGTCCGAAGGTGTCCGCGTGACTCGGGAAGACAAAGAGATCCGCTGCCGCATACACCTGCGCCAGTTCGTCGCGCGGCAGCAGGCCGAGCCAGCGCACCTGCGGATACTTCTGCCGGAGCTGCGACTCGACCGGGCCCACGCCGCACACCACCTTGGTGCCGGGGAAGTCCATCTTCAGGAACGCATCGATGTTCTTTTCGTAGGAGACCCGGCCCACGAACAGCGCGACCGGGCGCGCCAGCAGGCCCAGGGGCTGCCATGCACGCGGCACTGGCTGGAACGAAAACAAGGTCGTATCGACACCGTGGGTCCACGTGCGCAGGTTGCGAAAGCCGCGTGCTTCCAGCATGCGCAGCACGCTCGCGGTGGGCACCATCACGCCGGAGGACGGCCCGTGGAAATGCCGCAACAACGCGTAGCCCCATGACACCGGCACCTTCACCGCCGCGTTCGCAATCTCCGGAAACTTGGTGTGGAAGGCCGTCGTGAAGGCCAGCTTGCGCTGCAGGCAGTAGCGCCGCCCCGCCCATCCGAGCGGCCCCTCGGTCGCTAGGTGAATGGCGTCGGGCCGGAACTTGTCGAGCCGGGCTGCAAGCTGCGCTCGAGGCGAAATGGCGAGATCGATCCCTGCGTAGCCCGGGCACGGGCGCGTCTTGAACTGCCCGGGATGAATCACTTCCACCGCGTGCCCCGCGAGCGCGAGTTCCTTGCACAACTCGACCAGCGTCGTGACCACGCCGTTGACTTGAGGTTGCCACGCATCTGTCACCAGCGCGATCTTCATACCGTCTCCATTTCCGTTCGATGTCCCACGCCATGGCTGTCGTGCGTTGGCGTCCATTGCACGAGTTCCAGCCGGCCGTCGTAGTGTTCAATGAGCGCCGTGCGGCTCTCCACCCAGTCGCCGTCGTTGCAGTACAGAACGCCCTCGATGTCGCGCATTTCCGCCCGGTGGATATGTCCGCATACGACGCCGTTGTGGCCCCGGCGGCGCGCCTCGCGTGCGACGGCCACCTCGAAATCGGTCACGTAGTTCAACGCCTTCTTGACCTTGTGCTTGAGGTAGGCGGAGAGCGACCAGTAAGGCAGGCCGAGCCGCCCGCGCAAGGTGTTCAGGTGCCGGTTGAGCCTGAGCGTGAACTCGTACAGGTTGTCGCCCACGTAGGCCAGCCATTTCGCGCACTGGACAACGCCGTCGAAGTAGTCGCCGTGAATGACCCACAGCTGCCTGCCGTCCGCAGCGACGTGCACCGCCTCCTCCAGCACCTCGATGCCGCCAAACTGGTGGCTGACAAACTGCCGCGCGAATTCGTCATGGTTGCCCGGCACGTAAATCACGCGGCAGCCCTTGCGCGCGCTGCGCAGGAGTTTCTGCACCACGTCGTTGTGCGCTTGCGGCCAGTACCAACGCCGCTGCAGCTGCCAGCCGTCGACAATGTCGCCGACGAGGTAAAGGTAATCGCTGGGATGCGACTTGAGGAAATCCAGCAATGCAGCGGCTTGGCAGCCGGGCGTTCCCAGGTGGAGGTCGGAGATGAAGACAGCCCGGTAGCGCCGGCGCGCGGTGTCCTCGTCGGCCTCGTGCGCGGCGGGGATCGTGAGTCCGGGAATCAGTGGCCCGAGTGCGTCGAATGTCGTTCGCATCTCAGAGGCCGGCTTGAACATGGCGCGCGGTCATGCGCCGAGGAAATGCTTGCGGTAGCGCGGCGGCAGGTCGGCGATCCGCATCAGCATGGGCAGGTCCGCCGAGTTGAAGTCCGGGTCCCATGCCGGCGGCCCCAGCACCTTGGCGCCCAGGCGCAGGTAGCCCTTGATGAGGGCTGGCGGCTCGACGTCGAGCGAGCCATCCAATGCCTCGACCGGCAGGGCCAGGCGCGGGCGCACGTGGAATTCGATCGGTGCGAGATGGGTTCGCTTTACCCGGTTCCATATGCTCGCAGCGGCGTCCCCGCGAACATTTCCCTCGTGAAGCATCGGGATGCTGGCGCAGCCGATCATCGTGTCCAGGCGGTTGCGCATCATGAACTCGGCAAGCGCGCCCCACAACGCCAGGATGACGCCACCATGCCTGTGATTGGCGTGGACGCAGCTGCGGCCTAGCTCCACCATTCGCTCGCGCAAGCTGCGAAGCCGGGTGAGATCGAACTCCGTGTCGCTGTAGGTGCTACCCACGCGCACTGCCTGCACCGGCGTCAGCACGCGATAGGTGCCGATGACTTCGAGCGTGCGTGAATCGCGCACGAGCAGGTGCTCGCAGTAGTCGTCGAACAGGTCGACATCGTGACCGGGAATCCATGTGTCCAGACGGGCGCCCATCTCCGTCGCGAAGACCTCGTACCTCAGCCGTTGCGCTTGGCGGACTTCGTCCTGGTGCCGGGCCCAGGAGACCAGGACGCCCCCACTTTCCTCAGGTAGATTCTGATGAGGTCGATGAAGCGACCCCCGTGGCAGGGACACCGGCGACAGCGGCAGCGTGGGGGTGGGCAGTTCGTTCATACCGGCTCCTGTTGCATGCAGCGAGTCTGCGGACAACGCGTGACGGGTTCGTGGCAGTTCCGTGTCTGCGGGATGACGAGCGGCATTGTCTTGTGACGCGCCCTGCTTTTGCTAATATTTAATATTTCAAGTATTATTGAAATATGGAAACAGTCGAAATAGAAGTCGAAGAGTCTGGCGCGATCAAGGCGCTCGCCGCCCTAGCCCAGGTCCAGCGCCTGCGCGCCTTCCGGTCGCTGATCGCAGCAGGGCCGGAGGGCCTTACCCCCGGCGCCATGGCAGAGCAGCTCGGCATTGCACCGAGCGGGCTCTCTTTCCACCTCAAGGAACTGTCCCATGCCGGGCTCGTGTCGGCCGAGGCACGTGGACGCAACCTGATCTACCGCGCCAACTTTGACCGCATGAACGGCCTGCTGGCGTACCTCACCGAACATTGCTGCCAAGGTGAGCCCTGCGAGGTCACCCCGGCCACCGGTTGCTCCAACTGTTGAAGGGCCCACGATGCGCACCGCCGATACCCTGAACCTGGGCTGCCTGTGCAGCACGCTGCAACCGGCCTTGCTGCGCAAACAGCTTGAATCGAACCCGTTACTGCAAGGCTTGGCCGAAGACCTGGTGGCCACCCGCCCGCACCTGTTTTCCGCGACGCCGGTATTCATCTCGGCGCGCGACCATGCGCTGTTGGAAGCCAGCGTGGCCGCGCTGCACCGTGTCGCCGCCCTTCCCGGCTACCGCGATGCCGCGCTGCGGCGCTCGCCGGAGATTGCCAGTCTCGACTTCGGACCGCAGGGCGCATTCATGGGCTACGACTTCCATGTGAGCGCCGACGGTCCGCGGCTCATCGAGATCAACACCAATGCCGGCGGGGCGATGCTTCATGCAGCCGCTGTTCGGGCGCATCGCGCCTGCTGCACGCCGCTGGACCGCATGTTCGGCGCGCCCGCGGACGTGGATCGGATCGATGACACGTGGGTGGAGATGTTCCGCACTGAGTGGCGCGCGCAGCGCGGCGATGCACCCCTGCGCTCCGTCGCCATCGTCGACGACTCGCCCGCCCAGCAGTACCTCGCGCCCGAGTTCGAAATCGCCCGGCACCTGTTCATCGCGCGCGGCATCGATGCGGTGGTCGCGGACCCGGCGGAACTCGATTGGCGCGACGGCCGGCTCTGGAACGCGGGCCTCCCCGCAGGCCAGCCCGTGGACCTGGTCTACAACCGGCTGACGGATTTCGACCTCTCGGAGCCCCGCCATGCGAGCCTGCGCGACGCCTATGTGGCCGGCGCGGTCGTCATGACGCCCAACCCTCGAGCGCACGCTTTGCACGCGGATAAACGCAACCTCGTCGTATTGAGCAACGACTCGTTGCTCGCCTCGTGGGGCGCAACAGCCGAAGACCGCGCACTACTGCAAGCCGTCGTTCCGAAGACCGAACCCGTCACGGGCGCCGACGCGCAGGACCTATGGACGCGACGTCGCCAGTTGTTCTTCAAGCCAGCCACGGGGTACGGCTCCAAGGCCGCCTTCCGTGGCGACAAGCTCACGAAGCGCGTGTGGGACGAGATCGTCGCGGGCAATTTCGTCGCGCAGGCGCTGGTGCCGCCCAGCGAGCGGCTGGTCGATGTCGCCGGCGCGCCAACACGCCTGAAGCTCGACATCCGCGCGTACGCGTATGCGGGCCGCATCCAGTTGCTGGCCGCGCGCACGTACGCCGGACAGACCACCAATTTCCGAACGGCAGGGGGCGGCTTCTCGCCCGTGGTCGTGTTGCCATTGCTCAATGACACCGACAAGAAGACCGAGCTTGAAACCGTGAACACATGCGAATGCTGAACGTACTCTTTCTTTGCACGCATAACTCCGCGCGCAGCATCCTGGCGGAAGCCACCCTGAACCACATTGGAGGCGGCCGGTTCAAGGCTTACTCCGCCGGCAGCAGCCCGCGCGAAAACCAGCAACCCAACCCGCTGGGGCTGCAGGCGCTGCGCGAGGCGGGCATTCCCACGGAGGGTCTGCGCAGCAAGAGCTGGGACGAATTCGCGACACCCAACGCACCGCATATGGACCTCATCATCACCGTGTGCGATGACGCCGCCGGCGAGCAATGCCCTTATTGGCCCGGCCATCCGGCCACGGCGCACTGGGGCTACGCCGATCCCTCCGCCGTCGCAGGCACGGATGAAGACCGGCTCCAGGCGTTCCGCCGCACCTTGATCGCCATGCGGCACAGGCTCGACCTGTTGCTCGCGCTGCCGTTAGAGGGAGTGGAAATGCTCGCCATGCAGGCGCACGCCCGAAAGCTGTCCGGGGAGGCGCCGTCATGAGCGCATCGACCCATGCCGCGCCGGCGTCCGCCGTGCCCCTGCCCATGAACCTGTTCGAGCGCTACCTGACGGTCTGGGTGTTCCTGTGCATCGTTGCGGGCGTGTTTTTGGGCCAGTTGTTTCCCGACGCGTTCGAGTCCGTGAGCAGGATGGAAATCGCACGCGTCAACCTGCCGGTCGGCCTGCTGATCTGGGTGATGATCATCCCGATGCTGCTGAAGGTGGATTTCGGCGCACTGCACCAGGTCAAGAGCCATTGGCGTGGCATCGGCGTCACGCTCTTCGTCAACTGGGCGGTCAAACCGTTTTCAATGGCGTTGCTCGGGTGGATCTTCATTCGCCATGTGTTCGCCCCCTACCTGCCGGCTGAACAACTCGACAGCTACGTCGCGGGCCTGATCCTGCTGGCCGCCGCGCCGTGCACGGCGATGGTGTTCGTGTGGAGCCGCCTCACGAACGGCCATCCGCTCTTCACGCTGTCTCAAGTGGCGCTGAACGACACCATCATGGTGTTCGCGTTCGCACCGCTGGTGGCCTTGCTGCTCGGGCTGTCGGCGATCGTCGTGCCCTGGGACACCCTGATCACGTCGGTCGTGCTCTACATCGTGATCCCGGTGGTGCTGGCGCAGCTGTGGCGCAAGATACTCCTCGCACGCGGCCAGGCGGCCCTCGATGCCACACTCGCGGCGATCGGGCCGTGGTCGATCGCCGCGTTGCTGGCGACGCTGGTGCTGCTGTTCGCGTTCCAGGGCGAGGCGATCATCGAGCAGCCCCTGGTGATCGCGATGCTGGCGGTGCCAATCCTGATCCAGGTGTTCTTCAATTCCGGCCTGGCGTACTGGCTCAACCGGCGGCTCGGCGAATCGCACAGCGTCGCATGCCCCTCCGCGCTCATCGGCGCCAGCAACTTCTTCGAACTGGCGGTGGCGGCAGCGATCAGCCTGTTCGGCCTCGAATCGGGCGCCGCGCTGGCGACGGTGGTCGGGGTGCTGATCGAGGTGCCGGTGATGCTGCTGGTGGTGCGGATGGTCAATGCCAGCAAGGGCTGGTATGACCGCGGGTCGCAGCCCGGCTAGTTCTGTTTCAGAAACGCACGCCCGCGGAGAAGCGCAGCTTGTCCTGCATCACGGGGTTCAGGCCCGGGTCGTAAGACAGCCGCACGAAATAGCGCGGCCAGTCGTAACTCACGGACAAGCCCAGGCGTTCAGGTCCGCGGCCGCCGGTCACGTGCAGGGACAGCGATTGCCCGTCGCTCCAGCGGTAGCCGCCGCCTATACGCAGCGCTTCGCCGGCAACGGCGCCGGACAGGATGTTCGCCTGCTGCAGGCTGCGCCCCACCGAAACCTGCGCGAACCAGTTGCGTCCGGCGGCGAGCGAGAGACCCGCGCCCGAAAACTCCCCATCCGCCTGTAATGCCGCGCCGATGTGCACGCCGCCCAATCCGAATGCCGATGACCGATCCACTTCCGGGTCCGCGGCAGGAGCGGCGGCCGTTCGGGAAAGATCGTAGTCCGCTGAAAACGCCTGCGCCCCCGCAGCGTGCGGCCAGGCTAGGACCGCTGCCGCAAGCATCGGTAGCCAGACGGGGAACAGGGATGCGGCACGCATGAGGTCAATGTAGACCTTGCCACGCATTCCGCCCAGCTTTGCGACGATGAGGTGTCGCTTCGGTGCGACGAGCGGCCACAGGCCGCGATGGCTTACCCCGCCTTGACTGCCGCGGCCAACCGCTCGGCGGCGGTCCTTGCCTGCGCCTCGTCGCGCGCCTCGACCATGATGCGAAGCACGGGCTCGGTGCCGCTGGGACGGATCAGTACCCGGCCGTGGCCGTCCAGCTCGGCCTCGACACGACGGGTTTCGGCCGCCAGAGTTTCGCTTTTCTTCCAGTCCTGGCCCGCTTGCAGGTGCACATTCAGCAGGGTCTGCGGGAATAGCTGCACGCCGTCCAGCAGTTGCGCAATGCTCTTGCCGCTGCGCACGCATGCCTTCAGCACCTGCAGCGCGCTGATGAGGCCGTCACCGGTGGTGTGCTTGTCCAGCGCGAGCAGGTGGCCCGAGCCTTCGCCGCCCAGCAGCCATCCGCGCTTTTCCAGCTCTTCGAGCACGTAGCGGTCGCCGACCTTTGCGCGCACGAACTCGAGGCCTCGCGACTTCAGCGCCACTTCCACCGCCATGTTGGTCATCAGCGTGCCGACCACGCCAGGCACGCGCTCGCCATGGTCAAGCCGGTCGGCGGTTATCAGGTACAGCAGTTCATCGCCGTTGTAGAGGCGGCCGTTGGCATCGACGAGTTGCAGCCGGTCGGCATCGCCATCGAGCGCGACGCCGATGTCCGCGCCGTGGGCCTTGACCGCCGCCACAAGCGCTTCCGGATGGGTGGCGCCTACCCTGTCGTTGATGTTCAGCCCGTCGGGAGCGCAGCCGATGCCAATGACTTCCGCGCCGAGTTCGTGGAAGACCTTGGGCGCGATATGGTACGCAGCGCCGTGGGCGGCATCCACGACGATAGTCATGCCCCGCAGGGTAAGGTCATTGGCGAAAGTGCTCTTGCAAAACTCGATGTAGCGGCCGGCCGCGTCGTCGAGGCGGCGCGCCTTGCCGAGAGTCGCCGAATCAGCCCACACCGGCGGCTCCAGCAGCGCGGCCTCCACGGCCTGCTCCCACTCGTCGGGCAGCTTGGTGCCCTGGTGGCTGAAGAACTTGATTCCATTGTCGGGATAGGCGTTGTGGCTCGCGCTGATCACCACACCCAGGCTGGCGCGCTGCGCGCGAGTCAGGTAGGCGACGCCGGGCGTGGGCAACGGCCCCAGGAGAACGACGTCCACCCCGGCCGAGTTGAAGCCCGATTCGAGCGCGCTTTCGAGCATGTAGCCAGAGATCCTTGTGTCCTTGCCGATCAGCACCGTGGGGCGCTGCTCCGTGCGCTTCAGCACCCGGCCCACGGCATGCGCCAGGCGCAGCACGAAATCGGGCGTGATGGGCGGCTGGCCCACGGTCCCGCGGATGCCGTCGGTGCCGAAATAGGTTCTGGTCATGAGGCGGATTCCATCCCTTTGCTGTTGCCTGCCGCGATCATCGCATCGCGCACCTTGAGCGCGGCGCGTGTTTCCTTCACATCGTGCACGCGCAGCACGTTAGCGCCACGCTCGGCCGCCAGCAGCGCTGCCGCCAGGCTGGGCGCAAGCCGCTCGTTCACGGGCAGGCCCGTCACGTTACCCAGGGACGACTTGCGCGACCAACCGGCCACCAGCGGGTAACCATCGGCCAGCAATTCTCCCTGGCGTGCCAGGAGCGCGAAGTTCTGCTCGACCGTTTTGCCGAAGCCGATGCCCGGGTCCCAGGCGATGCGCGCCGGCGAAACCCCCGCGCCCTGCAGCGCTGCCGTGGCATGCACGAGGAAGGCGCGCACTTGCGGCACCGCGTCGCCCTCCATCGGGGTGCGTTGCATCGTTTCCGGTTCGCCGTGCATGTGCATCAGGCACACACCGCACGACGGATGGCCGGCGACGATTTCGCGGGCGCCCGGCCTGCGCAGGGCCCAGATGTCGTTGATGATGTCCACGCCCAGGTCCAGCGCCTGACGCATGACCTCCGGTTTGTACGTGTCCACGGAGATGGGCACGCCCAGCGTCACCGCCTCTCGCAGTACGGGAACCACACGCGCCAGCTCTTCTTCGAGCGGCACGGGCGGCGTGCCGGGCCGGCTGGACTCACCGCCGATGTCGAGGATATGGGCACCGTCCAGCAGCAGCTTTTCGCAATGCTGGATAGCCGCAAGGGTGTTGACGTAGCGGCCGCCGTCGGAGAATGAGTCGGGCGTAACGTTGACGATGCCCATCACCCGTGGCCGGGAGAGGTCGATCAGGTGGCGGGAGGTTTGCCAATGCATGAGATATTGTCATGCCGGGCTTGACCCGGCATCCAGTCCACGCCGAGAAATTCTCGGCGCCCGTGTGGATTGCGGGTCGAGCCCGCAATGACAAGCTTAGGCCGCAGTCGGTGCGGGGTCCGTGACCGGCGAGCCACCCGAGCCGCCGCCGCTGCCGGAAGGAGGCGTGCGCGGGGTCCAGTCCTTGGGTGGGCGCGGATCCTTGCCGGCCATGATGTCGTCCAGCTGCTCGGAGTCGATGGTTTCCCACTCCAGCAGGGCCTTGGCCATGGCGTGCATCTTGTCGCTGTTGTCCTCGATCAGTTTGCGCGCCAGCGCGTACTGCTCGTCGATGATCCGGCGCACTTCCTGATCCACCTTCTGCATCGTCGATTCGCTGATGTTGGTGGTCTTGGTCACCGAGCGGCCCAGGAACACCTCGCCCTCGTTCTCGGCATATACCATCGGGCCCAACGCGTCACTCATGCCATAGCGCATGACCATGTCGCGAGCCAGATGCGTGGCGCGCTCGAAGTCATTCGACGCGCCGGTGGTCATCTGCTTCATGAACACTTCTTCCGCGATGCGTCCGCCGAACAGCATGGCGATCTGGTTGAGCATGTATTCGCTGTCGTAGCTGTAGCGGTCTTGTGCCGGCAGGCTCATGGTCACGCCCAGCGCGCGGCCGCGCGGGATGATGGTGACCTTGTGCACCGGATCGCACTTGGGCAACAGCTTGCCGATAAGCGCGTGGCCCGACTCGTGATAAGCGGTGTTGCGGCGCTCTTCCTCGGGCATGACCATGCTCTTGCGCTCGGGGCCCATGAAGATCTTGTCCTTGGCCTTCTCGAAATCCTGCATTTCGACGACACGCGCATTGCGGCGCGCGGCCATCAGGGCTGCTTCGTTGCAGAGGTTGGCCAGGTCAGCGCCAGACATGCCCGGCGTGCCGCGCGCAATGATGCTCGGGGCGACGTCCTGGCCAATCGGGATTTTGCGCATGTGGACGTTCAGGATCTGCTCGCGGCCGCGGATGTCCGGCAGCTGCACGTACACCTGACGGTCGAAGCGGCCCGGGCGCAGCAAGGCGGCGTCCAGGATGTCGGGCCGGTTGGTGGCGGCCACCACGATCACCCCGAGGTTGGTTTCAAAGCCGTCCATCTCGACCAGCATCTGGTTCAAGGTCTGCTCGCGCTCGTCGTTGCCGCCGCCCAGGCCGGCACCGCGCTGGCGGCCCACCGCATCGATTTCATCGATGAAGATGATGCAGGGTGCGTTCTTCTTGGCATTCTCGAACATGTCTCGCACGCGGGCCGCGCCCACGCCGACGAACATCTCGACGAAGTCGGAACCGGAGATCGAAAAGAAAGGCACCTTGGCCTCGCCGGCGATGCCTTTGGCCAGCAGCGTCTTACCAGTGCCCGGAGGCCCGACCAGGAGCAGCCCGCGCGGGATGCGCCCGCCCAGCTTCTGGAATTTCTGGGGGTCCTTCAAGAAGTCGACGACCTCTTTGACTTCCTCTTTCGCCTCGTCACAGCCGGCGACATCCGCGAACGTCACCTGGTTATTGTTCTCGTCGAGCATCCGCGCTTTGCTCTTGCCGAAGCTGAAGGCCCCGCCCTTGCCCCCGCCCTGCATCTGGCGCATGAAGTAGATCCAGACCCCGATGAGCAGCAGCATCGGCCCCCAGCTCACAAGCAGCGTCATGAGGAGCGAGCCTTCTTCGCGCGGCTTGACATCGAACTTGACGTTGTTGCTGATCAGGTCGCCAACCAAGCCACGGTCGAGGTATGTAGCGGTGGTGCGGACCTTGCGGTCATCGGTGGTGATGGCAACGATCTCCGTGCCGCCCTGGCCTTCCTGGATGATGGCGTTCTTGATGCGCTTGCTGCGCACTTCCTCCAGGAAGTCCGAGTAGCCCATCACGCTCGCCCCGGCGGCGCCGCGCGTGTCGAACTGCTTGAAAACTGTAAACAGCACGAGGGCGATGACGAGCCACACGGCAATTTTGGAAAACCACTGATTGTTCAACTGCGTCTCCGGGAGAGTTGGGCCGGCGCCTCAAGGGCACCCTAGCGTACTTGCTGTCCATTCTAGGCGTTTCAAGCCATGGAATGATGTATTTTCGCTACGCCCTTGATAGGTCTCACAAGGGCATTGGCCTGTGTGCGTGTCAGTCAGTTGCCCGGTTTCAACCCGATACCAACCAGGAAAGTCTCGGACGACTTGTCGCGCGAGGCCTTGGGCTTAAGAGGCTTCACGATCCGAAAAGTTTCCTTGAACAGCTTGACAAGCTCGGCGTAACCGCTGCCGTGGAATACCTTCGTGACCAGCGCCCCCTCCGGCTTCATGTGGTTCTGGGCGAAATCGACCGCCAGCTCGACCAGGTGGGCGATGCGGGCCGTGTCCGCCGACTCGATTCCCGAGAGGTTGGGCGCCATATCGGAAACGACGACGTCGGCCTTGCGACCACCCATCGCCTCCTCCAGCCGGGCCAGGACCTCGGGCTCGCGGAAATCGCCCTGGATGAACGTGACGCCCTCCACCGGCTCCATGGGCAGGATGTCCAGCGCGATGATGTTACCGTTGAGCTGCCCCGCCGCCGCCCCGCCCGGCGAGAGCCTGCGCCTCAGGTACTGGCTCCAGGCGCCGGGAGCGGAGCCCAGGTCGACGACCAGGTGGCCGGGCCTGATGAGGCCGAAGCCCTCGTCGATTTCCTTCAGCTTGTACGCGGCACGGGCCCGGTAGCCCTCTTTCTGGGCCAGCCGGACGTAGGGGTCGTTGACGTGGTCGTTCAGCCACGCGCGGTTGACCTTGGCGCTTTTGGTCTTGATCTTCATGTGCCTCCCGATTTTGACAGTCTCAGGGGCGCGCGGCCCGCCGCGAGATAATCGCCCCATGCCCCAAATACAACTCACGATCGCCGAGCGCAAGGCGCACCGTGCCGAAGCCCACCACCTCGACCCGGTCGTCATGATCGGCAATGACGGCCTGACGCCGGGCGTCAAGAAGGAAATCGACGCCGCGCTCAAGGCCCATGGCCTCATCAAGGTCCGTGCCCCGATCGATGACCGCGTTGAACGCGAGGAGATGTTCCAGTCGCTTGCCGACGAACTCGGGGCGGCGCCGATCCAGCACATCGGGAAACTTTTCGTGCTTTGGCGGCCCAAGCCTCCGAAGGAGAAGGCCGAGGACGAAGACCGCATGCCCGGCCCGCGCGACTTCAAGGTGCTCAAGTACAGCAAGCGGGGCGGCCAGCGACCTGAGGTGAAGACCTTGCGCGTGCTGGGCAACCAGCGCCTCACGCCCGGCGGACAGGTCAAGCGCGCCAAGCCGAAGCAGAAATCGGTCAAGAAGGGCCGGATGACCTGACGGTCGTCATTGCGGCGCTGGTCTTCCACAACACGACGGCGGCGCACAGCCACTGCAGCACGAACAGCCCACTACCCACGGCGTGCCAGAGCTTGAGGTTGTCGCGCGCTACGATGCGTGGAGCGACGCCGAATTCCACCAGCAACGCCACCAATATCCCTGCCACCACGAACAACAGCGCGCCCTCGGCCCAGTCCATGCCCGCGCGTTCACCGCGGGGACGCGACAGGAGCAGGAGTAAAACGCCGCAGCCCACGCTGATGCCCGTCTGCACCGAGAACAGCCTGGCGGCCATCTGTCCGGCGATCGCCGGACTCGGCAAGTTCGAAAACAGCATCGGCACGACCACGAAGATCGTCGTGAGGCTGCCCCACCACAACGCGGCGGCGAATACCGTGGCGCGCCGCCGTAAGTTCAAAGGTAGTGGACCGCGACGATTTCGTAGCGCTTGAGGCCGCCCGGCGCCTGAACCTCGGCGGTGTCGCCTTCCTCCTTGCCGATCAGCGCGCGGGCGATAGGGCTGGAGATGTTGATCAGGCCGTGCTTCAGGTCGGCCTCGTCCTCGCCGACGATCTGGTACTTCACCTTGTCGCCGGATTCTTCTTCTTCCAGCTCCACGGTGGCGCCGAAGACGACCTTGCCGCCCGCCTCGACGGCGGCCGGATCGATGACCTGGGCGGCGGCGAGCTTGCTCTCGATCTCCTGGATGCGGCCTTCGATGAAACCCTGGCGGTCCTTGGCGGCTTCGTACTCGGCGTTCTCGGACAGGTCGCCCTGGGCGCGGGCCTCCGAGATCGCGTTGATCACGCCGGGGCGTTCAACCGTCTTGAGCTTGTGCAGCTCGGTCTTGAGCTTTTCGGCTCCGCGCGTGGTGATGGGAATGGTGGCCATGATGCTGTGTCTGGAATAAAGCAAAACCGCCGACCGTTGCCGACCGGCGGTTCATTTCTTGATGGGGTCAATTATAGGTGCGGGCTTCAGCTCAGCCTGGCGTGCAGTTCCTGCAGGGAATAGACGTCGAGGTTGTCCATGTACTTCATGCCTTCCACGGCTGCCTCGGCGCCGGCGATGGTGGTGAATGTGGTTACGCGTGCCAGCAGCGCCGAAGTGCGGATGGCGCGTGAGTCGGCGATGGCATTGCGACGCTCCTCCACCGTGTTGATGACCATGACGATCTCGTTGTTCTTGATCATGTCGACCACGTGCGGTCGCCCCTCCGTGACCTTGTTCACGCTCTCGCAAGCGATACCCGCGGTACTGATGGCGGCCGCCGTGCCTTTGGTGGCGACGATCTCGAACCCCTGATCGGCGAGCTGACGGGCCACCTCGACGGCGCGCGGCTTGTCGCTGTTCTTCACTGTCAGAAACACCTTGCGCACCGGGTCCGTGGGCCTCGGCAGTTTGGTGCCGGCGCCCAGCTGGCTCTTGATGAAGGCCTCGCCGAAAGTATTGCCGACGCCCATCACCTCACCGGTGGACTTCATCTCCGGGCCGAGGATCGTGTCGACGCCGGGGAACTTCACGAAGGGGAACACGGCTTCCTTGACGCTGAAGTACGGCGGGGGCCGCCGTTGTGCTGGATCGCGAACTGCACGTTCATGAGGCCCACCACGTTCAGGCCGCGCGCCATGGCCGCGGTCTGGCGCTTCATCTCGTCGATCGTGTCCTTTGCCAGCGAATAAGGCGGCAGTGAGCAGGCCGAATCGCCCGAGTGCACCCCGGCCTGCTCGATGTGCTCCATCACGCCGCCGATGAAGGTCTGCTTTCCATCGGAGAGGCAATCGACATCGCACTCGATGGCGTCGTTCAGGAAACGGTCCAGCAGCACCGGCGAATCGTTGGAAACCTTCACGGCCTCGCGCATGTAGCGCTCAAGGTCGCGCTGCTCATGCACGATTTCCATCGCGCGGCCGCCCAGAACGTAGCTAGGACGCACGACGAGCGGATAGCCCAGGGCTGCGGCCTTTTCGAGGGCCTCGGCCTCCGTGCGCGCGGTGGCGTTTGGCGGCTGCAGCAGCTTCAGCTCGTGCAGCAGCTTCTGGAAGCGCTCGCGGTCTTCGGCTGCGTCGATCATGTCGGGTGACGTTCCGATGATCGGCACACCCTCGGCCTCCAGGCCCAGCGCAAGCTTCAGCGGCGTCTGGCCGCCGTACTGGACGATCACGCCCAACGGCTTTTCCTTGTCCACGATCTCCAGCACGTCTTCGAGCGTGAGCGGCTCGAAGTACAGGCGGTCGGACGTGTCGTAATCGGTGGACACCGTCTCAGGGTTGCAATTGACCATGATGGTCTCGTAGCCGTCCTCGCGCATTGCGAGAGCCGCATGGACGCAGCAATAGTCAAACTCGATGCCCTGCCCGATGCGGTTGGGCCCGCCGCCCAACACCATGATTTTCTTCCTGTCCGTCGGATTTGATTCGCACTCGTCCTCGTAGGTCGAGTACATGTAGGCCGTATTGGTAGAGAACTCGGCGGCACAGGTATCAACGCGCTTGTAGACAGGCCGGATGCCCAGGGCGCGCCGCTTTTCGCGGATAACCTTGTCGGTGGTTTTTAGCTGGCGCGCGAGCCGCCGGTCAGAGAAGCCCTTCTGCTTGAGCATCTTGAGTGTCGGGCCGTCGATCTTGTCGAGCGTCGTCGTCTCCAGTTCGAGCTCGATCTTCACGATCTCTTCGATCTGGGCCAGGAACCACTTGTCAATCTTCGTGAGGTCGTACACCTCGTCCACCGACAGGCCCATCGCGAACGCGTCGCCCACGTACCAGATGCGCTCGGGCCCCGGTTGGCCCAGTTCTTTCTCGAGAACTTCGCGGTCTTGCGTCTTCTCATTCAGGCCGTCGACACCGACTTCGAGGCCGCGCAGCGCCTTCTGGAAAGACTCCTGGAAGGTGCGCCCCATCGCCATCACCTCGCCCACCGATTTCATCTGCGTCGTCAGGCGCGAATCGGCCTGCGGGAATTTCTCGAAGGCGAAGCGCGGGATCTTCGTCACCACGTAGTCGATGCTCGGCTCGAAGCTGGCCGGCGTCGCGCCGCCGGTGATCTCGTTGCGCAGCTCGTCGAGCGTGTAGCCCACGGCGAGCTTGGCCGCCACCTTGGCGATCGGGAAGCCCGTGGCCTTGGACGCAAGCGCGGAGGAACGCGACACACGCGGGTTCATCTCGATCACGATCATCCGCCCGTCCTTGGGGTTGATCGAGAACTGCACGTTCGAGCCGCCCGTATCAACACCGATCTCCCGCAGCACCGCGAGCGACGCGTTGCGCATGATCTGGTATTCCTTGTCCGTGAGGGTCTGCGCGGGAGCGACGGTGATCGAGTCGCCGGTGTGCACACCCATCGGGTCCAGGTTTTCGATCGAACAGATGATGATGCAGTTGTCCGCCTTGTCGCGCACAACTTCCATCTCGAACTCTTTCCAGCCAACGAGGGATTCCTCGATCAACAGTTCGCTCGTCGGCGATGCCTCGATGCCGCGCTTGCAGATCGTCTCGAACTCTTCCGGGTTGTAGGCGATGCCGCCGCCCGTGCCGCCCAAGGTGAAGCTGGGGCGGATCACCACGGGGAAGCCTACCGTCTTTTGCACCGCCCACGCTTCTTCCAGCGTGTGCGCGATGCCCGAGCGCGCGGACCCCAGGCCGATGCGCGTCATCGCGTCCTTGAATTTCAGGCGGTCTTCGGCCTTGTCGATGGCCTCCGGGGTGGCGCCGATCAGTTCGACCTTGTACTTGTTCAGCACGCCGTTGCGCCAGAGGTCGAGCGCGCAGTTCAGCGCCGTCTGCCCGCCCATCGTCGGCAGGATCGCATCGGGCTTTTCCTTGGCGATGATCTTTTCGACCGTCTGCCAGGTGATCGGCTCGATGTAGGTGACGTCGGCCGTGTCGGGGTCGGTCATGATCGTCGCGGGGTTGCTGTTGATCAGGATGACCTTGTAGCCCTCCTCACGCAGCGCCTTGCAGGCCTGCACGCCGGAGTAGTCGAACTCGCAGGCCTGTCCGATGATGATCGGGCCGGCGCCGATGATGAGGATGCTCTTGATGTCTGTACGTTTCGGCATTTACTTCTTCTCTGCGGCTGCTTGGTCCATGAGGCCGGTGAACCGGTCGAACAGGTAGCCGATGTCGTGCGGCCCGGGTGAGGCTTCGGGGTGGCCCTGGAAGCAGAACGCGGGTTTGTCGGTGCGCGCCAGACCCTGCAGCGTGCCATCGAACAGGCTCACGTGCGTCGGGCGCAGGTTGGCGGGTAGGGTCGCCTCGTCCACGGCAAAGCCGTGGTTCTGGCTGGTGATGCTCACGCGGCCGTTGTCGAGGTCCTTGACGGGGTGGTTGGCGCCGTGGTGGCCGAACTTCATCTTGAAGGTCTTCGCGCCCGATGCCAGCGCCATGATCTGGTGACCCAGGCAGATGCCGAACGTGGGATAACCCGCCTCGATAAGATCGCGCGTCGCTTCGATGGCGTAGTCGCAAGGCTCGGGGTCGCCGGGGCCGTTGGAGAGGAACACACCATCGGGATGGAGCTTTTTCACTTCGGCGGCGGTCGTCTTCGCGGGTACCACCGTGACCTTGCAGCCGCGCTCGGCCAGCATGCGAAGGATGTTCTTCTTCACGCCGTAGTCGAAGGCAACCACGTGGTATTTGGGCGCGGTCTGCTCGCCATAGCCGGAGCCGAGATGCCATTCGCTCTGGGTCCAGTCGTAGGGCTTGTTCACGGAGACGACCTTGGCCAGGTCCTGGCCACTCATGGGCGCAGCGTCCTTCGCAGCCGCGATGGCTTTTTCGAGCAGTTCGGGCGTCACCGCCTCACCGGCGGCCAGGCCGATGATGCAGCCGTTCTGCGCGCCGTTGGTGCGCAGCAGCCGCGTGAGCTTGCGCGTGTCGATGTTGGCGATGGCGACGGTGTTCTGGCTGTGCAGGTACTGCGACAGCGTCTGGGTGGTGCGAAAGTTCGAGGCGACCAGCGGCAGGTCGCGGATGATGAGGCCTGCGGCGTGGACCTTGCTGGCTTCGACGTCTTCTTCGTTGACACCGTAGTTGCCGATGTGCGGATACGTGAGGGTCACGATCTGCCGGCAGTAGCTTGGGTCGGTGAGGATTTCCTGATAGCCGGTGATCGACGTGTTGAAGACGACTTCGCCGGTGGTGGAGCCGGTGGCTCCAATCGAATTGCCAATAAAGACCGTGCCGTCTGCAAGCGCCAGGATGGCGGGCGGGAAGGCTCCCTGTTGAGACAAAAGCACTGGGTTCTCCGGATGATTACGGGTACGCCCAGGCATCAAGTGCGCGGATTTGCCCGCGGCAGCCGCCGCGGTTGTGCGGCTACTTTCATCAGGGATGTGGCTTGATTGCGCTAGGCGTACGGGGTTTGCGGGAAAGCCCTTGATTATAGCCGAAGGGCTTCAATTCCCCGGCCGCCGCAGGTGCATGACCTCCTCCCCAAGCAACGGGTGCGTAGTGCATCTGAATTACGACATCAGGCTTAGGCCAGGTGGCTGAATGCAAACGCGCTCTTTCGGAGCACATTGGTATTCCCCACGGATCTTTGACGGACGCAAATCATGGCACTCATTAGCGCACAAGGCAGGACGAAACCCCCACCTATTCTGATCGGCAGCTCCGGAAACGATACCCTGGTCGGAACCTCCGGTATCGACACGATGGACGGCGGCGGCGGAAGCGACACAGTGGACGCAGGCGCCGGCGCGGATTCCCTGATCTACCGACTGGGCCAGAACGCAGGCGCCCGGGACATCTACAAGGGCGGCTCGGGCATCGACACGCTAGCCCTGCATCTCACCCAAGCCGAATGGGTCGACGTCGACGTGCGAGCGGAACTCCAGCGCTACGTCAGCTTCCTCGACACGGTCGGCCGCAATCAGAAGGGTGAGGTCACCCTCCGGGGCAACGACTTCACGTTCAACTTTTCCCATGGCGCGACTCTCACGGTGCAGACGATCGAGAACCTCGCGGTGTACGTGCAAGACTCCTCCGGCCAGTACGTGTTGCTGGACCATCTGGCGTCGGTGATCGAAGGAGATACGAGCGGGACGGTGACCGAAGCAGGCTCCGGCAGCGATGCTGGCGTGCCCACCGCAACTGGCGTCCTGACTGCGGACGACCTCAACGGACCCGACGACATCTTCCAGCCAGTCGCCTCCGAGCCACCCCCCACCGAGCCACCCCCCACCGAGCCACCCCCCACCGAGCCAGCCGCCTCCGAGCCAGCCGCCTCCGAGCCAGCCGCCTCCGAGCCAGCCGCCTCCGAGTCAGCCGCCTCCGAGCCAGTCCCTGGGTCCCCCACTTACGGCGTCTACTCGATCACGAGCTCAGGCGAGTGGACGTACACCTTGAATAACGACCATATCGATGTGCAGGCGTTGAATGACGGCGACACGCTCATCGACACTTTCACCGTGTATACGCAGGACGGCACTGGGCAGGACATCACCGTGACGATCGAGGGAACGACCGATAACCATGCCCCCACGGCCCTCTCGCTGACCCCGGCCAATCCGGGCGCCGGCCTGCCCCAGATCGGCCTCTTTGGCACTTTGAGCACCACCGACGCGGACGCAGGCGACACCCATACCTATTCACTGGTGAACAACTACAACGGGCTGTTCGTCATCGATGGCAACACTGTGGTGCTTACCGCGGCCCTGGAAATGTCGGAAATCCCGCAAACTTACGTGTTGGAGATTCAGAGCACAGATCAATTCGGGGGGACGCTTGCGTCGCCGACGATCTATAGGGTGTTCACGGGGACCAACGGTGATGATGGCATTGACGCACCCTGGTTAACGGGCACGGGCAATTACATTGCCTTCGGCCTGGACGGATACGACGTGCTTCAAGGTGGCGCCGGGGACGACTGGCTCTTCGGAGGTAGGGGTGGTAGCGAAATGTATGACGGCACCGGCAACGATATGTTTGTGATGTATGCAGGTGAGAGCCAAACCAGCATCACTGGATTCGGCGCCGGCGACAAAATCGCACTGCAAAACACCAACCTCCCCACCGGTGCGCTCGATATGGCGAATCTCAGCTTTTCCGAATACGTTGACCCCTACGCTGCCGAATTGGTCTACAACACGGGGATCATCTACCTCCAGGATTCCGGCATTCTTTTCTACGCAGCCGACGGCAGCGCCGATGTAATTCTCGGAAGCCTAGTCCCAGACGCGTCGCTCGTGGTCCCGGCGCTTGTGTACTCCGACTTCATCGTGTTGTGACAGGACGCGGCCAGGGAAATCGGCGTGAACTCATCAGACCGACCTGCGCGCGCCGTGGCGGCCGGCCGCACTCGATGACCCAGCGGATGCGGCACTTGCGTGCAGGCAGATCGCCGCGGCCGAAGCGACGTTCAGCGACTCTTCGCCACCAGGCTGCACGATACGCACCGCCAGCTGCGAGCGGGCCGCGATTTCCGCTGCAATACCCTGCCCTTCGTGGCCCAGCGCCCACGCGCAAGGCCACGGCAGTTTCTGCAAGTGCAGCCATTGCCCCTCGTGCGAACTGGTAGTGATGACCGGCACCTTGAGCGCGTCGAGCGACGAAGGCTCCAGCCCCTCGACGAGGTGCAGCGCGAAATGCGCTCCCATGCCGGCGCGCAATACCTTCGGGCTCCAAAGCCCCGCCGTCCCCTTGATCGCGAGCACCTGTCGGAACCCGAACGCCGCCGCGCACCGCAGGATCGAGCCGACGTTTCCGGCATCCTGCAGCCGATCCAGGATCACGGTGGGAGCATCAGGTTCGATGGCGGGTGCCGAAGGCAGCGGCACGACGAAGCCCATCCGGGCTGGGGACTCCAGCGCGCTCAATGAATCGAAAAGCGCATCTGCGACCACCACATCCTTGCCACCGTGCCGTGCCCATTCGGGTCCGGCGGTCGGCCAGAACGATTCTGCGAACACCGCCAACTCCGGCTTGATGCCTCGCGCCATCGCGGCGCGGCAGAGATGGTCGCCTTCCAACCATACCCTCCCCTGCTTGCGGTAGGCGTGACTGTCATGCGCGAGGCGGCGCAAGTCCTTGAGCAGGCTGTTGCCAGCCGAACTGATGAGCTGGGGGCCGGAAGTCACGACACCGTGACCACGAGCTCGATGCCCTCGTCATCCACGAACGTCGCGGCGACCGGGTTGAAGAACTTGCGGTGATGACGGCAGGCCCCGTGCACGCGCAGCGCTTCGAGGTGCTCGGGCGTGGCATAGCCCTTGTGCGACGCGAAACCGTAGTGCGGAAATTCATCGTGCAGCGTCTGGCACAGCCGGTCGCGATGGACCTTGGCAAGGATCGAAGCTGCCGAGATCGCCTTGATCTTGGCGTCGCCGCCGATCACCGCTTCGGCCAGCACGTCGATTGTGGGGAGGCGATTGCCGTCGACCAGCACCTTCACCGGCTTCAGTCGCAGGCCTTCGACTGCGCGCTTCATCGCGAGCATCGTCGCCCAGAGAATGTTGAGGCTGTCGATTTCCTCGACCGTGGCTTCGGCAACCGAGCAGCACAACGCCTTTTCGCGGATCTGGTCGTACAGGCGGTCGCGCTGCAGCGGCGTGAGCATTTTTGAGTCGGCCAGGCCGCGAATGCGCTTCGTGTCATCGAGGATCACCGCAGCTGCGACGACCGGACCCGCCAGCGGGCCGCGCCCTGCCTCGTCGACACCCGCCATGAGCCCGATGGGATCCCATGGCAAATGACCTTGCAACACCGGCAATTTTTTCGACGCGCGGGTCTTGATCGGCTTGGGAGCGCCGGCCGGCTCAACTTTCGAGGACTTTTTCGATGGCATCGGTGGCCAGTTGCACGGTATCGCGCTGCAGGGTGTGATGCAGCGCCATGAATTTCTCTTGTACGGCCGCCATTCTGGCAGGGGAATCCAGCCAGTCCAAGAGCGCCGCAGCCAGCGCCTCGGGTTTCGCATCATCCTGCATCAACTCGGGTACGACAAAATCGCCGCACAGGATGTTGGGCAGGCCCAGCCAAGGCTGAAGTTGCTTGGGCTTCATGATGCGATAGCTCAGCCAGTTCACCGCGTACGAGATCACCATCGGCCGCTTGAAGAGCGCGGCCTCGAGGGTGGCGGTGCCGCTTGCGACCAACGCGAGATCGCAGGCGGCGAGCACGGTGTGCGATTGGCCGTCGACGATCGATAGGCCTTCAGAAATGCCCGCGGCGCGCGCCGCGCCCTCGATAGCGGCGCGACGGGCCGGCACCGCCGGCACGATGAACCTGATCGCCGGCCGCGCCCTGCGCACGAGCAGGGCGGCTTCGAAGAACCGCCGGGCCAGGCAGTCCACCTCCGAGGCCCGGCTGCCCGGGAGGATGGCGAGCACCTCATCGTCGTCCTGCAGCCCCAGCGCGCGACGTGCCGCCGCCTTGTCCGGCTCCATGGGGATGACGGCGGCGAGCGGATGCCCTACGTAGGTGGACGCGATGCCGTGGCGCGCGAGCAACTCAGGCTCGAAGGGGAAAACGCACAGCACATGGTCCGCGCTGCGGCGAATCTTTTCCGCGCGCTCGGCCCGCCAGGCCCAGATGGAGGGGCAAACGAAGTGCACCGTCTTGATGCCTTGCGCTTTCAGCGCCGCTTCGAGGTCGAGGTTGAAGTCCGGCGCATCCACTCCGATGAATACCTGCGGCCGCTCGGCCAGCAGTCGCTCGCGCAACGCATTGCGGATGCCGACGAGTTCGCGGTAATGCCGCAGCACTTCGACATAACCGCTCACGGCCAGCTTCTCATGCGGCCACCATGCTTCGAAGCCCTCGCGGCCCATCTGCGGCCCGCCGATGCCCACGGCGCGCAGTTGGGGCCACCGGCGTCGCAGGCCGCCCAGAAGCAGCCCGGCCAGCAGGTCGCCGGACGCCTCACCGGCGACCATCGCGAAGCGCGGGGAGTCCATGGCTAGCGGGCGATGCCGCGCTCGGCGGCGGCGAGAAAGCCGCTCATCATGGCGACGTCCTGCGCGGCTTCCGGCGTCTCGGCGGCCAACGCCTCGATCGCGGCTCGCGCCTGATCCAGCGTGCGGCCCTCGCGGTAGAGCAGCTTGTGCATCTGCTTGACCGCGGCGATGCGCTCCGCGCTGAAGCCTCGCCGGCGCAGGCCGACGGCGTTGAAGCCGCGCACCGCGAGCGGATTGCCGTCCACGAGCATGAACGGCGGGACATCCTGGGAAACTGCGCTGGCAAAACCCACCATGACCTGGGCACCCACCTTGACGAACTGGTGGATCCCCGTGAGGCCCCCCACCGTGACCCACTCGCCCAGTTCGACGTGGCCGCCGAGCGTCGTGTTGTTCGCCAGCGTGGCGTGGTTGCCTACCTGGCAATCGTGCGCGATGTGGGTGTAGGCCATGATCCAGCAGTCGTCGCCGATGCGCGTCACGCCGCCGCCGCCGGGAGAGCCGATGTTGAAGGTGACGAACTCGCGGATCGTGTTGCGCTCACCGATCACCAGCTCGCAAGGCTCACCGGCGTACTTCTTGTCCTGCGGAATTGCACCCAGCGATGCGAACTGGAAGATCCGGTTGTCGCGGCCGATCGTGGTGTGGCCCTCGATCACGCAATGCGCCCCGACGGTTGTCCCGCCCTCGATGGTGACATGAGGGCCGATGACGGTGTAGGGGCCCACGGAAACCGTGCCGTCGATCCGCGCCTGCGGGTCGACCAGGGCCGTGGGATGGATTTGCGTCACGCTGCAAGCTTCCTCAAGGCAGCGTGCGCATGGTGCACATGAGTTCGGCTTCGCAGGCGACTTGCTCGCCCACCCGCGCCACGCCCTTGAACTTGTAGATACCGGCGCGCGAACGCTCCAGGCTTACATCCATCACCAGCTGGTCACCCGGCTCGACTGGCCGCTTGAAGCGCGCGCCATCGATTCCGGCAAAGTAGATGACCGACTTGTGGTCCGGCTCGGCGCCTTCGGCCGCGAACGACAGGAGGGCCGCCGATTGGGCCATGGCTTCGAGCATCAGCACGCCCGGCATGACGGGGCGGTGCGGGAAATGCCCAGTGAAGAAGGGCTCGTTGATGGTGACGTTCTTCAACGTCTTGATGCGCTTGCCCGGCTCGATCTCGAGCACGCGATCCACCAGCAGGATCGGGTAGCGGTGCGGCAGTTTCTTCAGGATTTCGTGGATGTCCATCATGATTCGTTCTTCGTTTCCAGGGCCTTGATGCGCTCGCGCAGCTTGTGCAACTGCTTGAGCGTCGCCGCGTTTTTTTCCCAGGCCGCATTGTCGTCGATGGGAAAGATGCCCGTGTAGTGGCCCGGCTTGAGGATGGACCGTGTGACCAGGGAGAACGATGAGATGTGCACGTTGTCGGCGAGCGTGAGATGTCCGAGGATGCCCGCACTGCCGCCGATGGTGCAGTGCGCGCCGATGGTCGCGCTGCCCGCCACCCCGACGCAGCCGGCCATTGCCGTGTGCTTGCCGATGCGAACGTTGTGCGCGATCTGGATCAGGTTGTCCAGCTTCACGCCGTCCTCGATGACGGTATCTCCCAGCGCGCCGCGGTCGATGCACGTGTTGGCACCGATCTCCACGTCGTTGCCGATGCGAACGGCGCCGAGCTGCTCGATCTTTTCCCACGCGCCTTGGTTCGGCGCGAAGCCGAAACCATCGGCGCCGATCACTGCGCCGGAATGGATGATGCAGCGCTCGCCTACTTCGCAGCCCTCGCCCAACGTCACGCGCGCCCTGAGGACGCTGCCCGCGCCCACGCGGGCACCACGTTCGACCACGCACAGGGCGCCGATACGCGCAGTGGGATCGATTACCGCATCCGGGTCGACGACGGCGCTGGGGTGGACGGCCGGGCCTGTGTCGGCGCCCAGTTGGCGCTTCCACAGCTGGGTCACGCGCGCGAAGTACAGGTAAGGTTGTTCGGCGACGATGCAATCGCCCCGCGCAAGTGCCGCCGCGCGCTGCGCCTGGCCGACGATGACGCACCCCGCCCGTGAAGTGGCCAGTTGCTGCGCGTACTTGGGATTGCTGAGGAAACTCAGCTGTGCGGGCGTAGCCGACTCGAGCGGCGCAAGACCTTCGATGGTCCGCTCCGCATCACCGCAAAGCTCACCACCGAGCGTTTCGACGATGGCGCCTAGGCGAAGCACCGTTCATCTCGTGGCGTTGAGCGCCTTGATCACCTTGTCGGTGATGTCGTGCTTGGGGTTGATGTAGACCGCCTCTTGAAGCACCACGTCGTACTTCTCCGCTTCCGCAACTTGCTTGACCACGCGATTGGCGCGCTCGAGCACCTGCTGGAGCTCTTCGTTCTTGCGGGCGTTGAGGTCTTCCTGGAATTCACGGCGCTTGCGCTGGAAATCGCGGTCCTGGTCGATCAGCTGCTTTTGCCGCTGCGTGCGTTGGGCCTCGGACAGCGTGGGCGCCTCACGCTCAAACCTTTCGGACAGGCTCTTGAGCGAGTTGCCGAAGTCGTTCAGCTCCTTCTCGCGCTTGGAGAACTCCTGCTCCAGCTTGGCCTGCGCGGCCTTGGCCGTGTTGGCCTCGCGGAAGATTCTGTCGGTATTGACGAAGCCGACCCGGAAATCCTCGGCCCGTGCCTGTGTGCCGAGCGCAAGCAGGCCAAAAAGAAGGACCAGGCATTGACGGGGCAGATACTTCATTAGAAAGAGGTCCCGATCTGGAATTGCAATTTCTGGATTCTATCGCCAGCGAACTTGCGCACCGGATAGGCCGCCGCCAGCCGCAGGGGACCGATCGGCGAGATCCAGGACAGGCCAAGGCCCACCGACGCCCGCAACTCGCTCACGCGGAGCTTCTCGTTCTCGCCATACACGTTGCCGGCATCGATGAAGCCGAAAGCACGCAGGCTGCGGTCGTTGCCGGCGCCGGGGAACGGCGTGATGATTTCCGCGTTCAGGGTGATCTTCTTGGGTCCGCCGATCGTCGAGCCCGTGACATCACGCGGGCCCAGCGTACCCTGGTCGAAGCCTCGCACCGAACCCAGGCCGCCCGAATAGAAGTGCTTGAACACCGGGAAAGGCCGGTCGCCCAGGCCCTTGCCCCAGCCGAGTTCGCTGTTGAATGCCACGGTGAACTGCTTGTTGAGGGGGATGTACTGCTGGAACTGGTAATTGCCCCGCACATACCGCGCGTCCCCGGCCACGCCGAGCTCGCCGGACACCCGCTGGTAACGTCCGCTCGTGGGCGCGATTGCGCTGTCCCGGCTGTCGCGGCCCCAGCCGATCGAAAGCGGGACCGATGTGCTCGTGTAGCCGAAGCGCTCGGCGTAATCCAGGTAAGCCGCGGGGATGTTGGTGCCGGGCTTGATTTCGACGCGCTCCAGGCTGCCGCCGAAGAAAACGGTGTCCAGCTCGGAGAAGGGCACGCCGAAGCGCACGCCGGCGCCGGTGGTGGAGAGCTGATAGTTGCCGCCCTGCTCCTCGTACGGCTTGGAGCTGCGGTGGTAGAGGTCGATCGCGCGCGAGACGCCGTCGGGCGTGAAATACGGGTTGACGGTGCTGAAGACGATCGTCCGGTTGTACTTGCTGGTGTTGACTTCGATGCCCAGGTAGTTGCCGGTTCCGAAGGCATTTTCCTGCTTGACCGAGAACGACAGCGCCAGCTTCTCGGCGCTGGAGAACCCGGCGCCCAGCTGCAGGCTGCCAGTGGGCTTTTCCACGATATTGATGGCCAGATCGACCTGGTCGGGCGCACCCGGCACGTCGACGGTCTCGACATTCACTTCCTTGAAGTAGCCAAGTCGGTCGATGCGGTCGCGCGAGAGCTTGATCTTGTCGCCGTCGTACCAGGAAGATTCGAACTGGCGGAACTCGCGCCGGATCACTTCGTCGCGCGTGCGGTTGTTGCCGCCGATGATGATGCGACGCACGTAGGCGCGCCGCGACGGGTCGGCCACGAGCGTGAACGCCACGCGGCTATTGGCGCGGTCGATCTCCGGGCGGGCTGCCACGTTGGCGAAGGCATAGCCGAAGTTGCCGAAATAATCCGTGAAGGCTTTCGTCGTCTCGGCCACCTTGTCGGCGTTGTAGGGCTCGCCGGGCACGATCTTGACCAGTGACTTGAACTCTTCTTCCTTGCCCAGGTAGTTACCCTCGAGCCGCACGGCCGAGACGACATACCGCTGGCCCTCCGTGATATTCACGGTGATGGTGATGTCCTGCTTGTTCGGGGAAATCGCCACCTGGGTGGAGTCGATGCGGAACTCGAGATACCCACGCGAGAGGTAATAGGCGCGCAGCGCCTCCATGTCGGCGTTGAGCTTGGCGCGAGCGTAGCGGTCGGACTTGGTGTACCAGGACAGCATGCCACCGGTGTCCAGGTCAAAAAGGCCCTTGAGCGTCGATTCGCTGAAAGCGCTGTTGCCGACGATGCGGATTTCCTTGATGCGGGCGGGCTCGCCTTCCGTCACCGTGAAGGTGAGGTTGACGCGATTGCGCTCGATCGGGGTGACGGTGGTCACCACGTCGGCGCCGTACAGGCTCTTGTTGATGTACTGGCGCTTGAGCTCCTGCTCGGCGCGATCGGCGAGGCTCTGGTCATATGGCCGGCCTTCGGTGAGGCCGATCTCGCGCAGGGCCTTCTTCAGGGCGTCCTTGTCGAACTCCTTCAAGCCGACGAACTCGACGTCGGCGATGGTGGGCCGCTCCTCGACGATCACCACCAGCACGTCACCCAGGGTCTCCAGCCGGACGTCCTTGAACAGGCCCAGGCCGAACAGCGCGCGGATCGCCGCCGATCCCTTTTCGTCGTTGTACTGGTCACCGATGCGAAAAGGCAGCGATGCGAAGATCGTGCCGGGCTCGACGCGCTGCAGGCCCTCGACGCGGATGTCGCGCACCGTGAACGGGTCAACCGCCCATGCGTTGGCCACGAAGGCCATGGCAACCATGGCCGAAACTGTACGCACGCGAAAGCGCTTGAATTGTTTTTTCATGAATCAAGGTTGGCCCCGCAACGCCCCCGGGGCGAATTAGCAGGCAGCAGCCACAAAAGGTTAACCAAAGAGACGGGTGACGTCGTTGAAGAGTGCAATCGTCATCATCAACAGCAGCACCGCCACCCCGCCCCGCTGCAGGCGCTCCATCCAGGCGTCGGAGACGCTCTTGCCTGTCACAGCCTCCCAAAGATAATACCTTGAGCGAAGCTTCGCCCACCACCATGCGGCCCATCATGCGCAGTGTGAGCAACGAGACCTCCCAGGTGCGCTGCACGCCCTTCCACAGGCCCTCCACCGGCCCGTAGCGCACGGTGGTGAACTCGGGCGGCGAGCCCACGAAGGCGCCGATGCGGCCGATGGCCGTGGAAGTGGCCGGATCCTGCACGGTGTCTGGCTGGACCTGTATCTCCAGCGTCCGGCCGGTGCGCTGCACCTGCCACGCCTGTGCGGCAGCCTTGCCGCCCTGAACACTGGACCGGATGATCTCTCGCAGCTGCTGGCCGTCCACCACCTGCGTACTGCCGACGGCTACGACCAGGTCGCCCTTGACCAGGCCGGCGCGGCGGGCGGCGCCCTCCATGACATCGCCGATCACCGGCGGCGTCCACGGCCCCACAATGCCTATTCTGCGAAACAGCTGCGCGTCTGCCTCGCGCGAGGAAATCTGGCCCAGTGCCAGCAGCGCCTCGCGGCCGGCGTCCAGCTGAAGCCGCACATCGCGGCCATCCAGAGCGCCGCGCGTGAGCAGCCAACGCAGCTCTTCGAACGAGCGGACCGGCTGCAAGTCCTCCCCTTCAAAGCCTGCCTTCTGCACGGCTTCGCCGCCGCGCAGCCCCGCCTGGTCCGCGACCGATCCAGGCACCGGGCTCGCGAGGACGGGCTTGGGCTCCTCGACACCGTACCAGTTCACCGCCGCATACAGCACGATGGCCAGCAGCAAGTTGGCGGCCGGCCCCGCGGCGACGATGGCCGCCCGGGATTTCAGTGGTTGCGTGTTGAAGGCCAGATGCCGCTCCTCCGGGGGAACCGGCCCCTCGCGCTCATCCAGCATCTTCACGTAGCCGCCCAGCGGGAAGGCGCCGATGACGAATTCCGTGTCCTGTCCCGGCTTCTGCTTTCGGGGTTTCCAGCTGTACAAGGTTCTGCCGAAGCCCACGGAAAACCGCAGCACCTTCACGCCGCATGCCACGGCCACACGGTAGTGGCCGTACTCGTGTACGGCGATAAGCAGCCCGAGGGCGACGACGAAAGCGACGATAGTCAACATGCTTGGCGTGTCCAGGGTCAGTTGCGAAGCCGGGAGATGGCGTGTTCCGCGGCATCGCGAGAACGCGCGTCGAGGGCCAGCAGATCATCCAGCGATTGGGGGTTGGAGGCTGTAACCGCCTCCAAAGTTGCAACATTGACGTGGTGGATCTGGTCGAACCGGATTCGGGTGTCCAGGAAAGCCGCCACGGCGACCTCGTTGGCCGCGTTGAGCACGGCCGTTGT
>JAQZBU010000079.1 GCA_029237735.1 Ramlibacter sp. | reverse complement strand
CAGGTACTCGCTCGGCCGCCTGCCGGTCAGGAAAAATGCAACATGTGCTTGTGTGTCGGCTTCCATCTTTCAACCTGTGTTGTGTTGGCTGGGCATGGGCGTTCAGGCCGCCTGCCGGCTCTCTTCCTGGGGCCAGACGGTGTACTTGTCCAGCTCGGCGTTGAGGCCGCTGCGAGTCCATTCCGGCGTGACGATGCGGTCGACGCCGCGCGTCTCCTCGTAGCAGGGCACGGAGGGGTTGCGGTAGAGGATGCCCACCGGGATATCGCCTTGCGTGCTCGCGATCTCGCGAGCGCGGTTGAGGTTCATCGGGTCGTGCTCGATCTGGTTCTTGTAGATCTTCGCGATGCCGGCGCTGGGTTGCAGGCCATCCGCGTGGTGCAGCACCTGGATGCGGTTCGGGTCCTGCATCCACGGGTCGTACAGATCGGGCAGCCATTCGGGGCACCGCTGCACGATGCGCACGAACGACAGACCCTTGTGGTGGTAGGCCGCCTTGACGATGTCGAACAGCAGCTCGGGGATCCAGTCCACCGCCTGGGCGACGAATGAAACGTTCTGCACGCCCAGCGTTACCGACAGCGGGTTCAGCGCCTCCAGGTAGCTGCCCTTGGGCGTCGTGTTGCTGCGCGTGCCGATCGGGGACGTGGGCGAGGCCTGCTTCTTCGTCAACCCGTAGATCTGGTTATCGTGCAGGAACACCGTGATGTTCATGTTGTAGCGGATCGCGTGGATCCAGTGCGCGGCACCGATCGAGCAGCAGTCGCCGTCGCCGGTGTTCACGAACACCGTGAGGTCGGGGCGCGACATCTTCACGCCCTCGGCCACCGGCAGCGCGCGGCCGTGGATGCCGTGGAAGCCGTAGGTTTTCATGTAGTGCGGGAAGCGGCTGGAGCAGCCGATGCCCGAGACGAACACCGTCTTCTCCGGGCGCAGCGCCTCATCCCGGCACAGGCGCTGCACCGCCGCCAGGATCGCGTTGTCGCCGCAACCCGTGCACCAGCGCGGCACGCCGCTTTGATAGTCCTCCAGCGAGAAGTGCTCATCGCACATCTGCAGCAGGCATTCCGTGGGCGACATCATGTCCATGGCTATGCCCCTTTTTCCAGTTTCTTGAGTTTGTCGGCCACCACCTTGCGGATGGTGGAAGGCTTGATCGGCTGGCCCGCGACTTCGCTGAAGCAGTCGATGTCGACGAGGTAGCGTGAGCGAAGCAGCGTGGCCAGCGCCGTGTAGCGGCGATTGGTCTCGTCGATCAGCTTGTCGTCGGGCTTGTCGCTCCAGTTGCTTTCGATGCACAGCACCTGCTTGAAGCCCGCCATGGCTTCCTTGATACCGGGCGCCATGGGTTGCAGGAATTGCAGGTGCAGCGAAGAAACCTTGTGGCCCTGGTTGCGCAGGCCGATGACGGCCTCCTCGATCGCGCCCTTGGTGCTGCCCCAGCCGATGACCAGCAGATCGCCTTCGGGGTCGCCGAAGATCGTGGGGGCCTTCAACGTCTTCTGGAAGGCAGCCAGCTTCAGGCTGCGCGCGCGCAGCGCCTGTTCGTTGGTGAAGGCGTCGTACGCTACGTGGCTGTCGCGGTCGTGCGCGAGGCCCGTCACCGTGTGCATGCCACCGGGCTGGCCGGGCTTGAAGCGGCGCGACAGGCCCGTGGTCTCGTCCCACTCATAGGGCTTGGCGCCCTCGGGCACGGGGCTCTGGTCTACAGGGGGCGCCATCCAGCTCTCGTCGAACTTCGGGCGTGGGAAAGGCTGTTGCGAGGTAGCGAGGCCGGCATCGGTGAGGATGACGACGACCATGTTGAAGGTCTCGGCGATGCGGCGTGCGGTGATGACCGAATAGAAACATTCCTCGATGGTGCCGGGCGCCATGACGATCTTGGGTGCGTCGCCGTGGCTGCCGAAGATGGCCGTCATCAAGTCGCCCTGCTCCATCTTGGTCGGCTGGCCGGTGCTGGGGCCGCCGCGCTGCACGTTCACGACGACCAGCGGAATCTCCGCCATCACCGCGAGGCCGATCGCCTCCTGCTTGAGCGAGTAGCCCGGGCCGGAGGTGATGGTGATCGCGCACTTGCCCGCGTACGAGGCGCCGACAGCGAACGCGCACGCCGCGATCTCATCCTCGGCCTGATGCACGATGCCGCCGACCTTCTCGAAGACATCGGCCAGATAGTGCGAGGCGGAGGTCGCCGGCGTGATCGGGTACATCGCGCAGATTTCCATACCCGAGGCGAGCGTGCCCAGCGCAAGCGCGGTGTTGCCGTTGACGACGATCTGCGGCTCGGTGGAGCGGGTAGCCGGGATGGCGTAGCAGAAGTCGAGGTTTTCGCGGGCCCACTCGGCGCCGCATTCCAGGAGCCTGATGTTCGAGTCGACGATGCTGCGGTCCTTCTTGCCGAAGGTCTGGATGATCTGGTCGGACGCGAGTTTCAGGTCCAGGCTGAGGATCTGGCAGAACATGCCCAGTGCGAACATGTTCTTGCCGCGCTTCGGGTCGGCCACCAGCTTGCGGCACTCCTCCTCCATCGGCACTTCGTACACCTTGTAGCCGGCGGCGATGAGGCGGGCATAGGTCTCGACATAGGAGGCGCTGATCGACGCGTCCTTGTGGTTGCGCCACATGCTCTCCAGCAGGATGATGCAGCCGGGCTTGAGCTCGTTGGCGCGCACGCGGCCCAGCAGCACCTGCTCGTTGAAGCTCACGACCAGATCGGTCTTGTCGCCGCCATTGGTGATCGGCCCCGAGCCGATGCGGATGCGGTTGCCGCTCGCGCCGGCCACGCTGCGCGCAGGCGGGCGAATTTCGGCGGGGATGATCTCCGTGGTCCAGATGCCATTGCCCATCTGCGCCGCGATCGAACCCAGCGACTGTCCGCATTTCTGTGCGCCCTCGCCCGAGTCGCTGATGATCTCGACGATGTGCTCCTTGAGCCGTGTCGGCGCCTTGGCACCGGCTCTCGCGGTGGGCTTCGCGGCCTCGCCGCCCGGCTTGTTCAGGGTGGTTGCGTCCATGTTTGTTTTTCCGTATTGCTCAGACCACGCGCACACGCGCGAAATTGCGCTCGCTGGCGTCGATGCCGAAGAACGTGTTCGCCCCGGCTTCGTGATATCCGTGCGAGGTGTCGCGGATGCCCAGGTAGGCCTTCATGCTGCGGGCGGCCTTGCGCCCCGCGCCCATCGCCTCGATCACCGTCGCGGCGCCCGTGACGATGTCGCCGCCTGCGAACACTCCGGCCACCGAGGTCGCCAGGCTGTCGTTGGTGGCGATGTAGCCCCATTTGTTGAGCTTCAACTTGGACGTCTGGCCCATGATCGGGTTGGCGTTCGTGCCGATCGCATAGACGATCAGGTCCGCCTCGAAGTCGAACTCGCTGCCGGCCACGGGCACCGGGCGTCTGCGGCCCGATTCATCGGGCTCGCCCAGCTCCATCTTCACGCAGCGCATGCCGCGCACGGAGCCGCTGCCGTCGCCCAGCACTTCCACGGGGTTCGTGAGCCAGTGGAACTCAACGCCCTCCTCCTGCGCGTGGTGCACTTCCTCGGCGCGCGCCGGCGCTTCGGTGCGTGAGCGCCGGTAGATGCAGTACACCTTCTCGGCCCCCAGGCGCAGCGACACGCGCATCGCGTCCATCGCGGTGTTGCCCGCGCCGACCACGGCCACGCGCTTACCAATGGGAAGCGGCGTGTCGAAGTTGGGGAAGTCGCGTGCGCGCATCAGGTTGCAGCGCGTCAGCAGCTCGTTGGCGGACAACACGCCGTTCAGCGAATCGCCCGGGATATTGAGCATCGTCGGGTAGCCCGCGCCCACGCCGACGAACACCGCGTCGTAGCCCATCTCGTCGAGCATCTGCTCCACGGTGAATAGGCGGCCCACAAGCGTGTTGCATTCGAACTTCACGCCGAGCGTGCGCAGCTTGTCAATCTCCGCGTCGATGACGGTGTTGGGCAGGCGGAAATCGGGGATGCCGTACTTCAGCACGCCGCCCGGCTCATGGAAAGCCTCGTACACAGTGACATCGCAGCCCGCCTTGGCCATATCGGCCGCGCAGGCCATACCGGCCGGGCCGGAGCCGACCACGCCGACCTTGAAGCGCGTTGGCTGGATGTAGGGGATGTTGATCCAGCCTTCACGGATCGCGGTGTCGCCCACGAAGCGCTCGAGCCGGCCGATGGCCACGGCCTCCAGCGAATCACCGACTGTGCACACGCCCTCGCACTGGTTCTCCTGCGGGCATACGCGGCCGCAGATGGAGGGCAGCAGGTTGGTGTCGGTGAGGATGTCGTAGGCGCCGCGCAGATTGCGCTCGGTGATCTTCTGGATGAAGCCGGGGATATTGATGCCCACTGGGCAGCCCGAGATGCACGGCTCATCCGGGCACATCAGGCAGCGGTCGGCCTCGCGCGAGGCCTCTTCCACGTTGTAGCCGCAGGCGACTTCCTCGAAGTTCTTCGCCCGCGCCTGCGCATCCTGCTCGCGCATGGGCGTGCGCTCCTGCGGGATGGTGCGAATCGTTTTCTTTTTCGCCATTGCTGTCACCTCGGGATCGATATCGAATACTTAGCCACCGAGCACCTCCTCGGCGGGGTCGGGCAGGTCCAGGCCATCGTCGCCGCGCGGTTTTGGCGCGTCGGTGGCCGAGGGCTGCGTCATGCGGCAGTGCTCCGACCAGCGCTCGTGCGCCTTCTTCTCGTCGGGGGTGTAGCGGCGCAAGCGCGACATCAGGTCGTCGAAATCCACCAGGTGGCCATCGAAGTCGGGGCCGTCGACGCAGGCGAACTTCACCGTGTCGCCGACCTTCACGCGGCAGCCGCCGCACATGCCGGTGCCGTCCACCATGATCGGGTTGACGCTCACCATCGTCTTGATCTTGCGTGCGCGCGTGGCTTCGGCGCAGGCCTTCATCATCACGGGCGGGCCGATGGCGACGACCTCGTCGATGTCGTCGTGTTTCGCGAGCGCCTGCGCGATACCGTCGGTGATCAGTCCCTTGATGCCGACGGAGCCATCGTTGGTGCAGATGATGAGCTCGTCGCAGGCGTCGCGGAATTTCTCGTCCCAAAAGACGAGGTCTTTGTTGCGAAAGCCCAGCACGCCGATGACGTACGCACCGGCCTCCTTGAAGCCGCGCGCCTGGGGGAACACGGGTGCGACACCGAGGCCGCCGCCCACGCACATCACCTTCTTGGCGTGGCTGATCGGGCTGGGGATGCCCATGGGCCCCACCATGCCGAACAGCTTGGTGCCGACTCGGCATTCCTGCCGCATCTGCTGCGTCGTCTTGCCGACGGCCTGGATGACCAGGGTGATGGTTCCGCGATCGCGGTTGTAGTCGGCGATGGTGAGTGGTATTCGTTCGCCGTGCGGATTGAGCATCACGATGACGAATTGCCCGGGCTTCGCGGCTTTGGCCAACTGCGGATGGCGCACCTCGAGCAAATAGGTGACGTCGGAGAAATCCTCGCGCGCCACGATCTCGAATTCGGACATAACGTTGGTCCCGATCTGGCCCGCACTGACGCGCTTCCGATGAGGTCAGGCTGGCATCTGCTCGACTACGACACCGGCCGTCCTGCGCTGTAAGGCGCGATGCGAAGCGCCGCCGATGTGTTACGCCCGAGTATCTTCCCCACCGCGCGGGGGCGGTTGATGAAAGTCAAGGAATGGGGCGCGACGGATGCAGGCCGTCGACCTCGTCAGGCAAAGGCATCGGCCTACACGGGGCCGTGATTGCGCCGGTTTAAGCTGGCCTGAATTTCACGGATCAGGAGCATTCCCATGGCAAATCCTCTGTTGGGCCAGGTATTGGGCAGCCTTTTCGCCACCGCCATGCGCGGACGAGCACGCACCGGGCCGTTCGGCGGCGGTTCAGCGGGCGCAGGCGTCGGCACGGCGGCGTTGGGCGGAATCCTCGGCGGCATGCTGGGCCGCGGCGGCCAGGTCACACGCGGACGGGGCGGGCTGGCCGGCAATCGCGGCTTGCTGCTGGCAATGCTGTTGCCTTATGCGATGCAGTGGGTGCAGCGCAATGGCGGCGTCGGCGCCGTTCTGGAGCGGTTCCGGCAAAAGGGGTTTGGCAAGCAGGCCGACTCGTGGGTTTCGACAGGCGGCAACCAGCCGCTACGCGCCGAGGAAGCCGACGAAGTGGTCGGGGGCGAAGAGCTCTCACGACTGGCGCAACAGCTGGGCGTGCCTGAGCGCGAAGTCGCGCTGGGTTTTGCCGAGATCGTGCCCGAGCTGGTGGACCAGCTCTCGCCCGGCGGCGAGGTGCCGCCGGAAGCCGACGACGCGCTGGACGCCGGCCGCTCGGAGCTGGAAAAAGAGCTGAGCCAGCTGACGGCCGGTGCGCCCGTTTAGCCGAGTTACGGGAAGTCCGGCGGCACTTGTCCCGAGAGGGACGGTGAATCAGGAGGATCCACGTGCATCGGTTGCTCGGGCGGCACGTGCAAATTCACCGTGGACTGAGCCGGCTGCTGAGAATTGATGTCATTGTCATCATCAGCGGCTACCACTTCCGAATCGCGCAGTGAATACCGCACGGGTGGCTGGGCCGCGCCCGCAGTCGTCTCATTGGAGGAACTGTCGACGGGGTCCCATGAATTGTGCTTAGCCTCATACGCCGATCCAGCAGAGCTCGATGAACTCGATGAGCTCGATGAGCTCGATGAGCTCGATGAGCTCGATGAGCTCGAAGAACTGCTCCCATTGGAAAAGGCCGACGATTGCATAGCACCCTGTGGCGCTGACTGGATGCTGGCGAGAATGGCCTGTTGTGTCTGGGCATTACCCACGGGATCCGGCGCCTTCATGTGCAAGGTAGGAATCGGGATCTGGCTGAGGACATTGCCCATTTTGGTTTCATGCGCCAAGTTACCGATTTTGTTTTCCTGCGCAAAGTCAGAGTCCGGTTGCCTGAACATTTCAAGGAACGCCTGGACATTCGCTCGCGCCATTTCCCGCTCGCCCTCCGGAAGCGTGGCAATACTGCGTTCAATGGCCACGGCTGCGTTCGGAAGATCCAGGTGCTGCGACATCTTTGCGGCATGAGCCATCTTCACCATCCCATCCAACAGTGCCTGCTGCTGCTGCGCGGGGGTCTTGGTCGCGAGTTCCTTCCGGGTGGCATCCAGCCGTTTGGCAGAACCCGCTGCAGCTCTCTCGGTCTTGTTCTTCGCTGCGGCTTTACGCGCGGCGTCACCTTCCTTGTCCCCACCTTCGCGTTTGATCCTTCTCATGCGCTCGGCGACCGCCACGAGTTGCCCCACCGCCACGCCGGCCGCAGCCGTATACGCTCCATACTGCTCCGCGTCGAGCGAGCCGACTGCCGTGCCGATCGCCAGAGCCATCGTCGCGTCGAACGCCCGCTCCGTATCGACCGCGGAAGGACGCATACCCACACACTGCGCGAGCAGGTTGGCGCCTAGGCCGATAGCCCCCCCGCCCATCAGCACGAAGCCGCTGACATCGCTCCAATTGTTCGCAGAGCGCCGACCGCCAATCGCTTCGTCCAGGAGATGGTCCGCGATCAGCGACAGCGCGCCTGTTCCGACGGTGATCAAGCCCGCGCGGAAAAGCTCGGACTGCAACGTGCGCTCCGTCGCCCGGAGGTCGTCCATCGCGGGGTCGGTGCGGGCCTCATGCCACGGGAACAGCGTGCCCAACCAGAAAAGCGTGTACTCAGCGTAACCAGCCATCATCACGCTTCGTTGCAGGGCGGGTGAGTCATCGAGCTGGGGCAACAGCGTCTGTATTGCCGCGAAGCCTCCGATCGCAGCTGCCGGCGTGGTCAACGCCCGGCAGACCAGGCCGATGGTCTGGGCCACCCGGCTGTCACCCAGGCAGTTCTTGCAGTTGCGAAACGGGCTGACCGTGGCCATGTCCATCGTTCCTCCGACGACCCTCACGTATTCGGCCGTCAGCTTCTTGCCGATGCCCTCGAGTGTCTTGCCAAGGGTCGCGCAGCAACTACGGGCTGCCTTCTCGGCCTCGACAGCCTCGTTCTGAGCCTGTTGCAATTCGACCAGCTCGGCCTCGGAAAGATCCTCAAGAGGCGTGTCACCGCACTTTTCATTCCGGGCACTTGCCTCTGCCGTCGCCTTGAAGTGCTTTTCGACAGCATCGATGGCCCCGTTGATCTGCTTGCTGCAATCGATCCAATCCGACCCTTCCATGTCGACCGAGTAATGATAGGAGATCGCCGCGACCAGGAATCCGATCGCCGAGCTGTTGAACATCGCCGACGTCGAGGGCTCGATGAGCAGCGCATTGAAATTCGGCTGACTCAACACCTGCAGGCCGGGCCGCAGCTGCTGGGCGGAAATCATCGCTTCGGCGGACGCCGCGGTCGCAAAACCATATGTCACGCCCTTCTGCAGGTTGGACGCCGAGCCGGCCAGGTCCGGCAGCATCAAGGGCGTCTCGCCGTAAAAAGCCGCCCACGCGGCCAGTTCCTGGATGGAGGCGTTGCAGACCTGCACCATGCCGCACGCATCCGAAATGCCCATCAACGTGCCTGTCGTCAGCACCGCCCGGAACGCGCCATCGTGCGCGGCCACGCCCCAGATGTTGCCCAATGAGCCCTCGACGGCTTTGGTGAGGGCATACGACTGCATCATCCCCGCGAAGCGGCCGGACCACGGAGCGGACCCCCCGGCGACCGCCTGGAAGCGTTGAGCGGTTCCCAGAAGCTTCATGAGGAACTGGGAGCAATGCTCAGTACTCTTGAACTTGTGCGCGACATGGGCTGTGGCGCCGGCCACAGCACCGGCGGTGGCTACCGCACCGGCGATTTCCGGGTTGCCCGTCGCATACAGCACCAGGGCGAGCTGCGATAGCGAGAGCGCGCCGGCGGCCGAGCTGCTGGTGAACTTGGCCATGGACGTGACAAAACTGTACGTGCCCTTGAGACACGACATTCCATACTCGCACTTTTGAGCGCCAAACCACGCACGAGTGAAGACGCGGGGCTGCGCTTCGGCGACTGGTGGGCTACCCGCCTTGTTCTCGTCGGACGGCATGTGGATGCTGACGTCAGGATCGGCTGGTCGCGCGACGGTCGTGGCGGTCGTGGCGGTCGTGGTGGTGGTGGTCGTGGTGGTGCTCGCAGGCCTCGGCTGGATCAGGCGATCGGCGCTTCCGGTTCGGTTCATCATGTCCTCGATTCAGGAAAGTTGATGGTTAGCCCATCGTGGCGGGACTAGATCGTTTTCAAGCCGGCACTGCCCTTGCCGGTGAAGACATCCATCGAATCCACAACGGCGGAAGCCAGTGCCTGCGCCGACTGGACAGCCATGCCCACGGTCTGGCCGATCGCCGCCGCGCCGTTTTGCGCGTTGTCGAGCTCCACGCGCATGCAATAGAAGATCCGGTTGACCTCGGGGGCCACCGCGAAGTAGCCGTGCCGCGCGCCGGGAGTCTGCAGGTTGTGCTCCAACAGTCCGCGCAGGACCACTAATTCCGTCTCCGGGGTGAAGGCACCGTAGTCCACGATGACTGTGGCACCACCAGGGTCGGCAATGCCGTAATGCATCAGGGTGATCGGTACGCCGTTCACCCGGAAGGTCTCGCCAGTGAGCATGCCTTCCGGATCGAGGTTCACCCACGTGGCGAACTCCCTGACCGCTGCCTCAAACTTGTCGCGGCCGGTAGCGGCCTGCGGGGCTCCCATGTCCGGCGCAGGGCCGAAGCTCGGGCGATTGCCGAAATCCGCAGCCCGTTGATAGGAAGCCGCGGCGGCGTTGTTGTCATGGTTCATGGTCGTTCCTTTCCTGGTTGCCTTGATGGTGGCAATTGAGTAACCGGGAAACCGGATTAGTTCCGGACGACTTCAGATTCGGCGACGGCCGTGCAGGCGTGCCACTATGGATGCCGGGTCAAGCCCGGCATGACAAGTGAGGGGGATGCCGGGTCAAGCCCGGCATGACAGAAGCGCGGGTTACTTCAGCGCCTTGAAGCGCATGCGGTGCGGCCGGGCGCCTTCCTCGCCCAGGCGGCGGACCTTGTCGGCCTCGTACTCCTGGTAATTGCCGTCGAAGAACGTCCACTGGCTGTCGCCTTCGGCGGCCAGGATGTGCGTGGCGATGCGGTCGAGGAACCAGCGGTCATGGCTGATCACCATCACGCTGCCGGCGAATTCCAGCAGGGCGTCTTCCAAAGCACGCAGGGTTTCCACGTCCAGGTCGTTCGACGGCTCGTCCAGGAGCAGCACGTTGCCGCCCGCGATCAGCGTCTTGGCCAGATGCAATCGGCCGCGCTCACCGCCCGAGAGCGTGCCCACGCGCTTTTGCTGGTCGCCGCCGTTGAAGTTGAAGCGGCCCGCGTAGGCGCGGCTTGCCATCTGGAACTTGCCGACGTTGAGAATGTCCAGGCCACCGGAGATGTCCTCCCATACGGTCTTCTGGTTCTCGAGCTCGTCGCGGTGCTGGTCGACAAAGGCCATCTTCACCGTGGAGCCGATCTTCACCTCGCCTGCGTCCGGCTGCTCCTTGCCGCCGATCAACTTGAACAGCGTGGATTTACCCGCGCCGTTCGGGCCGATGATGCCGACGATGGCGCCGGCCGGCACCTTGAAGCTCAGGTTGTCGATCAGAACGCGGTCGCCGAAGGACTTGGTGACGTTCTTGAATTCGATCACTTCATTGCCCAGGCGGTCGGCCACGGGGATGAAAATCTCCTGAGTCTCGTTGCGCTTCTGGTATTCGTAGTCGGAAAGTTCCTCGAATCGCGCCAGGCGCGACTTGCTCTTGGCCTGGCGGGCCTTGGGGTTCTGTCGCACCCACTCCAGCTCCTTCTTCATGGCCTTGGTGTGGGCGTCCTCGGACTTCTGCTCGGCTTCGAGCCGCGCCTCCTTGCCTTCCAGCCAGGTGCTGTAGTTTCCCTTCCAGGGAATGCCGATGCCACGATCGAGCTCGAGAATCCACTCGGCGGCGTTGTCCAGGAAGTAACGATCGTGGGTGATGGCCACCACAGTGCCGGGGAAGCGCTTCAAGAACACTTCCAGCCATTCGACGGATTCGGCGTCGAGGTGGTTGGTGGGCTCGTCCAGAAGCAGCATGTCGGGCTTGGCCAGCAGCAGGCGGCACAAGGCGACGCGGCGCTTCTCACCACCGGACAGCACGCCGATGATTGCGTCCCACGGCGGCAGGCGCAGTGCGTCGGCGGCGATCTCGAGCTGGTGCTCGGAGTCGGTGCCGGCGGTGGCGATGATGGCCTCGAGGCGGGCCTGTTCAGCGGCCAGCGCGTCGAAATCGGCGTCGGGCTCGGCATAGGCGGCGTACACCTCTTCGAGCTTGGCCTTGGCGGCGAACACTTCGCCCATGGCCTCCTCGATACTTTCGCGCACCGTGTGCTCGGGATTGAGCTTGGGCTCTTGCGGCAAGTAGCCGATGTCCAGGCCCGGCATGGGCGTGGCCTCGCCCTCGTATTCCTTGTCGACGCCCGCCATGATCTTGAGCAGGGTCGATTTGCCCGAGCCGTTCAGGCCGAGCACGCCGATCTTGGCGCCGGGGAAGAAGGACAGCGAGATGTCCTTGAGGATCTGTCGCTTCGGCGGCACGATCTTGCCGACGCGGTTCATGGTGTAGACGTACTGGGCCATAGGGGGTTCTGGAATGCGGGGGGAAAACCGTCGATTATCGTAGTCCCCGGCAGATGGGGCTGTATCGCCACCTTGCAACCGCCAATGGAAGCGGTTTCTGCGCTACTTTCTTAAGGCTGGCCCTTGCCTTCGACGCTGTTCTTCAGCGCGGCCTTGGCGACCTGGTCCAGCGCCTCATCCACCACATGCCGCTCGGCGATGACTTTGATCTGGCCCTGGGCCCGCAGGCGGTCCAGGGTGCGCTTGGACATCGAATGCGCCGTTCCCGCCAGCGAGGTGAACATGAAAAGTGTCGCATGGGGGCTGGCCCAAGTCAGTTGGGCGCGGATCCACTGGTTGTTGACCATCAGCTCGACCCAGGTGCCGGTGTGCATCTCGCCCGCCCGCACCGGCGCCGGCGCCGCGGCTTCTTCCTGCACCGCCTCCGGACTGGCGACGCGCTCAGGCTCGAGCGCGTCGTCCGGCAGATAGCCGGACTCCTGCGTTTCCCGGCTGTCCAGCCACAGGGCGGCGACCTCCTGCATGCTGTCGCTGAATCTGGATTCCTGGCCCTCGGCGGCATCGGCGGCGCTCTGGCTGATCGCATCGCGTCCTTCGTGCACGGCGGCGCGGTGGATGGTGATCAGGTTGTTGAAAAAACGGGCGGTGAGCTCAGGCGGGTAATCGATGCGGTGCAGGCCCTCGCGCAGCTTGGTCAGCAAGCCCGGAATCATCTGTACCAGCCGCTTGGCTCGACCACGGGTGGAGGTGCTTTTCTGCACACTCCAGATGAGGTCGTCCACCATCGCGCGGTAGCCGAACGGGTCGCTCGAGCCATCCACGCAGCTGAGCTCGGACTCAGCCACCACCTGGGCCCATGAATTGCGCAGAAAGTCGACGACGAAGTCCGCGACTTCGAGGCCGTCGGTGGCCTGGACGAACTCGGCGGCCAGTTTCTGCGCCAGCAAGTTGCGCTGTTCCGCATGCAGCAGGGTGCGTGCCGCGTCCTCGCGGCGCTGCATCACGACCTGATCGTGTTCCACCCACTTTTCCTGCAGGTGGTCCATCAGTTCGCCGAAAGTGTCTGCGTCGACTACCTTGCTGCCGAGCCATTGCACCGAGTCTTCCACCGTCATCAGGAACCGGCGCCAGCCCGCGTGGCTCTCGGACGAGAAGGCAAGACTGCGCTGCGTGATGCGGTCCAGGAACTGCCGCGCGGGGTGCGTTCGGTCGCTGAAGAAGCGAGAGTCTTCCTTGGTCAGCTTGAGCACGGCCGGCTCGATGGCCTTGAGCTGGCGCTTGAATTCGGGCAGCAACCGCTGGTCTTGCGCCAAATTGTCGAACATGAGGCGGACCACCTCCTCGCCCAGCTGGAGGCCCAGGTGCGGCGGTGTGGCATCTGCGGCCTCGGGCTCCGGGGCGGCCAGCATGTCCGGCGAGGCTGTCGGCGCGGGCGCCTTGGGGCGCTTTTCGAGCTTCTGGACGAGCACATCGACCTGCTTCATGTCCTGCAGCATCGCCATCGACGCCGGCACCGTGTAGAGGAAATCGGGGCGCGGCCGGGCGTCCAAATCGCCGGCCAGCAGCTTGCGCAGGCGGTCCAGCGTCAGCAGCGTCTTGGAAATTGAATCGGCCACTGGCGAGCCACTCGAACCGCGGCCTTTTTGCACCCGCCCGCCGATGGGAACCGCCAGCTCGACGCCGCAGGAGCGCAGGTAATCGGACAGCTCGCGGTACAGGCGGCGCAGGTTGGTGCCCAGCAGGCCGGCGGCGGGGGCAATCAGCGATTCGCGCACATGAGCGTCGGGCACGTGCACTTGCAGGCATGACTGCAAGGCACGCACGAAGGCCTCGGGGCGCAGGGGGTTCAGCCCAGGCTGGATGGTGCGCCAACCCAGCAGCGTGCTCATCAACGCGTCCAATGCGGGCAGCACGTCGTCGACAGCCAGGTTGACTTCTTGCTGGGCGCGCGCCACCTCGATGCTCTGGTCGAGCTCCGCTTCCTCGAAGAGGCGCAGGTCTTCAAAACGCAGCAGCTCCGTGTTGGCAAGCTCCTTGCCACCACCTTCATACACGATACGCGTGAGTTCGGCGCGGTAGGAGGCGCACACGGCCTTTGCGTCGGCCGACAAGGACTCGATCGCGCCCTTGATGCTCGGCTCCTGGAAGGCGGGGATGCGGCGAGGGCTGTTCGGCGCGCAGGCGGCAACCAGGGCATCCAGCATGTCCGTCACGAGCAGGTCCGCCTGTTGCAGCATGGCTTCCAGGCAGTCGTTGAGCGACGGCTGGAAGGCTGTGGGATCGTCGGAGACACCGAGTCGGAGCTTCAGCAGGGTGGGCATGTCAGTTTTGTAATGCAAACCAATTATCAGCTCGACAGGTGGACGGCGCCAGTTTTTTCCCTTGCGGGCGGGCGCCGGCGCGTGGCAAATGCGACACGGCACTCCGGCAAAAGTCGCGATCCGGCGATCCATGCGACAATAGCGGCTGTTGCGGACTCCAGTTGCCCGCAACCTCAGCGTCTCGCTGGGGACGAAGCAGGCTAGGACCATCAAATTCCGCGCCCGCAGGCTCCCATTAAGAAAACCTCATCTGCCTTTGACTGGCTCGGTGCCCTACAGCGCCGTACAGGCCGATTCCCAAGCGCCACGGATGGCGCACCCTAAATGAATTTTGACGAATTGAACCTGGCTCCGGCCATTCTCAAAGCCGTGCACGAGCAAGGCTACGAAACCCCCACCCCCATCCAAGCCCAGGCGATTCCCGCCGTGCTCGAAGGGCATGACCTCCTCGGCGGCGCCCAGACAGGCACCGGCAAGACGGCCGCTTTCACGCTGCCGATGCTGCACAAGCTGAACGCCGGCACCAGCAGGAAGAACAAATTTGGCAAGGACGGCGTCGCCGCCCTCGTGCTCACGCCCACGCGTGAACTTGCCGCGCAGGTGGAGGAATCCATCCGTACGTATGGCAAGTACCTGCAACTGACCTCGACCGTCATCTTCGGCGGTGTGGGCATGAACCCGCAGATCGACCGCATCAAGCGTGGCGTCGACATCCTCGTGGCTACCCCGGGCCGCCTGCTTGACCTGCAGCAGCAGGGCAATCTCGACCTCTCGACCGTCGAAATCCTCGTGCTCGACGAAGCCGACCGCATGCTGGACATGGGCTTCCTGCCCGACGTGAAGAAGATTCTTGCGCTGATGCCCAAGGAAAAGCAGAGCCTGCTCTTCTCGGCCACGTTCAGCGACGAAATCCGAGAGCTGGCCAACGGCCTGCTGAAGAACCCGAAGAGCATCCAGGTGACGCCGCGCAACACCACCGTCCAGCGCATCACGCAGTACGTGCACCCGGTCAGCCGCGCCAAAAAGAAGCAGCTGCTCGCGCACGTCATCAAGGAACACGACTGGAGCCAGGTGCTGGTGTTCACGCGGACCAAGTTCGGCGCCAACAACGTGGCCGAGTTCCTGACCAAGAACGGAATCAACGCGATGGCGCTGCACGGCAACAAGAGCCAGTCGGCGCGCACGCAGGCGCTGGGCGGCTTCAAGAGCGGCGACATCCGCGCGCTGGTGGCCACCGACATCGCCGCCCGCGGCATCGACATCGACGACCTGCCGCACGTCGTGAACTTCGAAATCCCGAACGTGCCGGAAGACTACGTGCACCGCATCGGCCGCACCGGCCGCGCGGGCGCCGAAGGCCAGGCCGTGAGCTTCGTGTGCCTGGACGAGGAAGGCTTCATGAAGGAGATCGAGCGCTTCACCAAGCAGCAGATCCCCACGCAGGTCGTCGAAGGCTTCGCGCCGGAACCCGGCGAGCGCGCTGAACCGATCGCCATGGGCCGCCAGACCATCTGGGGCGGCCTGGGCAAGCCGCCCAGCCGTGACGTGATGCAGGCCGCCGCCAAGGCCGCGCGCCAGGAAATGATGCAGCGCATCCGCGACAACAAGGGCGAGCAAGGCGCACGCGGCGGCTCCGGCAACGGGGATCGCAACGGTGGCGGTAACGGTGCGCGCAACGGGAACGGTGCCCGCAATGGGAACGGCAACGGCGGGCGCAACGGTGCGCAGCCGCAGGGCCAACGCGCCCAACAGCAACCCCGCCCGCCGCGCACTGCGCAGCCGCAGCAGCCGCATCAGCCCGTGCAGAACCGCCAGCGCGAAGACCACGACGACGACCGGATGCCGAGCAATATCGATCCGCTGCGCACCAACATGCCCGGTCGGCGCGACATGAACGGCTTGCAGCGCGTGAACGTGGGCGGCCAGCCCGACCCGACCCGCACCAGCATCGACAGCCTGGGCGCCGGCCGGCGTGGCGGTGGTGGCGGCGGCAACCGTCGCGGCGGTGGCGGTGGCGGCGGCAACGGCTCGCGCGCGCCTTCGCGCTTCGCGCGCTGACACATCGCGGGTAGGATGCGTCCCACCATGGACGCCGCCCTGCCCCGCTCAGTGCTGATCGCCGGCGCTTCCGGCCTTGTCGGCCGGGAAATCCTGCAAGGACTCCTGGCTGATGATTCAGTGGCGATGGTCCACTCGCTGGGCCGCCGGGAGCTTCAACTGAAGCATCCCAGGCTGACCCAGCACCGGGTCGATTTTTCCAGGGCCTTGCCCGCGCTACCCAGCGTTGGCGAGGCCTTCGTCGCTCTGGGCACCACGATCAAGGTCGCGGGCAGCCAGGAAGCGTTCCGCGCGGTTGACTTCGATGCCGTGCTCGCTGTCGCGAAAGCCGCGAAGGCCGCAGGCGCGAGCCGCCTGGGCGTGGTGAGCGCCATGGGCGCCGACCCGCGATCGCGGATCTTCTACAACCGCGTGAAGGGCGAGATGGAAGCCGCTCTCTCGGCGCTCGGCTTCGACACGCTCGTGATCGCGCGGCCGTCGTTCCTGGTGGGCGACCGTGAGGCGCTGGGCCAACCCGTGCGCGGCGGTGAGAAGCTGGCGCTGAACGTCTCCAAGTTGCTCGCGCCGCTTATTCCGGACAACCTGAAGGCAATCGAGGCCGCTGCCGTTGCGCGGGCACTGCTCAAAGCCGTGCCGGCATCGAAAGGGCGCCGGGTGATGCTGTCGTCTGAGTTGCGCCGCGCCTAATGTCCTGTCGTTCATAGTTCTGCGTTTGGTCGCAGGATCAGGTCGACGGTGGACACCTCATCCTCAGGACACGCGCACCATCGCGTCGTCACGCTTGTGCAGGTCAGGCAGCAGCTCCAGCCCCAGGCCCGGCTTGTCCGAAAGGCTGATCATCCCGTCCTTCACCACTGGAAGCTCTGTGACGAGCTCCTTGTACCAGCCGGTGTAGAAAGCTCGCACACTCTCTTGCACCAGCGCGTTGGGTGCGTGCAGCGACAGGTGCGTCGAAGCCGCCCACACCACGGGCCCGGTGCAATCGTGCGGCGCAACCGGAAGCTGCCACGCATCGGCCATGCCCGCAATCTTTCGCGCCTCCGTGAGGCCGCCGCACCAGCTCAAGTCGAGCATCGCCACGCCGGCCACGCCGGTCTGCAGGTAATCCTTGAAGCCCCACTTGTAGCTGAGCGTCTCGCTGGCGCAGATGAGCGCGTCGCAGTCCTTCGCGTATTGCTTGAGCAGGTCCAGCGAATCCATGCGGATCGCGTCTTCATGCCAGAAGGTATTGAACGGCTTGAGCGCGCGGGCGATCTTCTGCGCCATCGGCAGGCGCCACAGGCTGTGGAACTCCACCATGATGTCCATGCGGTCGCCTACCGCGCTTCGGATCTTGCGAAACGGCTCCAGCGCCGCGTCGAGGTCGGCGTTGCTGATGTATTGGCCGTGACTCTTCTCGGCCGCCGGATCGAACGGCCAGATCTTCATCGCCGTCACGCCTTCGGACAGCAGCGACTGCGCCAGTTCGTCGGCATGGTGCAGGAATCCCTGCAGGTCTTCATACGGGCCGCTGGCGTTGCCCAGCCCCCAGTTGGACGAGGTCTGGTTGGCATCGCTGCGGATGTACTGGTAGCCCGCGCAGGTGTTGTAGATGCGGATGGCGTCGCGGCTTTTGCCGCCCAGCGCGGTGTGCACGGGCATGCCCGCCGCTTTGCCGAAGATGTCCCACAGCGCGATGTCCACCGCGGAATTGCCGCGCGTCTCCACGCCGGAGCCGCGCCAGCCGAGGTAGCCAGTGAGATCGCGGTTGCGCGATTCAATGGCCAGCGGGTCCTGGCCCTTCAGGCGTGGCGCTGCACCCAGAGGATGTTCGGAAACTCGCCCAGGCGGACGGTTTCCAGCTGGGTGATTTTCAACCGCCGCGTGCCTTCTTCAGCGCGTCGAGCACGACGTTGACAGCGTCCGGGCCGATGGTCGGCACGTTCTTGTCGTAGACAGGCTTTACCTTCTCGAACATGCGGCGCTGCTCGGCCGGCGTCACGTCGTTGACCTGCATTCCCTTGGCCTTGAGGCTGGCCAGTGACTTTTCGTTCAGCGCGCGGTTGGCGGCGCGCTGCACCTTCTGGCCTTCGATGGCGGCTTCACGCAGAACGGCCTGCTCCTGCGGGTTCAGCTGGTCCCACAGCTTCTTGCTGTACAGCACGAGGAACGGCGTGTACGCATGGCGGGTGACGGAGAGGTACTTCTGCACTTCGTTGAACTTCGACGTTTCGATGGTGACGAAGGGGTTCTCCTGGCCGTCGATGGTCTTGGTCTCCAGCGCGGTGAACACTTCGCCGAACGCCATCGGCACCGCGTTCGTGCCCAGCGTCTTGAACGTGTCCAGGAAGATGTTGTTCTGCATGACGCGAACCTTCACGCCGTCGAAATCCTCGACCTTCGCGACCGGCCGCTTGCTGTTGGTGAGGTTGCGGAAGCCGTTCTCCCAGTAGGCCAGGTTCACGAGGCCGGCTTCTTCCAGCTTCTTGTTGAAGTACTGGCCGGCCGGGCCGTCGAGCACCGCGTCAGCTTCGCGCTCATTGGCGAAGAGGAAGGGCAAGTCGAACACGCCCAGTTCCTTGACGATGCCCACCAGCGGCGAGGAAGACGTGCACACCATCTCCTGCGTGCCTGCGCGCAGCGCCTGCGTCGCGGGCAGATCGCCGCCGGCGGCGCCGCCCCAGAAGGCGTTGATCTTCATCTTGCCGCCGGTCTTGGCTGCCAGGATTTCCTGCATCTTCTTCACGCCGACACCGACCGGATGATCTTCGTTCACGCCGTTGGTGAACTTGATGGTGCGATCGGCGAACTGCGCGAAGGCGGGGGCCGCTGCAAGCAGGGCGGTGGCCGCGAACGCGACCAGGGTACGTCGTTTGAACATGAGGATCTCCTTGAGGTAAACGACAGGACGGAAAAAGGGAAGGTTCATCGCATCAGGAACTTGAGGGGTACGAGGACGATTTCCGGGAACAGGACCAGCCCGAACAGGACTGCAAGCTGGGCGAGGAAGAACGGCATGACTCCCTTGAAGGCGTCGTCCAGCGAGATCTTTGCCACGCCGCACACCACGTTGAGCACGGTGCCGACCGGCGGCGTGATCAGGCCGATCGCGTTATTCATGATGAACATCACGCCGAAGTACACGGGGTCGATGCCGGCCTTGAGCACGACAGGCATCAGCACCGGCGTGAGGATCAGCACCGTCGGCGTGAAGTCCAGCGCGGTGCCAACGATGACCACGATCACCATCATCACGAACATCAGCATGGTCTTGTTGTCCATGAAGGGCGCGAGCAGGTTGGCTACCTCGGTCGGGATGTTGGCTACCGTGATCAGCCAGGCGCTCACCATGGCGGCGGCCACCAGGAACATGACGATGGCGGTGGTCTTGCCCGCGGCCAGCACCAGGCTGTAGAGCATTTTCACCTTGAGCTCGCGGTAGACGAACATGCCCACTACGAAGCTGTACACGGCGGCGACGACCGCCGCTTCCGTCGGCGTGAACACGCCGAATTTCATGCCGCCCAGAATCACGACCGGCAACGCGAGCGCGAGGCTGCCCGCCCAGGTGATACGCAGGCGTTCGGTCATGCCGACGCGCGGGGCTGCCCGCACGTTCTCCCGGCGGGCCAGCCACCACCAGGTGGCGCCGATCGCCGCGCCCATGAGGATGCCCGGCACGATGCCCGCGAGGAATAGCTTGGTGATCGACACGTTGCCTGCCACGCCGAAAATGATCATGCCGATCGACGGCGGGATCACGGGCGCGATGATGCCGCCGGAGGCGATGAGCCCCGCGGAGCGGTTCACCTGGTAGCCGGCCTGCTTCATCATGGGGATCAGCAGCGCCGACAGCGCGGCCGTGTCGGCCACCGCCGAGCCCGAGAGCGACGCCATGATCACCGCGGCGAGCACCGCCACGTAACCGAGGCCACCGCGGAAGTGCCCGACCCACGCCATGGCCAGGTTCACGATGCGGCGCGACAGGCCGCCTGCGTTCATGAACTCCCCTGCCAGCAGGAAGAAAGGCACGGCCAGCAACGGGAAGTTGTCGGCGCCATCGACGAAACGCTGCGCGAGGATCTGGCTGTCGAACGCGGGCAATACCCCGGTAAAAGCCATGAACCCCATGAGCGCGAGGCCGCACACCAGCAGCGCGTAGGCGATCGGCATGCCGATCGCCATGGCGCCCAGCAGGCTGAATACGAAAACAGAAACCGTCACGCTTTTTCTCCCCCGGCCAGCGGCACCGGCGCCACGTGCACCACGTCCTCCGACTCCACCACCTGCACGAGTTCTTCCTCGCTGAGCGTCCCGGTGAAGAGCCGATACAGCACGCTCAAGTTAAAGAGCGCCATCACCACAGCCACGACGTAGCCGATGCCATACACCCAGATCATCGAAATGCCCACTACCGGCGACACATTGGTCACCTGAAGCTCGTGCATCTTCCAGGTACCCAAAAAGAACAGCCAGTTGGTGAACAGCATCAGCGCCTCGCTGACGAAGAGGCAGGCCTTCTTGCCGAACACCGGCAGGTGCTTGACCAGCGTGTCCACGCCAAGGTGGCCGCGCTCGCGCATGGCGATCATCGCGCCGATATAGGTGAGCCAGATGAAGCAGTAGCGCGACATCTCGTCGGAAACCATGATGCCGGAGTTG
>JAQZBU010000078.1 GCA_029237735.1 Ramlibacter sp. | reverse complement strand
CCGAGCACAAGGAGGCGGCGGGCACGGTGCGAGAGCTCATGGCCAAGTACCAGGACATCGAGCTGCTGCTGAAAGTCGGCGAATACAAAAAGGGCTCCGACCGCATTGCGGACATCGCAATCGACAAGCACGAAGCCATCCGCCAGTTTCTGCGGCAAAAGACGGACGAGCACGTCAGCTGGGAAGAGACGCTGGCGCAATTGCAAGAGCTCGCAAGGTAAAAGCTGCGCGCACATCAAAGGCCAGATCAAGGAGACTCGTATGCAAATCGAAATGATTCCGGTGGCTATAGACGATGACATCGACGCCGACTCCGAGGGATTCGAAGATCTGGGCCACGCCATGAGCAACGGCCGCACCACCGAGATGGAAAGGTGTGTCGCCGCGATACTTGAAACGCCTGCGCAAGTGATGCCGCCCGAGCAGAAATTCAGGCTGCTGTGGCTCAGTGGCGGGCTGTACGGGGCGTTCAGTCACGCGCAGGCCGACACGGCGGCGCGTTTCACCAGGCTGATCGCATCCTCGCCGAGCAGCGCGCTGGAGCCGCTGCTGCAGCTGAAGCTGTTGTTGTGGCCAGTCTCAACGCGATTGGAGTTCGACGTACCGCTGTTGCACTCGATCGCCACGGCGCGGCAGCTCCAGGGAGTGCATCGCGACCTGCGCGTGCACCAGCATCGAACCATTTTCGGCTACGTGCATGAAATCGCGGCGTCGGGCAATCTCTCCGTCGCGTTCAAGACGATGCTCTGTGCGGCGATGCATGGCAACCCGGCCACGACGGCCGCGCAAACCGCGCTTGCCAATGACAATCCGGGCGCCGCGGCTGCCATGATGTGCGGAATTTTGAGCGCATCGCCTGATGCTCTTTTGTCGCAGATCTTGCTGCAGTACCTGGGCGTGAGCCCTCGCGATGTGCTATCGGCTTTGGTGGCCACCGCTCACCGCGATGACGCGCAGTGGGGGCCGCTGCTGCTGGCGCTGCTGGATGAATCGGGCCTCCCGCGGGAGGAGATCGATCGGTTGACGCGCGATTTCGCGGTTGTGGAAGTGGGCTGACGCAGTTGATCTCGGCGAACGCTCAAACGATCAGAGCATCTGCCGCTTGCTTCAGGTTGTCGGGAGAAGCAAGCGCCGCCTTGGTGAAATTGAAAAAATACTGCGGAATACCCTTCGGATCGTTGAAGGTGGCGTGCAAGATGTCCAACGCGTCCCGCATGGTCTTTGCATCGGCTTTCACTTTTTCGGTAACGCCACCGTCCACGGACGTCAAAACGGCGTTGAGCTCATCGATGCCATCGTCAATCCACTTGCCCAGGCCCTGTAGGTAGCTCTCAGTCTCGGTCACTTGTTTCTTGAACATTATGTACTTTGCGTCATCCGGATTATTCGATGTCACATAAGCCGCGTGCTTCGCCAGGTCACTGCTGAGCATCTGGAGTCGAATTAAGAGTTGAGCGGCTAACGCATCCACGGCCAGGGCGCTTTGCTCAAGAATACTTGCCGCGACCTTATCAAGCGAGCCGACCCCCTCACTTGGAGCTTCTTTCCGATGTTCTTCGGCACGGCGAGCACGGTCGGCATCACGGTTCTTGTTAAGGTGCGCCCACAGCGGCGATTTAGCGAGCGTTGAAGGTACTGCGGTGGCTTTCATGAGGGCGGTCGCGAACCGCTTGTGGGACTCCGGCACTTTGTTCAATCGGCGCTCGACCTCCTCGGTCAACCTTCTGCGTTTCAGGAAGCCAGCACCACGTAAGCCCGTCCCGACATTCGCGATGTGGGCCACTTCCTCCCAGATGTTCGTTGCTTGCCCGATATCGTCCTTGAAGAAGCCCATGGCTGAGGCAAGCGTCTTCATTTCCGCACGAGTCGCCGGCGCGGGCGACGCTTGCATTGGTTGCAAGGGCGCATTAACCTGCATCGCGCCAGTCACCTCCGGTGGTAACTTTACGAAGATTTCCGGAGGTGGTCGTTGTAGCGCAACGGGCGGCGTCGGAACCGTGCGCGCTTTGCTACCTATCCCCTTGAACATCGCCTGCGCGGCTTCCAGTGATGGCCCGAATGTCGTGGCCTGCTTGGCGAATGCCACGAAGTCCGCATACACATTGCCCTGTGCGCTGTTCTCACCGGTGAGGCATTCGCGATATCGCTTCGACACGGCGAGCAGATCTTTTGCCTGCGCTTTGGCCTGGGCAGCGATTTCCGGGTTCAGCGAGGTCAGGTCCTCGCTCTCAAATTTTTCCAAATCGGCTATGGCGGTGTTGATCCCGCCTAACAACTTGGCTTGTGCCTCGACAACCTTCTCCAATTTGTTCTTCAGTTGCGAAAGGTCTTTTGCATCACGACATTCCTGCAGGAGCGTCTGCTGGTGTTTGACCATGAGGTCAATGATTTTCTTTCCTGAATCAACGCCGTGCAGCGTTTTGGAGATAGAAGCGAGCGGACCCGACGGGTCAACGTTTTTGAACAGCAGGGGGGCTTTGCCTTCATTAAAGCCGTTGACAAAGGCGAGGGCCGGTCCGAAGAAATTTTGTCTTTCCGGAGCGGCCTGCTGGACATTAAGCTTCGTCATGTATGTCATCATGAGTTGCGCGTCCTTCGGCGCCAACTCAATGGCCTCTTTCAAGCTGAAGATTTCCGCGATGCCGTCGATACCCGAATGGACTCGACCGGAGCGCACCGTTAAGCCCTGAGTGTTGAAGTTGTCCTCCAAACTCTTGGCGTGGGGCGGGGAAGCAGGCAGCGCCGCTCGAGTTCCTGAAGCTGCCTCAAACATCTCGGTCTGCGCTACAAGCTTCACGGCCTCCCGCTTGTCCGCGTTCATGTTTTTAGTGGCGTCAATGTGCGCCCGAATTGCGCCGCCCACCCCGCTATCGTGATCCACGTTGGCATTGACGTGCTTCAATGTCAGGTAAGTGTCTTCGACCTTATGGGTGATAACGCAATCGTCTCCAGAAAGTTCTGACAGTTGTTTTCCCACCTCTTCGCCTGCTTCATTTTGGGCAATTACATGGAAGCGGATTTCACCTGAAGGAAGCGGTTGGGCCACTACCGGAACGCAATGGCCGTTAGCGCCTTCGACCCACACGGTGACCGTCTTTTGATGGACTGCCACGTCGCTCAACATGCGCTCGAAGCCCTGCTTGGCGGCGTCGGGCTTGGCTATCGATACCCGTTTGCCCCAGTTCAGATTCTTGAGTTTGTCAGCTGCCGCCTGCAGCTCGGTGTTGCTTGGCACCCGATCTGCCGCAAGAAGATCGAGATCGGGCTCGCGTTCGAATCCCGCCCCTAGTTTGAGCGAAAGTGCCTTACCAATATTTTGGCGAACGCCTGCACCGCTGTTGCCGTCGGGTGGATCAGCGGAGCGTCCAGCCATATAGAGCACGGTAGCGGACTTGCCGTCGCAGGACTCGCAAACCTCCAACGCCGTATTGAGTAGTTGGGCTCGCACCTCTGCATCCATACCTTCAGGGGGTTTTTCATACAGGTCGCGCAGCGCCTCTCGCGCTGGGGCGCCCATAGGCCCGGGGTCTGCAGCGAAGGTAGCCAGGAGTTTCATCGACTGTCGGCATTCGCTGTCAGGATCAGACAACGTGTCACGGGATGCACTTTCTATCGCGAGACGTAGTGAAGTTAGATCACTTGCGTAATCGGTGTCATTTAGCGGGATGCCAGCCTCGGAATTGGAGACGAAAGCGTTGGCCACCCGCTCGGCATTGCCCATGTTGCTGTTACTGGTTGCGCGCACGATTAGGCTCTCCTATAAGAATCTCATGGCTCCTGGTTCACGTGCGTGGGAACATTCCCTGCGCCTTCACCTCAGGTAGCCTCCACTTTCGTAACAACGCTCGACGCTTGGTTCCGTTCGAAGTCAAGAGGAGGCTCAGGAATCCCCTACGCAACCGGTATGCCCGCCGTGTGCTTCACAAGCCAGTCGGGATCCAAGGCGTAGCAAAATCGCCCTGCCGCCTCGAAAGTCTGTTCGTCGACACGCTGAAACCTGAGCTGCGGAATTTCCCGATCCGCCACGCAGAGCACCTTGCCAGAACCTTTGGTCCACATCCGTTCCGCATGCAGCACTGCGGGCTTGGCCGCAGCGGTGTCCTTCAGGGTGACACGGGCATCGCCGGCCATCAGCGCCAGAGCGTCCCAGCCAGCCTTCCACAGGCGATTCATTTCGCTGACCCATGGCATCTTTTGCAGCTCCAGCGCGGACAAGGCAGTGTCGACTTCCACCCTGCTCACCCCCAACATCGCCAGCAGCTCCAGTTTTTCATCAGCCCCGCGGTGGCACTCGAGGATCGCCAGGATCATCCTGGCTGCCGCGAGGGGGTGGCCGTCTTGCATAGCCAACTGCGCGGCGGTACGGGGGCCCTGCGGGGTCGAAACCGTTGAAGCGCAAACTGTGCCCTTGTCCTGCGCCGGCATGTCCGAGTTCAGGATTTCATCAAGGTAATCGCCGACTGCTTCGTCCTGCGGACTTGGCGGGCCCGTTTGTGACGCGGGGCCGAACCCGGCGCACATGCGACCCAACAACGGTGAGGCCACTTGCGCTTCCGCTGGCTGCTGCTCATGGGCCAAGTCCTCCACGAACGCCGACAGTTGGGGCACGAAGATCTTCCTGGGGGGCAAGCACCCAACCAGCTTCCTGGGCGGCAAGGCCGCGGGTTTCGCCTCCTCGGGCGCGGCTTGCGCCATCAGCAACTCCAGCCTTAGCCGAGGGCCAAGCTGCGCCCTGAGAATCGCGCCGACGAAAAATCTTGCTTCACGGCCGTTGCCCGACTTCATGGCATCGTTCAGCCCGGTTTGCAGCTTTCTGTCGTCTGGTGCCACGCTCCGGCGAAGCCCTGGTTTGCCGTTCATCTTGCGGACTGTCCGCGGCGGTTGGTTGGCACCACGCAAAGAAGGCGTTTCGGGTGACTGGGCGACGCGTTCTTGCAGCAGTGCCGCGTACTCCGGCTGGCCTTGGGCCGGCCCCCGTTGAGACAGGTGTTCCAGAAACGGCAAGGTTTGCAGTCTGGCCATCAGTGTGCCGCTGACGGGGCGGCCCAAAGCGACGTGTTGCACGTGCAACTGCGCAAGCCCATCCATCAGTCTCGTATCAATGTCGAACAGGGAGCTCAAGGCAACCGACGTGATGCCGACCTCGTTGCTTGCCTGGGCATACCGCTGCAGCGCCATCCACGCTTCGGCCGGCATGCGCTTTACACAGTTGGCCTCCGCGGGTGACAGGCCCGTGAGATCGAATTCCGGAGCTCTGACACGCCTCAACAAGGACTCTGCTGTCTTGCCGGCCGCGGCGGCGTTTCCCGAGTGAATCTTGAGCAGGGCCTGGCCAAGCGCGGCGTGCGCTGTCAAACGCGCTTCGTGCGCATCCTTCAGTTCCGGCAACTTGCCCGTGCGATGCGCAGGCCCCGGTGAACTCAATCTGGGGTTTCTGCCGGCGCGGTCCATTGCACATCTCCTGGAGATGGCACTTCGTGACGCTGCGCGGAGATTAGTTCAATGCAGCACGGCCAGGGGCCTTATCGGCGGGGCGGAGGCGGGTCCGCGGCGGGATCGCCGGGCGGCAGTACATCCCGAAACTCGGGGAACTGCTTCCACTTGGGCACCGGCGGCGTGTGGCCTTCGCAGGGCGCGTAAACCGATTGCTCGACGATCTGCATCTTGTGGATGTACCGGGGGCAGTTGGGGAAGATCGCCTTGGCGCGCACACGCACCATCAATTGCGCACCCACGAATTCGGCCAGCAGCGGATCATCGGAATGCACGCTTGCCTCCCCGTTGACGCGCAGCCGCCTGGGGCTCTCGAAGTCGATGAACAGCAAACCCACATGCGGATTGACGAGAAGGTTGCCCAGGCTCTTGAACATGCCATTGCCGTCATAACTCGGGAACGCGATGGTTTGCCGATCCACCACCCGGACAAAGCCCGGCAGCCCCCCTTTGTGCGAGCAATCGGGGCGGCCCTCGGCGTCGGCCGTGGCGAGAAAAAACAGCGGACGGCTTTCAATGAAGGCGCGATCGTCATCGGTGAACTCCTCGCGCGCCAGCACCTCGACCAGCCGGTCGGCGAGCTTGCGCGTGGCGAACTGGTCCTGCAATTGACGGGAGCCCTCGTGATACATGGGAATGTCGCTCATGCAAAGCCTCCAAGCGATATCAGTCGACCAACTCGCCGCTCCAGCGGTCGCGATGCGCCCAGAACGGGCAGTTCGGACAGGGCTGCCCTTCGGGATAGTCAATTCCCTCCTCATGAGGGCATCCGATGATCCGATCAGTAGCGAGTACGCTCTTGGCCCCTTCCTGGTCAAGGAAGCGGAGGATGGCCTCCGTGATTTCAGGATCGCTCCTTGCATCGGTCGTATCCGTGTGCCAGCGCTCCAGCTGAGCCAGGTCGCCGTTTTCCGTGCGCACGATGCCGACTGCCACCTTTGAAGCACGCTTGTCATCCGGCCCGTAAAAGGCAATCGTCGCAACTGGATAGCCGCGAAAACCTTTCTGGCGCTTTTTCGCCAGCTTGTCGCGATACCACTGAGCTTTGAAAGGCATAACGCCTCCTGCGAGCTTTAACGTTTTACATCACCTTCGGCCCCACCGCCAACCCCAGCTCCTGCGCGATCGGCACGCGCGGATAGTGAAAACCCACCGGCCCATCGGGCAGCGAATTCACATACTGGTGCACCAACTCATCAGTGGTCCGGGTCGAGCGCGATGGCCCGCGCCAATGCGACACGCCGCGTCATACCGCCCGACAGCGAGCTGGGCATCAGGTCGCGTGCGCCGCGCAAGCCCACCGCGTGGAGCTTCATGAGCACGATGTCGCGGATCAAGGCCTCGGACAGGTCGGTGTGCTCGCGCAGCGGAAACGCCACGTTGTCGAAGACGCTGATGTCCGCGAAAAGAGCGCCGAACTGAAACATCATGCCCATGCGCCGCCGCATCGCGTAGAGCTGCTTCGCGTCCATGCGCGTTACGTCCTGGCCTTCGAAAAGCACCTCGCCAGACTGCGCGCGGTTCTGGCCGCCGATCACGCGCAGCATGGTCGTTTTGCCCGAACCCATCGGCCCGATCAACGCTGTGACCTTGCCTTGCGGAACGCTGAGGGTAACGTCGTGCAGGATGACGCGTTCCCCATACGCAAAGTTCACATTGCGCAATTCGACGATCGGTGATGTGAGGTTGTATGACATGGCTATTGCAGTTCTACGCCATGCTAACCCGGCAGCTCACCAATGGCACAGAAAGCCCGGCTTGCGTGTATTGCGTCACAGTCTTCACCCATCCTTTGCAATGGCGCGTCATCTACGCCGCCCTTCGCCCCGTTGAAGGCTCAGAACCGCGGATTCTCGCGGCCGGAGAAGTACATGATGGACGCGCGACGAATGGCCCCCAGGGCGTTCCGGCTCTGTTTCCGGTCGCTTTTCGACAACGGGCGGGGTTACGCCTTCCCCTGCGACGGCAACGGCCGGGTTGATCTGGATGAGCTGAGCGAAAACGCCCGTAATAACTACCTCTATGCGCGCGCCATGGTCGGCCGTGAACTCGCCACGCCGGCAGTGGAATCGGCGGAGATGCGATCATAGACTTTCACGCGCGCTCGAAGTCGATGAAACCCTGCTCGGGGTCGACCGCGAGCAGCCGCACCTGCAGCGCGTCACCGACGTCCGCGCCCTCGAAGCCCCGCACGAGGCGGCCTTCCAGGAGCGGGCTCGCCGTGCGAACGAACGTACCTTTGGGCGCCGCGCCGGTGACGATGGCGGCAAAGACTTCGCCGACGCGGTCCTGCATCAGCCAGCCCGCGGCGGCTTTCAGCACCTGCCGCTCCACGCGGTTGGCGTTGTCCTCCTGCAGCGTGCAGTGCCGCGCGATCTCCACCAGCGCCTCGAACGCATAAGCGGGCGGATCACCGGCGAGCGCTGCCTTGAGAAGGCGTTGGGTCACGAGGTCGGGGAAGCGCCGGTTCGGCGCCGTCGAATGCGCATAGTCGCTCACCGCGAGGCCGAAATGCCCGAGGTTCGTCGCACCCGGCGCGGCCGCGACGTATTCGCCCGGGCCGAGCATCTTCACGATGCGCAGCGACAAGTCGGCAAACCCCTGCGGGTCCGCCTGCCGGCGACCGGTCAGGAAACGGTCGAGCGCGACCGGATCCGGCGCGGTGGGCAAGGTGACGCCGTGGCTTGCTGCCAGTGCCTCGATTCGGTCCCAGCGGCGGGGCGATTGCAGGAAGCGGCGCAGCGACGGAAAGCCCTGGTGCGCGAGGAAGCGCGCCGTCGCGCCGTTGGCTGCGATCATGAGGTCGGCGATCAGGTCCTTGGCCCGGTTCTTCTCGTCCGCGCGCAGGTCCACCAGCTGGCCATCCTCAAATACGGGGCGGGCGGAGACGGTGTTGACGTTCAGCGCACCGCGCTGCTGGCGCCACTGCCGCAACTGCGCCGCCAGCACGTCGTGCAGGCGCAGTTGTTGTTCAAGGCCGGGCACATGCACGAGCTCCGGCAATGATGCGTCGTCGCCGTCGAGCCATTGCGACACCCGCTCATAGGTCAGCTTGGCGCAGTTGCGCACCGCCGCGCGGTACAACTGCGAAGAGGTGACACTGCCGTCCGGCTGCACCAGCATGTCCACGACAACCGCCAGGCGTTCCTGCCCCTCATGCAACGAGGTGATGTCGGTGGACAGCACCTCCGGCAGCATCGGGAAGACTCCCGCGGCGGTATACACGGAGGTCGTGTTGATGCTCGCATGGTCATCCACCGCGCCACCGGGACGCACCTTTTCGTCCACGTCGGCCACGGCAACCAGCAGGCGCGCCGCGCCGCCGGCCAGGGCCTCGGCCACGCTCAGCTGGTCGAGATCGAGCGTGTCGTCGTTGTCGATGGAGAACCACGCCAGATGGCGCAGGTCGCGCACGTCGCCGGGGCGTTCCGGCCCGGTGTGTCGTGCCGCTTCGGCCTCCCGCAGCGCGTCCGGCGCAAAGGCCGGCAACAGGCCGCGCGAATGCATGGCTTCGACAGCGAGTTGGTGCAGGTGGGAGAGGTCCATGACTGTGGCTACAGCAGACTGTATCTCGTCCGCGGGGCACCAGGGGCGTGGGGAGAACCGCCCGTGCGGCTAGTTCTTCGCCGCTTCGCGTTCCTTCAGGATTGCTTCCTTGTCCTCCTGGCGGAAGGAGATGCCCCCGCAACTCTCGTTGTGCGCGACCAGCGACTTATTCAGTGTTTCGAGTTCCGCCTTGAACGCGTCGGCGTTGGTGCGAGCAACCTGAATGCGCGCATTGTGCGTTTTCACCTTCCGATTGAACCTTTCCATCGGGCCGTTGTCCTCGATGATGCGCACCTGCTCGGCCTTCAGCTGGTCGGCCTCGGTGCGAATCGAGGCAGCTTCCTCGCCGTTGACCTTGCTGCGCGCTTCCAGCTCCTTGCGGCGCGTGGCGAGCGTGACTTCGGCGTTCATGCAGGTGCGTAGCTCGTCGCGCGTGACAACCTTGTCCGGCCTGGTCTGGGCCTGCGCGCCCTGGAGCGCAAAGACGGCGAACAGCAGAGCGGCGCAGAGAGAGGGAATCGGGATCGATTTCATGTCGGTGAGTGGAGGTTGAAGCTTGTGGCTTGGGCAACAATGTTACCCAGTGGCTTGCCTTGGTTTCAGGGCAGGTCGTGAAAAAGGGGCGCCGGAGCGCCCCTTTTGACGCGGATGCGTCAGCGGCTGCCGCCCTTGCCGCCCTGGTTACCACCTTGGCCACCTTGGTTCCCACCTTGGTTCCCACCTTGGTTGCCGCCCCGGCCGCCCTCGGACGATTCGTCCTGCGATCCACCGCGGTTGCCGCCGCTCGCCTGTCCGCCCTTGCGACCGGCCTCACGCGCTTCCTCGGACGTGAACTCATGGGCGTTGCCACTCTCGTGCGCGGCCCTGCCGCCTTCGCTGGCGATTTCACGCTGCTTGTCCGGATCCATCGACGCGAAGCCGCGGTTGGACGATCCCTCCTGGCTGCCGCCCTTGCTGCTGCCGCCTTGATTGCCCCCTTGGTTACCGCCCTTGCCGCTGCCGCCCTGGTTGCCGCCCTGGTTGCCGCCTTGATTGCCTTGGTTACCCTGATTCGATGCCATCGTTTGCTCCTGTGGGTGTGATGCCGGCACCGCGCCGGCATTGGTACCTATTAAGGGATGGCCGCGAATTTCCGTGAAGTGGGCCGAGGAATGCCTGCAGCTGCCCGATCTCGGCGTCGTTCAGCCCCAGGGGCTTGAGCTCGCTGTGACCTTGCGGCGCTTCAGGCGCGCGGTTGTAGTGATCCAGCACTTCCTTCAACGTGGCGAACTGGCCTGCATGCATGTAGGGCGCGCGCTGCGCGACGTTGCGCAGCGACGGCACGCGGAACTGGCGCAGCTGGCTTTGCCCGTCGCCCGCGAGGAAGCGGATTTCGCCGCACTGCTGCGGCTGCGCATCGCTGTAGCGCCCCAGGCAGTTGAACTCGTCCTGCAGGACTTTTTTCGCCCCCGAGAGGCGGCCCGCATCGGTCGGAAGGCCGCGCGCCGCCGGCACTCCCGTGTTGTGAAACTCGTTGTTGGTCAAGAGCGGTCCGCTGTGGCATTGCACGCACTGTCCCTTGCCGATGAAAAGCCCCAAGCCCGCGACCTCGTCCTGTGTGAGCGCGGCCTGCATCTTCCTGGCGTCGCCCACGGTCGCGGCTTGCACGTACGCGTCGAAGCGCGATGCGCCGGGCTCGATCTTCCGTTCGTACGCGGCGATCGCCTTGCCAAGGTTGGCGAAAACTCCAGTCACCTTGTCGCGGTCGGCGGGCGACATCGCCTCCCACTCGGCTCGTGCCTTCGGGTCGTCAACGGGCCCAGCGTTGGCGGGCAGCTTGGCCAGGTCGGGCAGCTTGCCGAACACGGCTTCGTACTCGGCACGGTAATGCGTCGCGGCAAGGTGCGCGTACTGCGTACGGTCGCCGCCGTGCTCCACAGCACTTTCCAACGGCCCGAGCGCCTGCGCCCATTGGCTGTCCTTGCGGCCGTCCCAGAACTGCCAGGAACTGCGCGCGGTGCCGATGATGCTCATCGTGCGGCGGTCGGTGGTGCCCACGCCTTTGGCAAGCGGCGTGCCGTCCTGGAACAGCTTATCCGGCAGGTGGCAAGTCGCGCACGCCACCTCGCCGTTGGAGCTCAGGCGCGTGTCGAAAAACAAACGCTGGCCGAGTTCCGCCGCGCGCTCATCGTCCGCGACACGGTTGGAAGGGTCGGCGGGCAGTGGCGGCAGACTGCTGATCGACAACGATACGAGTTGGTCCAGCTCGTCCTTCGACCAGGCCGTCTCCGGCTTATTCGCGGCGGACAGCAGGGCCACGGCTAGCAGGGCTGCGGCTGTCACGAAGATCCAGTTGAGCGCTCGCATGGTGCCCCCGCTACTTGCTCAATTGCAGGTTGAAGCGCACGCGATCCGTGCGGCCTGCGGCAGTCACTTCGAAATCCATGACCCACCAGCCGCCCATCTGGAACTTGACGCCCTCGACCAGGTAGTCGCCGTTGCCGAGTTCACGCGTCATGCGGGGACGCGTCGGCAGGCCGTGTCCGTGTTGCGGCATGTCGCCATCCACCTTGATGGCCGCGCCGGTTACCGGCGTGCCGTCCGGGCTCGCAACATGGAGCGTCCAGGCATGCAGGCGATGGACGGGAATGGGTGTCGGGTCCGACTTGTACGAGATGCGCCAGGCGCCTTGGGCAGAGACGCGCTCGGAAGCGTACTTGGCGGCAGCCTGCGGCGGCGCCGCGTGCGAGGCGTGCATGCAGCCGCCAGCGAGTGCCGCGGCGACCAGGAAGGGGGCCAGAGCCAGCAGGCGCCTGGCGGGAAGAATGTGAGTGGCGGTCATGTCAGGTTTCCTTGGGATTGGATGAGGGGGTCGTAGCAACGAGCCGCAAGGTTCAACCCTCACCCGATGGCAAGGTCAAGCCCCGCCGACGACCAAGAGAAACCCCGCCCCGCTTGGGGGCTTGACTCTCCCACCATGTCAAGGTTGAGACTCCATCTCCTGCATAAGGAGCTGCCATGCAATCCATGAACATCGGCGACGCCGCTTCCGCCGCGGGGGTCACCCCCAAGATGATCCGGCACTACGAAGCGCTGGAGCTGATCCCCGAGCCCGACCGGACCGAGGCGGGCTACCGCCTTTATGGCGAGCGCGAAGTGGCGATGCTGCGCTTCATCCGCCAGTCGCGCGGCTTGGGCTTCTCGATGAAGCAGATAGGAAGCCTTCTGGCGCTCTGGCGCGACGACCGCCGCGAAAGCCGCGAGGTCAAGGAGGTGGCATTGCAGCAGCTGGCGGAATTGGAGGAGCGCCAGCGCGAGATCGACCAGATGCGCGGGACGCTGCAGCAACTCGTGGCCCGTTGTTCCGGCGACCACCGTGCGCACTGCGCCATCCTGGACAACCTCGCTCGCCCGACGGCGCCACTCATCATGGCCGCAAAAGCCGCAAGGCCAGGGCTGAAGGAGGTCAAGGCAGGAACGCGCCAGCCTGCTACAGCGCCCAAGCGCACCGCGGCCGCGCGCCCGACGCCCGCCCACGCGGGCCTGGTTGCCTGGACGCGATCGATCGCGCGGGCCTGAAGGCGGGCCTCATCCCCGCTTGCGCGCCAGCAACTCGTCCAGCAGCGCGCTGAGCTTGCGCACGTCCACGGGCTTGGTCATGTGCGCGTCGAAGCCGGACTGGATAGCCGCCCGGGCATCCGACTCCTGACCCCAGCCGGTGGCTGCGATCAGCACCATGTGCTTGCCCCATTCCATCTCGCGGATCTGGCGCGCCACTTCATGGCCGTTCAGGTCCGGCATGCCGATGTCGATGATGCCGACGTCGGGCCTCTGGCGGCGCGTCTCCTTCACAGCCTCGATCCCGCCGCGCACCCGCGTGGTGGCGAATCCCGCGATCTCCAGAAGCCGCGCGATGCCCCAGCTCGCGTCGACGTTGTCGTCGGCGATCAGGATCAGCCCGCGCTTCTTGCCCTGGGCCACACCGTCGGACGACCCGTTGGTGGCTGCGGCCGGCAGTCGCGTCGCATCGGTATCAGGCGCGGCGCCGCGCTGCGCGGGGAGTACCACGCGGAACTCGCTGCCCTTGCCCAATCCGAGCGACGATGCCTCGACCCGGCCCCCATGCAGTTCGACGATGTTGCGCACCAGCGCCAGGCCGATTCCCAATCCCCCTTTGCTGTTTTGGGCGACGGGCCGGGCCTGCGTGAACATGTCGAACATGCCCTCGATCTGGGCCGGCTCCATCCCCACGCCGTTGTCGGTTACGGTGATCACCGCGTTGGCGCCGTCCAGCCGCGCCTTCACGGCGATGGCCCCATGGGCCTGGGTGTACTTGATCGCATTTGTCAGCAGGTTAGACACCACCTGCGCAAGCCGCAGCGGGTCGGCGTCGAGCTCGATGGGATAGTCCGGCAGTTCCACCTTCAAGGCGTGGCCCGCGGCTTCCAACAGCGGCCGGGTGGATTCCAGCGCCGCCTCGACCACCCTGGCGAGGGTGACTCGCTCCCTGTGCAGCTCCAGCCGCCCGAGCTTCAGGCGCGACACATCGAGCAAGTCGTCCAGCAGCACTTTCATCGAACCGACCTGGCGCTTTACCACTTGGGCCGCGGCGTCCTTGTCCCTCCCGGGAAGGTCGGGTTCGAGCAGCAGTGCCGCAGCGGAGTCGATCGACGCCAGCGGGTTGCGCAGCTCGTGCGAAAGCACCGCGAGGAACCTGTCCTTCGCGGAATCTGCAGCCTGCAGCTCGACGCGCGCTTTCTCGTTTTCGTCCAGCGCGCGCAGCAGGTCGGCCTGGCTGTGCTCCAGCGCCTGTTGTGCCTCCCGCTCGGCCGTCTGGTCGCGCAGGATTTTGACGAAACCCACCGCCTTGCCCTGCGCGTCGCGCATCAGCATCATGGCGCCGCTGGCCCAGAAGCGGCTGCCGTCCTTGCGTTGGTGCCATCGATCGTCGCTCGCACGCCCGTGCGCCAGGGCGGTTTGGGTTTCGACTTCGGGCGCACCCGCGGCCCGGTCTTCCGCTGTAAAGATGACGTCGGCGAGTTGGCCTATCACCTCGCCCTCCACATAACCGAGCAGCCGCTGCGCGCCGCTGTTCCAAATGGTGATTCGGCGCTCCAGGTCGGTCGAGAAGATCGCGTATTCCGTAGCGTTCTCAACCACCAGCCGCAGCCGCTCCTCGCTGCTGCGCAGTTGCGCGGCAGACCGCTTCTGCGGCGTGATGTCGATGAACGAAGCGACGACGCCGGCGATATGGTCGTCGATCGTGCGATAGGGCAACTGGCGCGACAGAAACCATTTGCCGTCGGGCAAACCCACTTCGCGCTCGACCGGAACCAGCTTCTCCAGCACCCGTTTCGCGTCATCGCTCAGCTGAGGGTAGTCCAGCCGTGTCGCCAGGTCGGCAAGGGGCCGGCCGAGGTCGCTCGCGATCAGGTTGAACAGGCTGACGGCTGAAGGCGTGTAGCGCGTGACGCACAGCTCGCGGTCGAGGAAGACCGTGGCGATCGCGGTCGCGTTCATCAGATTCTGCATGTCGCTGTTGGCATGCCCCAACTCGTCCACTTTGGTCTTGAGCTCGTGGTTGACGGTGGTCAACTCCTCGTTGATCGACTGCAGCTCCTCGCGGCTGGTCTCCAGCTCCTCGGTGGCGGAGCGCAGCTCCTCGTTCATGGCCTGCAGCTCTTCGTTGCTTGCCTTCAGCTCTTGGGTGGACGTCTCGTATTGCTCCACGGTGTTTCGCAGGTGGGCCTTGAGCCGCTCGATTTCGCGGTCGAGGTGCGTGGCAACGGGGTCGGCTTCCGCGCTTGCTGGATGAGTCGCGCCCTGCGCGGCCGCGCCCACGGGGCGCGCATCGAACGACACGACGAACAGGTCAATGTCCGATGCCTTAACCGGCGTCGCCCGCATCCGCACATCCATACTTTCGCCGGCAATATCTACGGGAGACACCGCCACCTCGGCGCTCGCGCGCGTCTGGGCCGCCTGGTACAGGGCCGCGCGCAGTTCGATGCGCAAGCTGGGGTGAACCGCTCGCAGCAGGTTCTTGCTAGGCTCGCCGCCGCTATATTGCAGGAAGCGTCCGGCACTGGCGGACAGGTGCAGGATCTCGTGTTCCGGGTCGACCAGCACGGACGGCGGCGCCACCGCTTCGAGCAGCTGGAAGTGCAGGTCGCTCCACGAGGAATCGCGGCCTGCCGGGGACTTCACGAATGGCGTGCCGGCCAGTGAGCGGCCGAACACACGTGCGGGAACCATGGCAGCCGCGTGCTGCTGCGCCGCCGTCGGAGCCAGCTTGTCCGCACCCACCGGCACGGGCAAGCCGACGCCTTGCACAGGACGCTGCATGTAGATGCGGTGCTTCTTGTCGATCACCGTAAATAGCGAGGGCATCTCCTCTGCCGACTCCGAGGATCCCAAAAAGAGCTTCGCCTGCGGCAGCAGGGAGAAGTTGAAAATCTCGAACAACCGCCGCTGTGCGTCGCGCCCCAGGTAGATCAGCAGGTTGCGGCAGCTGACCAGGTCGAGCCTGGAGAACGGCGAGTCCTTGAGCAGGTCGTGCTGCGCAAACAAAATCATCTCGCGCATCTCGCGGCGCACCTTGTAGCCGTTGTGCTCCTTGACGAAATAGCGCCGCAGGCGCTCCTCGGAAACATCCGCCTCGATAAGATTTGGGTAGCTGCCCTGGCGGGCCACCTTGATCGCCTCCTCGTCGAGGTCGGTGGCAAAAATCTGGATCATCGGGGAGGCATCGACCTCGCGGGCCCGCTCGGCCAGCAGGATCGCAATCGAATAGGCCTCCTCGCCAGTCGCGCAGGCGGCCACCCATACCCGTATGGTGTCGTTCGGGCCCTTGCCCCGGAACATCTCGGCCAGGTGCTCGTCGAGGGCGGCAAAGCATTCGGGGTCGCGAAAGAAGTTGGTGACGCTGATCAGCAGGTCCTGCAACAGCGCGCCGGCCTCGCCGGGCCGAGTGCGCAGGCAGGCCAGGTAGCCGGGCATGTCGTCCACGCCGTTCACCTGCATGCGCCTTGCAATCCTGCGCACCACGGTCGCGCGTTTGTAGTAGGAAAAATCCCGGCCGGTGCGGGATCGCAGGAAGCCGAGAACGTCGCGCAAGGCGGCCTCTTCGACACCTGCAGCTGTCATCGGCTGCGTCTCGGGCGGCGCCTCCTCGGAAGGAAGCTTCAGCGATTTCTCCAGCGCGAAGTACTTGAGCAGCCGCGGTGCAATCTCGGCCACGGGCAATACCCAATCGACCATGCCCGTGGCGATCGAGGCGCGCGGCATGCTGGCGTGCTCGGCTTCCTGCGGGTCTTGAGCGACGGTCAGGCCGCCGCGCTCCTTGATGCGCTTGATGCCGATCGCACCATCACCGTCCGCGCCGGACAGCACCACGGCTGCGGCATGCGGCCCGTGGGTGTCCGCCAACGTGCGGAAAAAGAGATCGATGGCCACGTGGCGCCCGCGCGGGGTGAGCGGTTCGTCCGCCAGCTCGAGGTAGCCGTCGAGGGCCTTGATCGCCTTGCGAGGGGGGATGACGTACACCTTGCCGGCTTCGACGGGCACGCGGCCCGAAAGCTGCAGCACCGGCATCGCCGTGCAGCGTTGCAGCAGCTCGGCCAGGGTGCTCTCATGCTCGGGAGCCAGATGCATGATGACAACGAAGGCCTGGCCGCAGTCCACCGGCATCGACTCGAAGAATTGCTTGAGAGCCGGAATTGCGCCCGCGGAACCGCCAAGGCCTACCATCGGGGTCATCTCGTACCCTCGCGAGGGAATCACGTTGTCGACGTGGTCGACCGGCGCTTGCTGTGCGGAGGTTGCGTCAGTCATCCTGTCCTCGGAGTGTCCTCGAGCTCGACTATGAATTATGCGCTTTTAAGTTCATTTTCCAATATCCGCCGCCGCAGGCGCAGTCCCACAGCACAGCGCTCGCGCTTCCGACGCCGCTCTCGCCTACGCGGCGGGAAACTGAGCGCAACTCAACTTCGAAGGACCTGCGCAATGGCCTACAGCAGCATTCTGGGCGCGGAAACCGCACCCACCGTACCGAGCGGCCGCGACGCGGAATTGCTGGGTCCGAGCGACAGCTCGGATTCCGGCAGTGACGCGATGGGCACTTCCGAAGTTCACGCCGACAGCGACGCAAGCGGAACCGGCGAGCGTGGCTCGGTCACGCCCGGAGAGGGGCGCGAGGGTGGCGACATTCTTCCCGACCGCATCGTGAACATGAAGGACGGCGAAGTCGTCGCGGACGACAGCGGCGACACGATGACCGACCTGGATTCGGACCAGACCGGCCTGGATCAGGACGAGGCCTAGCGGCTTACGCGGGCGGCGTCTGGGCGCGGCCCGACAACGGCAGGCTCACCGTGAATCGGCTGCCTTGGCCCGGCCCGGCGCTGTTGGCGTTGACGGTGCCGCCATGGGCTTCGACCAAGCGCTTCACCAGCGTCAGGCCCACGCCAAGACCGCCGCGCTGCTCGTCCGGGGCATTGCCGCCCTGCACGAAGAGGCCGAACACGACAGGCAGCACATCGGCGGGGATGCCAATGCCGTTGTCCACGACGTCGATGACCGCGAAAGCTTCCTCGCGCCGCACGCTGATGTCGATGGCGCCGCCGGTCGGCGTGTAGCGTGCGGCGTTGTGGATCAGGTTGCACAGCACCTGCTTCAGGCGCGTGACATCGACATTGACCGGCAGGGCGGCATCGGACGGGCGTAGCGTCACGGCGTGGCCTTTCCCCTGGATCGCGCCTTGCGTCATCTCCAGCGCCTGGCGGACGAGTTCGTTCACCTCAGTGTCCCGCCGGTCCAGCTCCACCTTCCCGAGGCTGATGCGCGACACATCCAGCAAGTCGTCGACAAGACGCGTCAGTTGCTCGGTCTGCCGCGCCATCACCTCGCGCCGCTCTGCAAGCTGGGTCGCGGGCATGTATTCATGGCGCCGCATGATCTCCAGTGTCATGTGCAGCGTCCCGAGGGGGTTGCGAAGCTCGTGCGCGAGCGTCGCAAGGAACTGGTTCTTGCGCTCGTCGGCCCGCTGGAGCTCCAGCTGCTGGCTGCGCAATTCCTGCAGCGCGTCCATCATTTCGCGGTTCTGCTGCTCGAGTTCCTCCATCGGGGTTTCGGGTTTTCGCCGCGCCAGGGTCTCGACCAGCCGGGCGACGTCGTGGGGCGAGAGCCGGGGGGCGATTCGATTCAGCAACATGGACAGCGTCGCCACCGTGCCGCCGCCGGCCGGTTGCTCGAATTCAAGGCTGTCCACCAAGCGCCTGGATCCGACGATGCCCAGCGGCACCTGCAGCCGCTCGTTCAGGCGACCCTTGAGCACGCCCTCCAGATCGGCGATGCCCGGCCCCTTGTCGGCGACCTGTGCCAGCAGGCTTTGCACGGGCTGCGCGGCGGTGCCGGCGTCGAGCAGGAACGTCACCGTCCCGCCGCCCGCGTATTGCACCGCATTGCGCGCGATCTCTGAGAGCGCGGTGATAAACCGCGTGCGCTGCATCTTGTCCAGGCCGAACAGCTCGCCGACCTGCCGGGCGCGGGTTCGCAGGGGTACGAGCCCTTGCGCAGTAATGCGGGTGGTGAGGATGGGATAGTTCATCTGCGCTCCATGGCCACCGCGATGGTGGCGTCGTCGTTGTCGCGCGCGAAGTCGCGGTACAGCACTGCGGCGACCAGGGCCGGGTTCCGCGCAAGTAGTCCGGGATAGCGCGCCAGGTTCCAGCGCGTGGACAGGCCGTCGCTGGCCATAATGACAGCGCCGTCGGCAGACCAGGGCAACGCCCGATCGCGCGCCGCTCGCATGTTGTAGCCGACGACGCCATCGATGGACAACAGGTGGTGCACCTGCCCGCCCGCATGCAAGAGGCCAGCGATATTGCCCACCCCGGAGAAGCAGGCCTTGTGCTCCTTCGCATCGATGGCAATCACGCCCATCACGACCCCTCGCGTGTATTTGAGTTTCTGGTGTGCACGCCGGATGATGTCCGCGGGCGAATCGCGCTCCTCGGCGGCGCAGAAGATCTCGATCGCCTGCTTCGATGCGGAGGCGGCCAGCGGCCCGTGGCCAAGGCCGTCGACGACGCACAGCCGCTGCCAGCGGCCGGCCCGCGCGAAGCCCCAGCCATCGCCGCACTCCACCTGGCCGCTCTTGGGCATGGAGCGGGCCGCCACGACCAGGCCGGCGGCCGGCGCGAGCGCCCTGCCCCGGGCGATGCGCGAGAACAATGCCGACCCTTGTCCTTCGATGCTGTAGACGTCGAACGCGTCGGACGCGCGCAGGATGGCGCCCAGCCCGATGCCCAGGCTGCCGCCGGTGGAGTGGCCGTCGCGCGCCGAGGACGCGAAGTCGGCAAATCCCGGGCCTCGGTCCGCCGCCACCAGGTCGACCCCGGCGGTGTCGCCATCGACGAACGTGCTCACCGTCACCATGCCTTGCTTGCCGTACTTGACGAGGTTCGTCGCGACCTCGGTGGCGACCAGCGCGGCCCGGCCAAGGTCCGACGCGCCGAACCCCGATCGGGCGCCGGCGTCGGTCACCAGGCGCCTGACTTCGGCGACCTGGCTGGGCTCGTTCACCTCTATCGTCGCTTCCACTGGATCACCGTCACGCTCGTTCCTTGGCCCGGTTCCGAAGCGATGTCGAACTCGTGGACCAGCCGCTTGGCGCCGCCCAGGCCCTTGCCCATGCTGCCCGCGCTGCTGTAGCCGTCCGTGAGCGCCCGGCCGATGTCCGGGATGCCGGGGCCGGTGTCGGCGAAGACCAGCCGGAGGCCGGTCCGGCCGTCGCGTTCGAGCTGGGTCATCGTCATCTCGCCGCCCTTGCCGTGCACCCACGTGTTGCGCGCCAGCTCGCTGGCGGCCGTGACGAACTTGGTGCGGTCGACAAGGCTGAACTCCAACCGCGTCGCCCATTCCAGCACGGCCCGGCGCGCAAGGCTCAGCTGTTCGGCGCTGCGGACGGGGTAGACGACGCTATTTAGTTCATTGATGGAAGCTCTCCTGCTCATCCATGGATTCGCGCAGGAGTTGCATTCCCTTTTCGACGTTCAGGGCCGTGCGGATGCCGGTCAGCGACATACCCAGCTCGACCAGCGTAATGGCCACGGCGGGCCGCATGCCCACCAGCACCGTGGTAGCGTCCATCACCCGCGCGATTCCGGCGATGTGCGCCAGCGAGCGACCGATGAAAGAGTCGACGATCTCCAGCGCCGAGATGTCGATCAGCACGCCGCGGGCGCGCGTCTTCGACAGCTTGTGGGTCAGGTCGTCCTGAAGCGTCATCGCGAGCTGGTCATGCAGCTCGACCTGGATCGTCACCAGCAGGACGTTGCCCAGCTTGAGGATGGGAATCTGGTCCAAGATCGCAGCCTTATGCGGCGCGCCGCAGGGCGGCAGTGACAGTCAGATCGCGCTTGGCCAGCGCGATTCGAAGCGCATCCGCCAGCGTTGCCTTGGTGACCACGTCGCCCAGGTCGACGCCCAGGTGCACGATGGTCTGGGCGATTTGCGGACGGATGCCGCTGATAATGCAGTCAGTGCCCATGAGGCGCGCCGCCGCCACGGCCTTGAGCAGGTGCTGCGCCACCAGCGTGTCCACCGTCGGCACACCCGTGATGTCGATGATGGCCACCGTGGCTTCGTTCTCGACGATCGCCTCGAGCAGGCTTTCCATGACGACCTGCGTGCGTTCGCTGTCGAGGGTACCGATCAGGGGGACGGCGACGATGCCGTCCCACAGCTTGATCACAGGAGTGGACAAGTCGAGCAGCTCCTGCTGCTGTCGGCTGATGACCTGCTCGCGGCCCTTCTGGTAGGCCTCCATGGTGACCAGGCCGAGCTTGTCGATGACGCTGGAAGCCAGCCAGGTTTCCTCGTTCAGGCGCCGCGCGTCGTCGGAGTAAGTGCGACGCAGCGCGTCGAACAGCGGCTTCTTCAGCGAAAAGACGAATGTGGCGGTCTGCGACGGCGAAGAGCCGGAGATCGCTCGCTCCCGCGAGAGCGCGCCGAGTGCGCTTCGCACGTCGTCCCAGCGCTCGCCGGCCAGGTCTTCGTCATAGCTGTGCTGCACGGCCGAGGAAAAGGTATTGAGAAACTCACGCGACTGCAATTCGGTTTGGGCCTCGCCCTGACCGCGTGCGCCGCCGTGGGCCATTTGCTGCTTGACCCACTCGCGCAGGATGGCGGTCTCGTTTCCTTTTAGGATGGCAGCCATCCCCGTATCTTTCTGTGCCAAGGTTTACTCACTCGACGTTCAAGAGCCATCGGCGACGGACAATCGGGAACGACCGCAATTATGTGCTGGGCAGGGAAACCCGTGGGGCGGCAAGCTCGATTTTCTAGCGCGCCAGCGTGGACGCGCCGAACAAGCTCTGCACGAACTCCACAGCCAGCTCAGCAGTACGGTTGCGCACGTCCAGTGCGGGGTTGATTTCGACCACGTCGAGCGAGCCGAGCCGCCCCGTGTCGGCGATCATCTCCATGCACAGCTGCAGCTCGCGATACGTCGGTCCGCCGCGCACGCCCGTGCCCACGCCGGGCGCATCGGCGGGGTCCAGGCAATCGAGATCGAAGCTCACGTGCAAATGAGTGTCGTCATCGATGTCGTGCAGCGCCTCGAGCATGGTGTTTCGCATGCCGTGCTCGTCGATATGCCGCATGTCGAACACCTGCAGCCCGAGCTGGCGGATCGCCTCCTTCTCCTGGGCGTCCACGCTGCGGATGCCGATGAAGTCGATGTCCTCCGGCGAGATCGCCGCGGGCTGGCCGCTCCATCCCACGAGCGACTTGGGGCCGCGCCCGAGCAGGCACGATACCGGCATGCCGTGCACATTGCCCGAGGGGCTGATGGTTTCGTTGTTGATGTCGGTGTGTGCGTCCAGCCAGATCACGCGCAGGTGCTTCTTCGCATAGCGGCAGTGCCGCGCCACCGCGCTGATCGAGCCGATGGCCAGGCAATGGTCGCCGCCCATCAGCAACGGCACTTGGCCGGCGGCGAGTACGGCGGCGACGCGGTCGAACACCGAGCGGTTCCAGGCCACCACCTCCTCCAGGTGGCGCACGCCACCCGTGGGCGCGGTCCACGGCGTCGGCGGCCCGGCGAGGTTGCCGTGATCGATGACGTTGAGCTTGTGCGAACGCAGCGCCTCGAACAGCCCGGCCACCCGCAATGCATCCGGCCCCATGCCGGCGCCGCGCACGCTGGCACCGACGTCGGTCGGCGCACCGATAAGACTCACGGTTTTCATGACCGCTGCATTGTGGCAGCTTGCGCGCGGCCGTGGGGCCCGACTTGACCTTTCGCAAGTGCGCCCGGCAAGGGCGTGGCATCCTCGGGCGGCGAATGAAATCTCTCCTGCTGTCCATCGTGCTCGGGCTGATGCTCGTGCAGCCGGCCTTGTCCAGGACGCCCGGCGAAGTCGAGGTGGGCGCCGTCCTGCGCGACGTTCCGATGCGCGGCATCGCGGGGCCGTCGAGGATGCTGTCGGACTATCGCGGCAAACCGCTCATCATCAACGTCTGGGCCAGCTGGTGCGGGCCCTGCCGCGAGGAAATGCCTTCGTTGCAGCGGCTCGCGCGTCGCGCAGGCGGCAAGTTCAACGTGGTGGGCATCTCCACCGACGACTACATCGACCGCGCCACCCTGTTCGTGAAGCAAACGGACACCTCTTTCGACAATTTCATCGACAGCCGGTTGGTACTAGAGCACATGTTGGGCGCCGAGCGGCTGCCGCTCACCTTGCTCGTCGACGCAAAGGGACGGGTGCTGGCCAAGTATTACGGAGCGCAGGCCTGGGACAGCCCGGCGGCGCTCGCCTTGGTCAGCAAGGCGTTCGGCGTCAAGCTATGAAGGGCTTCAGGCACTGCGCCAGGTAGGGTGCGGTGCGGCTTTGCTTCGAGGCGGCGACTTGCTGGGGCTTGCCTTGGGCGACGATGCGTCCGCCCTGTCCACCCGCGCCCGGGCCCACGTCGATCACCCAGTCGGCCTGCGCGGCCACACGCATCTCGTGTTCCACGACGATCACGGTGTTGCCCGCGGCGACCAGGCCATCGAGCTGCCGCATCAGCCGGTCCACGTCGCCCGGGTGCAGGCCCGTGGTCGGTTCGTCCAGCACATACAAGGCGTCGCCGCGCTGTGTGCGCTGCAGCTCGGTCGCCAGCTTGATACGCTGGGCTTCGCCACCGGACAGCTCGGTGGCCGGCTGGCCCAGGCGCAGATAGCCCAGGCCAATGTCCCGCAGCACCTGCAGCGGGCGAGCCACCGGCGCTTCGTCGCCGAAGAACGCAGCCGCCTCGTCCACCGTCATGCCCAGCACCTGGGCGATCGTCTTGTCCTGCCACGTGACCTCCAGCGTCTGCGCGTTGTAGCGCGCGCCGTGGCATTGGGGGCAAGGCGCGTAGACGCTGGGCATGAACAGCAGTTCGACCGAGACGAAGCCTTCGCCTTCGCACGTTTCGCAACGGCCCTTGGGCATGTTGAACGAGAAGCGGCCCGCGTCGTAGCGCCGGCGCTTCGCCATCGGCGTGGCGGCGAAGATCTTGCGCACCGCATCGAACAGGCCCGTGTAGGTGGCGAGGTTCGAGCGCGGCGTGCGCCCGATCGGCTTCTGGTCCACCTGCACCAGGCGGCGGATGCGGCTCGCGCCTTCGGCGATGTGGCCGCTGGTCGGCGCGCCTGGGTCGCCGCTGTCCAGGCTTTCCGGCTCGTCGTCGTGGTCGGCGGGCGCCGGGCTGCCCAGGTGCGTCGACACCAGATCGATCAGCGCCTGGCTCACCAGGCTGGACTTGCCTGACCCCGACACGCCCGTGACCACCGTGAAGCAGCCGAGCGGGAACGCCACGTCGAGGCCGCTCAGGTTGTTGCGCGTGACGTTCTCAAGGCGCAGCCACGCCTGCGGTTCGCGTTGAACGCGCGCAGGCCGCTCGGCCCCGCCGAAGAGGTAGGCGCGGGTGTGTGACTGCTCCACCTTGCGCAGCCCTTCGGGCGGGCCGCTGTAGAGCACGCGCCCTCCCTTCTCGCCCGCGTCGGGCCCCACATCCACCAGCCAGTCGGCGCGCCGCATCACGGCAAGGTCGTGCTCGACGACGAAGAGCGTGTTGCCCGAGGCCTTGAGTCGCTGCAGGGCCTCGAGCAGCGCTTCGCCGTCCGCGGGGTGCAGGCCCGCCGAGGGCTCGTCCAGCACGTACACGACGCCGAACAGGTGCGAGCCGAGCTGCGTCGCCAGGCGCAGGCGCTGCAGTTCCCCCGGCGACAGCGTGGGCGTGCTGCGCTCCAGCGAAAGATAGCCCAGGCCCAACCGCTCCAGCGTCGCGACGCGGCCGAGCAGGTCGCGCGCAAGCCGCTGCGCGGCGATCAGCTTTTCATCGGAGAGGTTGTGCGTGCGCCGCACGTCGCGCAGCAGCTGCGCCAGCTGCGACAGCGGCAGTCGCGACAACTCGCCGATGTCCAGGCCCATGAAAGTCACCGACAGGGCCTCGCGCTTGAGCCGCTTGCCTTCGCACCGCGGGCACATGCTCGCCGTCAGGTAGCGCGACACCCGCTTTTTCATCAAGGCGCTTTGCGTTGTGGCGAAGGTATGCAGCACGTAGTTGCGCGCACCGGTGAAGGTGCCCATGTAGCTGGGCTCCATCTTGCTGCGCAGCGCGGCCCGCGTTTCCTTGGGCGTGAAGCCGGCGTACACCGGCACGGTCGGCGTCTCGTCGGTGAAGAGTATCCAGTCGCGATCCTTCTTCGGCAGATCGCGCCAGGGCTTATCCACGTCATAGCCCAGCGTGACGAGGATGTCGCGCAGGTTCTGGCCATGCCATGCGGGCGGCCAGGCGGCGATGGCGCGCTCGCGGATGGAGAGCGAGTCGTCGGGCACCATGGATTGCTCGGTCACCTCGTACACACGCCCGAGCCCGTGGCAACGCGGGCACGCGCCTTGCGGCGTGTTGGGAGAGAAATCCTCCGCGTAGAGCATCGGCTGTTTCGGCGGGTAGTTGCCGGCGCGGGAATAAAGCATGCGCAGCAGGCTCGAGATTGTCGTAACGCTGCCCACCGAAGATCGCGAGCTGGGCGTGCCGCGCTGCTGTTGCAGGGCCACCGCGGGCGGCAGGCCCTCGATCGAATCTACGTCAGGCACACCGGCCTGGTCGATCAGCCGCCGCGCATAGGGCGACACCGATTCGAGGTAGCGCCGCTGCGCCTCGGCATAGAGCGTTCCGAATGCGAGCGACGACTTGCCCGAGCCCGACACGCCGCTGAACACCACCAGCGCATCGCGCGGCACGTCGAGGTCCACGTCCTTGAGGTTGTGCTCGCGCGCGCCCCGCACCTGCACGAAGCCACGTGCCGCCGGGGCTTCCTGCCTGGGCTCCTTGTCGGCTTTGTTGTCTTCAATGGAAGAGCCAGGGGTCGTGCGGTCGCGTGCCATACGCCAACTTAAGCCCGTCAGCGCGGCGGCCCGGTCGGACACCGCCGAATCGGCCGTAGGAGCCCGGCCCTTTGCGGTGGGTCAAGCTTTTTGTTTTACGGGTTCCCGGGCGTTGCGGGATTTCACCAGCTGGTTAAAGTCCTTGGCGATGACACTTCCCGATCGATTCGAGGACGTCGCCCACCTGGAAGAGGTGATGACGCAACCTTCCGAGGCCCTGGTGCGCGACCTGGAGCGCGCGCCCGGCGACATCATGGTGCTGGGCGTGGGCGGCAAGATGGGGCCGACGCTGGCGCGCATGGCCAAGCGGGCCTCGCCCGGGCGCCGCGTGATCGGCGTGGCGCGCTTCTCGCAAGCGGGCCTGCGCCAGGAGCTGGAGCGGCACGGCATCGAGTGCATCGAGGCCGACCTGCTTTCTCGCGATGCGCTGGCGCGGCTGCCCGATGCGCCCAACATCGTCTTCATGGCCGGCCGCAAGTTCGGCAGCACGGGCAGCGAATGGCTGACCTGGGCGATGAACGCACACGTGCCCGCACTGGTGGCGGAGCGTTTCAATGCATCGCGCATCGTCGCCTTCTCCACCGCGTGCGTCTATCCGTTCGTTGCCACGACCGGCAACGGCGCCACCGAGGATATGCCGCCCGCCGCGCCTTCGGGCGAGTACGCCAACTCCTGCGTGGCGCGCGAGCGCATGTTCCAGCACTTTTCCCACGAGTACCGCACGCCTGGCCGCCTGCTGCGCCTGTCGTATGCGATCGACATGCGCTATGGCGTGCTGCATGATGTCGCTCAAAAGGTGCTGCACCACGAACCGATCGATCTCGCGATGGGCCACGCCAACATCATCTGGCAGGGCGAGGCCAACGAATGGTCGCTGCGGACGCTTGCGCATTGCGACACACCGACATCGCCGCTGAACGTCAGCGGGCCGAAGATCAGTATCCGTGAAGTGGCGCATGCCTTGGGTCGCAAGCTGGGCGTTGAACCCGTGCTCACCGGGCAGGAGGCGCCGACGGCATGGCTGGTCGATTGCGCGGAAGCATTCAAGCTGTTTGGCCCCCCGCAGGCTTCGCTCGAACGCATGCTCGACTGGACAGCCGACTGGGTGCAGCGTGGCGGCAGCAGCCTGGGCAAACCCACGCACTATGAAGCGCGTGACGGCAAGTACTAGGGATAGCTTCACATGCACTGGACCGACATTCCTTCCGACTCGCTGGCCGTGCTGCGGCGGGGCTCCGTGATCCCGGCGCACCTTCTGGCGCTGGACGATCAACGCAAACTCGATGCCCGCCGCCAGCGCGCAATGACGCGTTACTATCTCGATGCCGGGGCCGGCGGCGTTGCCGTGGGCGTGCACTCCACGCAGTTCGCGATCCGCGACGTGGGCCTGTACCAGCCGGTGCTGGAGCTCGCGATGCAGACGGCACGCGAATGGGAGCCGATCGGCGGCAAGCGGCCGCTGTTCATGGTGGCGGGCCTCGCGGGCCGCACCGAACAGGCTGTGCGCGAAGCGGAGGTTGCGCGCGGGCTGGGTTATCACGCCGCGTTGCTGAGCCTTGCGGCCATGAAGGGCGCGAGCGAGGACGAATTGGTGGCGCATTGCGAACTGGTTGCGCAGGCGATGCCGCTGGTAGGCTTCTATTTGCAGCCGGCCGTCGGCGGCATCCACCTGCCCGCCACGTTCTGGAGCCGCTTCGCGCGGATCGACAACGTGGTCGCGATCAAGATGGCGCCGTTCAACCGCTACCGGACGCTGGACGTGATCCGCGGCGTGGTGGCGGCGAAGGCCGAGGAGCGCGTGACGCTCTACACCGGCAACGACGACCACATCGTGCTCGACCTGCTGGCGCCGTTTACTTTCATGCGTGACGGCCAGGCGGTGACGGTGCGCATCAAGGGAGGGCTGCTCGGGCACTGGAGCGTGTGGACCAAGCGGGCGGTGGAACTGCTGGACCGCATACACGCGGCGGTCGCGGCTAACAGAGGGACCCCGGAGTTGCTGGCGTTGGACGCGCAGGTCACGGACTGCAACAGCGCCCTCTTTGACGTGGCGCACGATTTTCATGGCTGCATCGCGGGATGCCACGAAGTGCTGCGCCGCCAGGGCCTGCTGCAAGGCACCTGGTGCCTCGATGCCAACGAGGGCTTGAGCCGGGGCCAGGCCGACGAGCTCAGCCGCGTGCAGCGTGATTACCCGCACCTCGTCGATGACGGCTTCGTCGCACAACACCGGGAGCGCTGGCTGGCCTAAGGGCAAGCTAGATTGACAGCCGCCCCACCAGCCCCTACAGTCGCCCAATTAACTGGTTAGTGAATTAAACCCACCGGAGAGACCATGCAAAAACGCCACTTCCTCCAAGCTGTTTGCGCCGCGGTCGCGGCGCTTGTCTTCACGGGGCCCGCCATGGCCCAGCAGTGGAAGCCCACGAAGCCGATCAACCTGATCGTGCCGTGGGCCGCCGGCGGTTCGACCGACCAGATCACGCGTGTCACCGCCGCCGAGCTGGAGAAGGTGCTGGGCCAGAAGGTCATCATCGTGAACCAGCCGGGCGCCTCGGGCTCGATCGGTACCTACCAGGCCCTGGGCATGCTGGACGTTCCGGCGAAGGACTGGCACCTCTTCCTCTCGGTGGCCAACATCGCCGTGGTCGGCGTCGGCGCGCAGACGCCCTACCAGAACATGGCCCAGCTGCTCGACGCGATGAAGGCCAAGCCGGGCGAGATCAAGGTGGCGACGGCGGGCGTCACCTCCGGCGGCCACAACGCCATGGAAGCGATCTCGCGCGCTACCGGCGTCAAGTACCGCCACGTCACCTATGACGGAGGCAACCCCGCTGTCGTCGCCACGGTGTCCGGTGAGACCGACCTTACCACCCAGCTGGCCGTCGAGCAGGCCGAGATGATCCGCGGCAAGCGCATCCGCCCGCTGGCCACCGTGTCGGACCGCCCGCTGGAGATCGAGGGCTACGGCACGATCGAGCCGATCAGCAAGACCATCCCCGGCTTCAAGGCAGCGGCCAACTACTTCGGGATTTTCATTCCCAAGGGCGTGCCGCCGGAAGTCGTGGCGACGATGCAGAAAGTCTGGGCCGAGAACATCGCCAACAACGCTGCGATCAAGGCTTACGCGGTGAACCGTGGTGCATTGTTCGCGCCCGTGGCCGGAGACGCCGCGCTGGCGGCCGCGATGCCGGCGATCCAGGCCAATGCCTGGCTGCTGCACTCGACCGGCAAAACCAAGGTGTCCCCGGACACGGTGGGCATTCCCAAGCCGTAACGCGACCGCGCCCGTGAGCATCGAAACGCCCCCGGAAGGGGAGGTCTCCCCGCGCGCCGACCTCGTGTCGGCGCTGCTGTGGATGGCGTTCGGCGGCGCCGTCGCCATCGGCTCGTGGCGAATGGACCGGCTGGAGAACCTGCACATCAACAAGTACGAAGCGCCCGGGCTGGTGCCCGGATTGTTGGGCACGGCCGTGTTGCTCCTGGGGCTGATGCTGGCATTGCGCGCCATCAAGCGCGGCGCGCTTCGGCCACTCGCTGCATCGACGCCGCGCGAAAGCACCGCCCGCATCGGCATGGTCTTCGCGGCCATGCTGGCCTATTCGGTGGTGCTGGTCGGCCACGGGTTGCCGTTCTGGCTGGTGACCGGCGCCTTCGTCACCCTCTTCATCTTCTTCTTCGACCGTGAGCGGCAGACCGCGCTGGGGCGCAGCACCTCGCGCCAGGCCCTGCTGGCACTTGCGTGCGGCTGCATCGCCAGCGCAGTGATCTCGCTGTCGTTCCAGGAAATCTTCTACGTCAGGCTGCCTTGATGTTCCAGGGTCTGATCGCCTTCGGGCATTCACTGGCCGGCTTCATGACGGTGGAGTCGATCTTTTTCGTGCTGGCCTCGACGCTGGTGGGCGTGGTGATCGGCGCACTGCCGGGCCTCACGGCGACGATGGGTGTGGCGCTGATGACAACGCTGACGCTCAAGCTGCCATCGGCCCAGGCGCTGCTCGTGCTCATCTGCACCTATGTGGGCGCGATCTACGGCGGCAGCCGCAGCGCGATCCTGCTGAACATCCCCGGCACTCCCGCATCCGCCGCATCGTGCCTGGATGGCTTCGCGCTGGCGCGGCAGGGCATGGCCGGTCGCGCAATGGGCATCGCCACGAGCGGCTCCGTGCTGGGCACCCGAAGTTCGGCGCCTACGAGTTCTTCTGGCTCGCCGTGTTCGGCGTGATCATCTCCGCCACCCTGACAGGCGGCGATGCGCTCAAGGGCTGGATCGCCGGTTTCGCGGGCCTGTTCATCGCCACCATCGGGCAGGACGGCATCCACGCCTTCGAGCGGTTCAATTTCGGCAATCGCGACCTGGCCGGCGGCATCTCGCTGGTGCCCGCGCTGGTCGGCGCCTTCGGCTTCGCCGAAATCCTGGTGGCCATGCAGGAGCGGCGGCCACCCGTGAAGATCAGCGCGCTGGACTCCGTGATCCCGAAGCTGCGCGACGTGTTCCAGTACTGGCGCACCATCTTGCGCTCGGGCGTGATCGGCACCTTCATCGGCATCGTGCCGGGTGTCGGCGAGGACGTCGCCGCCTGGTCCTCCTACGCCGCCGCCAAGCGCGCGAGCAAGGAGAAAGAAAAATTCGGCAAGGGATCGGTGGAAGGCCTGATGGCCGCCGAGACCGGCGACAACGCCTGTGTGCCAGGCGCGATCATCCCGGTGCTCACGCTGCAGATCCCGGGTTCCGCGCCCGCCGCCGTGCTGATGGCCGCGATGCTGATCCACGGCGTGAAGCCGGGGCCGATGATCATGATCGAGTCGCCGCAGTTCGTGTACGACATCGTTGCCATGATGATGCTGGCCACTATCGGCATCCTGATCTACGGCCTCACGCTCACCAGGTTCCTGGTCCAGGTGCTGCGCGTGCCGACCACCATCATCGTCCCCATCATCCTGGTGCTGTGCACGATCGGCACCTTCGCGCTGGCGTCGCGGCTGTTCGACATCTGGGTGATGGTGGCTTTCGGCGTGCTGGGCTTCGCGCTGCGCAAGTACGGCTACCCCATGGCGCCGCTGGTGCTGGGCATCGTGCTGGGCGACCTGCTGGAGAAAAACTTCCGGCGAGGCCTGGTGCTGTCGGACGGTGACCTCACGCCCTTCTTCACCCGCCCGATCTCCGCGGTGCTATTTGGGCTCATGGCGCTGATCCTCATCCTGCGGATTCCGCCGGTACGCAAGCTCTTCATGCGCAAGGCGCACCTGGAGGCCACATGAAGTTCGCCCTTTGCAATGAGGTGCTGCAGCCACTGTCGTTCGACGAGCAGTGCGGGCTGGCCGCGAAGCTCGGCTACGACGGCCTGGAGGTCGCGCCCTTCACGCTGGGCGAAGACCCGATGCGCATCACCGACGCGCAGGCCATGCAGTCCGAGCGCATCGCGCAGGACCACGGCCTGCGGATCTTCGGGCTGCACTGGCTGCTGGTGGCGCCGGCCGGCCTGTCCATCGTGAGCCCGGACAAGGCGGTGCGCGATCGCACCGTGGCCGTAATGCATAGGCTTGTCGAACTGTGCGCCCTGATGGGAGGGCACTACCTGGTGCATGGATCGCCCAAGCAACGCTCGGTGCCGCCCGGCACGCCGCGCGAAGCGGCTCTTGAACGCGCGCGCGATTGCTTCGCGCAGGTCGCGGTGGCGGCGCGCGACCGCAGCCTGGCATATTGCATCGAGCCGCTGGCCGCGCGCGAGACTGACCTGATCAACACCGTGGCCGAAGCCGCAGCTATCGTGGACGCGATCGCCTCCCCGGGCCTGAAGACCATGATCGATTGCAGCGCCGCCGGCCAGTCGGAGGCGCAGCCCGTCGATTCGCTGATGGCGCACTGGATGCCCACCGGGCATATCGCGCACGTGCAGGTGAACGATCCCAACCGGCGCGGACCCGGCCAGGGCGAGATGCGCTTCGCGCCAATCCTGCGCACCTTGCTGCGCATGCAGGCGCTGGGACACTACGAAGGCATCGTGGCCGTCGAGCCTTTCGATTACGTGCCGGACGGCCCCGGCTGCGCCGCGCATTCGATCGGCTACCTCAAGGGCATCATGGAAGGGCTGGGCGGCCATGGCTGAAGCGCTGCGCTTCACTTTGCGCGAAGTCGAGCTGTACGAGCGGCCGGTCGTGCTGCGGCTGCCCTTCCGCTTCGGCGTGGTGACGCTCACCGAATGCCCGCAGGCGTTTGCCCGTGCCCGCATCGAGTTTGCCGATGGCCGCAGCGAGTGGGGCGCGGCCGCCGAGATGATGGCGCCCAAGTGGTTCGACAAGAACCTGGCGCTCTCCAACGAAGACAACTTCGACCAACTGCGCGATGTGCTGCGGCTGGCGCGCGAAGCCTACGTGGCCGACTTGGCGCCCGCGAGCGCCTTTGGTCATTTCGCGCGCAATCATGATGCTCACATGGCCGCGGCGGCCGCACGCGGTTTCAACCCCTTGCTGGCCAGCTACGGACCGGCGCTGCTGGACCGCGCAGTGCTGGATGCGCTCTGCCGCATGCAGGGCGTTTCGTTCTACCAGGCGATGACGGCGAATCTGCCGGGCATCGGCGGCGCCCGGCCGGAATTCAACGGGCTGGATATCGAACGCTTCCTCGCCGGGCTGTCGCCGCAGCCTGGCATCGCTGCCCGGCACACCGTGGGCCTGCTCGATGCCATCACCGGCGGTGAACTCACGCAACGCGTGAACGACGGACTGCCGGAGACGCTGGAGGAAGTCATCCGGGTCTACGGGCATCGCCACTTCAAGCTGAAGGTAAGCGGAAACGTGGAAGCCGACCTCGCGCGACTGGAGGCGATCGCCTCCGTGCTGGACCGGTCGGCAGAACCGTACTTCGCGTCGCTCGACGGCAACGAACAGTACGAGGATGCACAGGGCGCCCTGCAACTCGTGAACGGCATCCGCGGGCAGCCGGCGCTCGCGCGGCTGTGGGATTCCATCCTCTTCATCGAGCAGCCCATCGCACGCAAGCTGGCGCTGGATGCGGACCTGCGCACGGCGGACTTGGACAAGCCCGTTATCATCGACGAGTCGGATGGCGAGCTGGACACTTTCGTTGCGGCGCGCGAGCGCGGCTACGCGGGCGTTTCGTCCAAGACCTGCAAGGGCCTCTACAAGTCCATCCTCAACGCGGCGCGCTGCGCTGCGTGGAACAGCGAGTGCGGCGCCACGCGGTATTTCATGTCGGCGGAAGACCTGACGACGCAGGCGGGCCTGTCGGTGCAGCAGGACCTGGCGTTGGTCAACCTGTTGGGCATCGAGCATGTCGAGCGCAACGGTCACCATTACGTCAACGGCATGGCCGCCCAGCCGAAAGCGGAGCAAGACGCCTTTTTGGCCGCGCACCCCGATGTGTACGAGCGCAGCCACGGCGCGGTGCGCCTGAAGATTCAGGGCGGCCGGATCGAGATCGCGTCACTGGCCTGCCCGGGCTACGCCAGCGCCGCGATGCCGGATTTCAGCGCGATGTCTGTCCTGTCATCCCGGGGCGCATGGATTGCGGGTCAAGCCCGCAATGACAATTCCGGCTTGTCATCCCGGACTTGATCCGGGATCCACGGCGGCCCATGGATTGCGGGTCAAGCCCGCAATGACGATTTCAAGGTGAATACGGCCTTGCGCTCACCCACCCGCGTGCCGCGGATGTTGGCGATGGCCTCGGAGCGCCACGGCCGCAGCTCGTCGCGCTGGCGCGCGTCGAGCCAGCCGAGCTGGTCGAGCACGGCGACCGTCGCGGCGATGACGGCGACCTTGTTGCCGTCCGACACCTTCAGCGCGAAAGCCTGGCCGCGGCTGCGGCTGGCGAATGCCTGTACGCCGTCGGCGCCGGCCTTGACGACCCAATCGCCCCGGCCGGCGCGCATGCACGCCTGGTCGGAGCGATTGGTGCCGGACACCAGGTCGGGGTGCGCCGTCATTGCGTCGGACAATTGCGTGAAGCTTTCGCCGAACTCCGGATCGGCCAGGCCGGTCGCCAGCCGCGCATAACCGCGCGCAAGGTGCGCCAGCGGCATCGCGTAGTTGGGGGCGGAGCAACCGTCGACTCCCATTTTCAGGTCTTCGGGCGCGAGACCCACGGCGCGTGCCACATCCTTGCG
>JAQZBU010000206.1 GCA_029237735.1 Ramlibacter sp. | reverse complement strand
TCAGGGCGCGTAGTGAGTTGCGCGATGCGACCGCAAAACCGCTCATCGCAGGTTTACCGGCGAAGCCGGCGCCTCGTCGCGCGGCACAGCCTACCCGCACGCGAATTTGCTCGCGAGGTGCAGGCGTGCATACATGCCTTCGAGAGGCCCCCAAACATTTCCTAAAGTTGCAGCGACGCCTGTCCCACGCCTTCGAAGCAAGCCACCACCAGGTCGCCCGAAGCAGCCGGCAACACACCGCACCAGGTGCCCGTCGTCACGACGGTTCCCTCCGGCACCACGGCGCCCTTGCGAGTGAGGTGCCGCAGCCATTCGGGCAACACCCATAGCGGGTCACCCAGCGCGTGTGTGCCGCGGCGCCGCTCGAGCTGGCCGGCGCCGATCCGCACCGTGCATTCCTGGTGAGCCCAATCGCGCGGCGAGAACGGCTGCCAATCACCCAGCACCAGCGCGCCGTGCGATTGGAGATCGGCCAGCTTGAGCAGCGGCGGCGCGTGCACGCCTTGCTGCCAGCGCGAGTCGACGAGCTCGATGGACACGGCCATGGCATCGACGAGTGACGCGGCCGTTGCCGGCGTCACGCGCCCCGCCTCCGCGGCGGTCACCTCGCGGCCGAGCCGCAGCGCTATCTCGACTTCGATCAGTCGCATGTTGCAATGCCAGGCGCGCGCGTCGGCGGGGCTGGGCAACACGCCTTCCGCGGGCAGCGCCGCATGCGTCAGCACGGCGTCGCGCGACGGCCCGCCCGATTTCCAGAAACGGGGGAAGCCAGTTTCCGGCCCCTGAAGGGCCCGCGCGACGAGCTCCTGCACCGCATAGGCGCCGGCTGCGTCGTAGAGCGTGGCCGCCAACGCGGATGCGTCGGCGGGCCGGCCGTCGCGCCGCGCGCGCAGCAGCGCGTCGGCGACGACCATAGCTTCCTTCCCCTCGGCGGATTCAACCATCGACGCGGACATTCGCTTCCTTCGCAACCTTGCCCCACTTCGCGATCTCGTTGCCCACCAGTTGCGCGAACTGCTCGGGCGAACCGCCACCGTCCTCTACGCCGAAAGCGTCGAACTTCTCGCGCACATCCGTCATCGCCAGCACCGTGTTGATGTCCTTGTTCATCTTCGCAGCGATCGGGGCGGGCAGCTTGCCGGGCCCGGAGATGCCGTACCAGTTGAACGTCTCGAAACCAGCGAAGCCCTGCTCTTGCATGGTCGGAACGTCCGGATAGGCCTTGACGCGCTTGGCCCGCGTCTGCGCCACCGCGATCGCGCGGCCACCCTTCACGTGCGGCGTCGCAGCGGTCATGGTTTCGAAGCTGTACATGATCTGGCCGCCGATCAGGTCCGTGAGCAAGGGCCCGCTGCCTTTGTAGGGTACGTGCAGCGCATCGACCTTGGCGCGCAGCTTGAACAGTTCGAGCGCGAAGTGTTGCGCGGTGCCCGGGCCAGCTGAGCCGAACGTGACCTTGCCGGGCTGGGCCTTGCACAGCGCGACGATGTCCTTCACGGTTTTTGCGGGCTGCGTGGCGCCCGCGATCAGCAGATTGGGCGTAAGGCCCAGCAGCGCCACTGGCACGAAGTCGCGCTCGGGGTTGTAGCGCAGCTTAGGGAGCACGGCGGGGGCCAGCGCATGGCTGTTGATCGTCGTCAGCAGCAGCGTGGTCCCGTCGCTGGCCTGCTGCGCCACGAACTCCGCGGCGAGCGTGCCGGACGCTCCTGCCTTGTTTTCGATCACCACGGGTTGTTTCCACAGCTCGCCCAGCTTCTGGCCCACCACGCGCGCCAGCGCGTCGGCGCCACCGCCGGGAGGGAAGCCGACGACGATGCGGATCGGCCCGCTGGGCCAGGATTGCGCGCGCACGAGCGGCGCGAAAGCGGCCGCGGCGATGCCCGCGGCCTGGATGAATTGACGACGTTGCATTTGATGTCTCCGGATTACCCTCTAGGGGGTTCGATTGGTTTCAAAGGCTGGGCCAGCGATCGGCCCAGGGGTGCGCCGCTTCGTAGGCGGCGCCGAGGTCGAGCAGGCGGTCATCACTTCCGTAACGGCCAATCATCTGCATGCCGATCGGTAGTCCCTCGCGCGAGGGCGCGCACGGCAAGGCCAGAGCCGGCAAGCCCGCCGCATTGACCCAGCCGGTGTAGATGGCGTGGCCGCGCGGGCCGACCTCGCGCCCCTCGATGCGCGGCGGGTAGGCGTCTTGCGCGGGCCATGGCAAGGCCGCGGCGGAAGGCATCACGATCACGTCCACCTGCGCGAACAGCGGCACGCTTGCCCGGCGCAGTTGCCTGACGTGTTCCAGGATCTGCCACAAGCGCGACGCGGGAATCTTTCGGCCCTGCTCCGCCATGTCGCGGTACTTCTGCGAAGCTTGCGCTTCCCATTCGGGGTGCCGCTCGAACATTTGCGCCAGGCCGATCTGGCCGACCTGCGGCCAGGCTTCGGCGTAGAAATCCAGGTTCAGCGGCAATGGCCCGCTTTCGACGTGATGGCCGAGCGCGTCCAGCCGACTCACGGCCTCGCCGACGCTGCGCGCGACCTGTGGGTCCAGCGGCGCGTCACCCAGGCGCTCCACGTACAGGATGCGCAGGGATCTTGTGGCGGGATCGAGTCCGGCATGACAAGCGTGGTCAGCTGCCAACGACGACCGGTCCACCGCCGCCGGTCCGCGCATCACCTCGAACAGCATTCGCGCATCGCCTACAGTGCGCGCCAGCGGCCCGATCACCTCGAAGTCCAGCAGCAGGCTGGGCAGCACGTGCTCGCGCGGCACGGCGCTGAGTGAGGGCTTCAGGCCGACCACGCCCGCATGCGACGCGGGCCGCCGGATCGAGCCGCCACCGTCCTGGCCGATCGCCAGCGGCGCGATGCCGCTGGCCACCGCCGCCACGGCGCCGCCGCTGGAACCGCCGGGCGTGAGCTCGAGGTTCCAGGGGTTCAACGTGGGGCCGAACAGCGGGTTGGCCGTGTAGCCTTCCAGCGCGAACTCGGGCACGTTGGTCTTGCCGGCGATCAGCGCGCCGCCCGCACGGGCACGTCCGACCGACAGCTCGTCATGGCCGGCCATGTACCCGCGAAGGCCGGGCGTGCCCCAGGTGGTGGGCTGGTCGGCCGTGAACAGGCTGTCCTTCACCGTGAGCGGGATGCCGTCGATGACGGACAGCGGCTTGCCGCTCGCGTGCCGCTGCGTCGATGCCTGCGCCTCGGCGATGAACTCGCGGTCGCGCCGTGCAATGACCGCATTGATGCGCGGGTTCACGGCTTCGAGCCGCGCCAGGCAGTCCTGCGCCACCTCGAGCGGCGTCAGGCTGCGTTCGCGGTAGCGCCGCTGCAGTTCGGTGGCGGACAGGCGCCAGAGTTCTTCGCCATGATCAGTAGCGTGAACCCGATCATGATCGCTGCATAGGGCAAAGCGCCCCATATCGCGTCCTCGATGCCACCCTTGTCGGGCCGGATGCCGTGCACCACGAACAGGTTCATCCCCACCGGCGGCGTGATCAACCCGAGCTCGCACATCAGCACGATGAAGATGCCGAACCAGATCGGGTCCACGCCCAGCGCCACCGCGATCGGGTAGGTCACGGGGATGGTAGCCACCTGCATCGAGAGCACGTCCATGAACATGCCCAGGATCAGGTAGAACACGATCAGCGCGAGGATGAGGCCCGTGGCCGACAGGCCCAGGCCCGCAACCCACTTGGTCATCGAATCAGCAACGCCCGTGAGGCTCACGGTGAGGTTCAGGATGAACGCCGCCATGATGATCAGCAGGATCATCCCGCTGATGCGAGCCGTCGAGATGAAGCAGGTGCGCAGCAGCGTCCAGCCGAGCTTGCCCGAATGCCAGGTGAAACCCAGCGCCGCCATTACGACGATGCCGAAGACGACGGCGGGAGGAACCAGGTGCACCAGCGTGCGCATGCGCTCGGCCAGCGGGACCTTGGGCTCGCGCATCACCTTGCCGCTGGCCAGGCTGGAGATGGCGATCCACACCATGAACGACAAGGTCAGCAGCAGCCCCGGGATGATGCCCGCGATGAACAGCTTGCCAATCGAGTTGTTGGTCAGGGACCCGTACACGATCATGTTGACGCTCGGCGGGATCAGGATGCCCAGCGTGCCGCCGGCCGCGAGCGAGCCCAGCGAGGCGCGCATCGGGTAGCCGCGCTTTTGCAGCGAAGGCAGCGCCACCGTGCCTACCGTCGCCGCTGTCGCGACCGAGGAGCCCGAGGTTGCGGCGAACAGCGCGCAGCTGCCGATGTTGGTGTGCAGCAGCCCGCCGGGCAGGCGCCCGAGCCATGCCGACAGCGCGATGTACATGCGGTCGGCGATGCCTGAGCGCAGCAGCAACTCGCCCAGCAGCACGAACAGCGGGATCGAGGTGAGCAGGTTTTCGTTCTGCACGCCCCAGACCACCGGCGCGATCGAATCCATGAAGGGCCGTTCATGGCTTGGCTCCTTCACTCGACTGGCGCACCGCCAGGTCCTCGAGTTCTTCCTTGAGCTCTTCCTTCGCACTCTTCGGATGGAAGTCGTGGTTGAGCGTCTCGATCTCACCGGTCAAAAGCAGCTTGCTCGCGCGCAGCGCGTAGCCGCTCGCCACCAGCGCGAAGATCACCAGCCCCGCGTACCAGACGCTCTGCGGCCAGATGAGAGGCGTGGCCCAAGGCGTCTGCGCCGTGCTGCGGTATTGCATGGTGTCGCCGATCACCTTGAACGCGACCCAGGCGATGAAGACGCCCAGGGCTGCCAGCGAGACGATGGAGAACCAATTCATCCAGGCCTGCACGCGCGCCGGAAATTTCTCATGGAACACGTCCACACGAATGTGGTTGCGCCCCATCAACGCCAGGCTGAAGGCGATGGTGGAACCCACCGCCAGCGCGTAGCCGCCCAGTTCGTCGGCGCCCTGCAGGGAGATGTTGAACAGCTTGCGCGACGCCGTCTCGACCGTCACCACCACGGCCAGGCCGAGGAAGATCATGCCGAAGACGGTGGCCAGCAGGTTCTCGATGCGTTCCTTCATGGCGGCGCCCCCCTGCGTCGGTGCTGCCCTGGCGGGCTGCGCAGCCAGCATATCGTTACCTTGCACGGCCGTGTTCATTTTTGGCTCAGTACGGGCGCGACAGTCGCATTCCACTTCTGCGAGCAGCCGGGGTTGGACTTGTCGCACACCTCGGCCCATGCCGGCAACGACACTTTGGTCACCGCGCTGCGCACGAGCTCGAGATCGGCGGGCGAGACGGCGACGTCGACCAGCTTGAACTTCTTGCCGGTAGTGCACGGGTCCTTGCCGGCGTTGCAGTTCAGCGCGTCCTGGAACAGTTCCTCGGAATACTTCCAGATGTCGTCGGACAGCGTGTCGAAGGCAGCCTTCAGCTTGGCTTGCTGGTCGGGCTTGAGCGCGCTCCAGGACTTCATCGTCATGGCATAGCCGTTCAGCGCCATCTGGAAGCCCAGCGGCAACTGGTGGGTCGTCACTTCCGGCCAGCCGGCGGAGTTGGCCGAGCTGGGGCCTGTGATGGCGCAATCGACCACGCCCAGCGACAGCGACTGGTGGGTGTCGGCGAAAGACACGGGCACCGGCGTGCCGCCCACCAGTTCGATGAACTTGGCCAGATTCTGGTCATACACGCGAACCTTCATGCCCTTGATGTCGGCGAGCTTCGAAATCGGCTTCTTGCAGAAAAGAATCTGCGGGCCGAACGGCCACACGGCCAGCAGCTTGACGTTGAACTGCTTTTGCAACTGCGCGTCAACGGTGTCGAAATACGCCTTCGACACCTTGCGGCCGGTGGCGTAGTTGGGCGACGCGCCGACCAGGTCCAGGCCAAGCAGCGTGGGCTCGTCGCGCGAGTTCTGTGAAACGCGCAGCGACACCAGATCGAACAGGCCCGCCTTCATCACGCGCAGCTGCTCGGTGTCCTTGATGCCGAGCGTGTCGATCGGCTTGTAGTCCACGTCGATCGGCAGGCCCGTCCTGGCGGCGAAGTTCTCGAAAAACGGCTGCTCCTTAGGTTCGGTATGTCATGGGTAGGCTCCGGTGGTGGTGGTGGGTGAACGAAGGGACTGCGTGGGTGGAAGAAATCAGGCGCCGCGATCGAGAAGGCGCGAGATGGCGGGCGGCAAGCCGCGGTTCGGCTTGGCCGGCGGCGGCGCAAAACTTCCGCGCGTGGCCTTGCCGGCTTGCAGGGCAACGAGGGTGGCGGCATGGCGCACGGCACTGGAGACGCCATCGACGACCGGCACGGCCAACTGGCCTTGCAGGCTGCGCGCGAGCCCCGCCAGCGGCGCGCCGGCCAGGATGATCACGTCGGCGCCGTCGTCATGGACAGCGCGCTCGGCCAGCGCCTTGAGCGAGGGCGCATGGTCTTCCTGCACGGCGCCGATGCGCTGCAGCGGCTGCTCCAGCGAGCGGATGCTGGCGAGGCGGCCGTCGAAGCCATAGGCCGTGACGATTTCGCGGTACCAGGCCTGGATGCGGTGCGAAATGGCGATGATCGAGAAGCGCTGGCCCAGCAGGTGGGCGCTGGCAAGCGCCGACTCGGTCAGGCCGGTGACGGGAACGGGCAGCGCCTCGCGCAGCCCGGCGAGGCCGGGATCGCCGAAGGCCGCCACCACGACCGCGTCGAAGCGCTCATGGTGCTCGGCGGCGAGCTGGGCCGCGGCGTAGGCGCCGATCAGCGCCTCGAAGCGCGTCTCGATGTAGGCCACGCCGAATGGCGCCGTGAGCACTTCGATCTCGACGCCGGGTGCGGCGCTGCGACGGGCCTCGTCGGCGATGAGCGCGGACACGCTCTCCGAGATGTTGGGGTTGATGAGAAGGAGCCGCATGTTCGTCACTCTCCGCGGCGGGCGGGCATGAGCGAGGGAGTGCCGCATGCCAGGAAGCGGCCGCGGCCCGCGCGCCCGCTGAAGTTCTTGCCGTCCCACACCACTTCGCCCCGGCTGAGCGTCAGGCCCGGCCAGGCCTTCAGGCGCATGCCTTCGTAAGGCGTGTAGTCCACGGCGTGGTGCAGCTGCGCATTGCGGATCGTCACGTCGCGCTCGTCCCACACCACGAGATCGGCGTCGCTGCCGATGGCGATGGTGCCCTTGCGCGGATGCAGGCCATACGCCTTGGCGGGATTGGTGGCAGTGAGTTCGACGAAGCGGTTCAGCGTCATGCGCCCGCCCAGCACGCCTTCGGAATACAGCAGCGGCAGGCGTGTCTCGAGGCCCGGGATGCCGTTGGGGATATGGCGGAACGGCACTTCCTTGCCGCCCGGCTTCTTGCCTGCCGGGTCGTCATAGTTGAAGGGCGCATGATCGGAGGAGAACACGGTGAACAAGCCGTCGTTCAGCCCGTCCCAGATGATTTCCTGGTTGGCCTTGTCGCGCGGCGGCGGGCTGCAGATGCAGCGGGCGCCGTGGTAGCTGTCGTCGATGCCGAGATCCTCGGCGGTGAGGAAAAGGTATTGCGGGCAGGTTTCGGCGAACACCGACAAGCCGTGGCCCCGCGCCCACCGGATCTGCTCGATCGCTTCCTTGCCGGACACATGCACGATCAGAACCGGCACATCCACGAGCTGCGCGAGCGAGATCGCGCGGTGCGTGGCTTCGCGCTCGACCAGCATCGGCCGTGCATGCGCGTGGAAGCGCGGGGCCGTGCGGCCGGCGGCTTCCAGCCGCTTGGTGAGCCACTCGATGCAGTCCGCGTTCTCGGCGTGGATCATGGCCATCGCGCCGTGGCGCCGCGCGACGTCCAGCACGTCGAGCATCTGCCCGTCGTCCAGCTTGAGGTCGTCGTAGGTCATGTAGACCTTGAACGAGGTGTAGCCCTCGCCGATCAGGGCCGGCAGTTCCTGCTCCAGGACGTGTGCCGTCGGGTCGCTGACGATCAGGTGGAACGCATAGTCGACATGGGCCTGGCCTTCGGCTCGCGAGTGATAGTCCTCGACGGCCGCGCGCAGCGACTGACCCTTGGCCTGCGCGGCGAAGGGGATCACCGTCGTCGTGCCACCGCAGGCGGCCGAACGCGTGCCGCTCTCGAAACCATCCGCCATCTTCGCCGGGCCTTCCATGGGCTGGTCGAGGTGGCAATGCGCGTCCACGCCACCGGGTGTCACCACACGGCCGGCGGCGTCGATCTCCTGCGCGCCGCCGTCGAGGCCCGCGCCCAGTTGCACGATGCGGCCACCCTGGATGCCGATGTCGGAGTCGAACGTGTCGCTGGCGGTGGCGACACGGGCGTTGCGGATCACTAAGTCAAAGGCCATGGCCGGCCCCTTTACGCACCAAGGCGGAACAGGGTGCGCTCGCAATTGGTGCCGACAGTGTTGTCGACAATACGGGCCGTTGATTGTTTTGGTGCAAATGCAGCATTTGGGACTTCTCTTCCTTGGCAGTTCGCAATTTCCGAGCCCGTTGCTTTGAAGGCAAGGGGCGTTGCATGGGGAAAATGATCGCCGAGAACACCAAAGGTTGCAGTTAGTGTTTACACCAATGTTGACAGTTTCAACCAAATTTGCGCTAATCCATCTGTCGCCAACGGCCCATACTGCATGCTGTACCGTTCGAGTTGGAGGCCCTTCATATGAACCAACCCATCCGCCTGGGCGTGCTGACGCCCTCATCCAATACCGCGCTGGAACCGCTGACCAGCGCCATCGTGGCCGCCGTGCCGGGCGCAAGCGCCCACTTCTCGCGCTTCAAGGTGACGGAAATCGCGCTGGACGACCGCGCGCTCGGCCAGTTCGACGACAGCAAGATCCTGGCGGCGGCCGAATTGCTGGCCGACGCCAAGGTCGACGTGATCGGCTGGAGCGGCACCTCGTCCGGATGGCTCGGCTTCGATGCGGACCGGCGCCTGTGCAAGCGCATCCGAGAACGCACGGGTATTCCGGCTACGACTGCGGTTCTGGCGTTGAACGAGCTGTTGGCCCTACGCAAGATCACCCGCATCGCGTTCGTGACGCCCTACACCGATGACGTGCAGCAAAAGATCGTGGCCAACTACCGCGCCGTCGGCATCGAATCCGTGGCCGAGCGCCACCTGGGCATTCGCGTAAACCACGACTTCGCGTCGGTCGAGCCCGAGACGCTGATGACGTTGATGCACGAAGTCGCCACCGAGCGGCCCGGCGCCATCACCACCTTCTGCACCAACCTTCGCACGGCGCCGCTGGCGGCACGCATCGAGGGCGAGCTCGGCATCCCGTTACTCGACACCGTCAGCACCACCGTGTGGGGCATGCTGCGCGCCACCGGTGCGGACCCGGCGCAAGTGAAGGGCTGGGGGGAGCTGTTCCAGTGGCACTGACGGGCGGCAGGAGTAGCACCGGTTGTCATGCCGGACTTGATCCGGCATCCATGGTGGCGCTCGCTGGGTATCGGCGGGATCGGGGCGACGGTGCGCTCTACTCCGCGACTGTCCCCCGCCGCCGGGAGGGCGGCTCCTCCTTGATGTCGCTGCGTAGAGCGCCCCGCCGCCCCGATCCTTCCAGCGTTGCGGATGTTCGAACGTCGAGCGAGCCAACGCTGCGCCAAGGGCCGTGGATGGCGGGTGGCCGGTGCAGCGAGGTCAAGGAGGAGACGCCCTCCCGGCGTCGGGGGCTAGAATGCAGTCGCCCTCCTCCACCGAAACGTCATCCATGCCCGCCGCCGCGCGCACCAACACCCGCCGCATCGAGCGCGAGAACACCATCGACGAGATCTACGAAAAGATCTACGTCGCGATCCTCGAGCATCGCCTGCAACCCGGCACCAAGCTGGGCGAGGAGCGCATGGCGGAAATCTTCGGTGTGAGCCGCGCGCGCATCCGCGAAGTGCTGGCCCGCCTGGCACACGAACAGATCGTGGAGCTGTATCCGCAGCGCGGCGCGTACGTGGCCAAGCCGTCGATCGAGCAGGCGCGCGATGTGTTCGAGGCGCGGCGCCTGATCGAGCCGGCCGTGTTGCGCCGCCTGATCGACACCATCACCCCCGAGAAGATCGCTCGGCTGCGCCAACACCAGGAGCTTGAAGCGGACGCGCATCGGCGCAACGACAAGCGCGCCGTCATCCGCCTGTCCGGTGAGTTCCATACGCTGGCCGCCGAACTCGCGGGCAACTCGGCCCTGTCGCGCAGCATGCGTGAGCTGTGCATGCTGACCTGCCTCACGATCTTCCTGTACGACGCGCCGACTGCCACCAGTTGCCGCAACGACGAACACGGGATGATCATCGAGGCCCTCGCCAAGCGCGATCGCGCGAAAGCCGAGAAGTTGATGCTGGACCACCTGGACCATATCGAGAGCAGCCTCAAGCTCGACGGGCACTCCGGCGAAGCGGATCTGGAAGCCATCTTCCGCGGCTGACACAGCGGCTTTTTTTCAAGCTTTCCCGCACGCTCGGAAGCTTTGGCACGTCCGTTTTCTAATTATGCATACAAATGTTCCGACACTTCAGCCTCGCATCGTCTTGTGAACACCGGCTATTCGGCCCTACAGTTTCAATATTGCATACAAAAAGGAACGTCATGCTGAAACTCGATTTCCACCCCGCCGGCCGCCATTTCCTGCAGATCCCGGGGCCCAGCCCGGTACCCGATCGGCTGCTGCGCGCCATGAGCTACCCGACCATCGACCACCGCGGGCCCGAGTTTGGCGCGCTCGGCCGACAGGTGCTCACCGGCATCCGCACCATCTTCAAGACGCAGCATCCAGTGGCCATCTATCCGGCCTCCGGAACCGGCGCGTGGGAGGCGGCGCTCGTCAACACGCTCAGCCCTGGCGACAAGGTGCTGATGTACGAGACGGGCCACTTCGCGTCGCTGTGGAACAAGATGGCGCTGCGGCTCGGCCTGGAGCCCGAGTTCCTCGGCCTGCCGGAAGCCGAGGGTTGGCGCCATGGCGTGGACGCGGGCCGCATCCGCGAACGCCTGGCCACCGACAAGTCGCACGCGATCAAGGCCGTGTGCGTCGTTCACAACGAAACCTCCACCGGCGTCACCTCCGACATCGCGGCCGTGCGGCGCGCGATCGACGACGCGGGCCATCCGGCCCTGCTGCTGGTCGACACGATCTCGGGCCTGGCTTCAGCCGATTACCGCCACGACGAATGGGGCGTGGACGTCACCGTGAGCGGTTCGCAGAAGGGACTGATGCTGCCGCCGGGAATCAGCTTCAACGCGCTCTCGCCGAAGGCCATCGAAGCATCGAAATCGGCCCGGCTGCCCAAGGCGTTCTGGGCCTGGGACGAGATCGTGGAAATGAACAAGACGGGCTATTGGCCCTACACGCCCAACACCAACTTGCTCTACGCGCTGTCGGAATCGATCGAGATGCTGCTGGCCGAAGGCTTGACGCAGGTCTTCGAGCGCCACGCGCGCCTGGGCGAAGCGTGCAGGCGCGCGGTGCGCGCCTGGGGCCTGCAGATCCAGTGCGCGGACCCGGCCGTGTACTCGCCCGTGCTGACGGGCGTGATGATGCCCGAGGGCGTGGACGCGGACCGAGTGCGCGAGCTCATCTACCGCAGCTTCAACATGTCGCTGGGCGCGGGCCTGGGCAAGGTCAAGGGCCGCATGTTCCGCATTGGCCACCTTGGCGACTGCAACGACCTCACGCTGATGGCCGCGCTGTCGGGCTGCGAAATGGGCTTGAAACTGGCGGGCGTGAAGCTCCGGGAAAGCGGCACGTCGGCCGCGATGGAATACCTCGCGGCGACGCGCGTCGAGCTTCCCGCGCGCTAAACAATTCGAGCACCGCGGATAACGCGGTCAAGCCTTCGGCATCGACTCCCACCAGCGCGGGCCGAAATGCCCCTGTAGGAAGGCGACGAAAGCCTGCACCTTGCCCGGCACGAGCTTGGGCGACGGAAACACGGCGTGGATTTCCTGCTCGGGCAAAGTGTAGTCCTTCATCACCTCCACCACATGTCCCGATGTCAGTGAATCGCCGGCCACGTAGCGCGGCAGGGCGGCGATGCCAAGGCCGTTGCGCGCCGCGGCAAGCACGGCGGAGAGATTGTTCGACCGCAGCTTGCCCGTCATCGGCACCGTTACGGGCTCACCCTTGGCAGAGGAAAGTCGCCACACATCGTCGCCCTGCACCGTGCTGTAGATCAGTGCGTCGTGGCCGCTCAGGTCCGCTGGTCGCTTAGGCACGCCGTGCTTTTTCAAGTACCTGGGGGCCGCCACCATCACCCAGGGGTTCATCCCGAGGAAGCGCGCGCCCAGCGTGGAGTCGGCTAGCTTGCCCATGCGCACTGCCACGTCCAGCCCCTGCGCCACGAGGTCGGTGTAGCGATCGTCGAAGCTCAGGTCCACACGCACCTGCGGGTGCTTGGCCATGAAATCCAGCGCAAGGGGCACCACCACGCGGCGCCCGAACGCCACCGAGGTGCCGATGCGCAGCAGGCCTTGCGCCTGCGTCTGCCGCATCCGAACGATGCTGTCGGCCTCCTCCACCTCGCGCACGATGTTCTTGCATTTCTCGTAGTACAGCGCTCCCGATTCGGTAAGGCTCACGCCGCGCGTGTTGCGATTGAGCAGCCGCACCTTCAGCCGTGCCTCGGTGGCGGCGACCTGCTTGGTCACCGTCGGCTGCGTGGTCGCGAACTCCTTCGCCGCCTTGGAGAAGCTTCCGGTCTCGACGACGCGAACGAACATGTGCATGGCCTGGAGTCTGTCCATCGGTTCATCATAGCGGCGGTGCCCGCGAGAAGCGGCCTCAGGGCGCGCAGTGAGATGGTATGGACGCCTCCCGCCCCCGCGCGGCATGGCCCACCCGCATGCGGGTTTGCCCGCGAGGTCTACCCCGCCCCCTCTTCCTCCAGCTGCTGCAGCAGATACAACCGCTGGTACAACCCATCGTCGATCGCCATCAATTCGGGGTGCGTACCGCGCTCCGCCATGCGTCCGTGGTTCAGCACGACGATGCGGTCAGCATCTCGGATGGTAGAGAGCCGGTGTGCGATGGCGACGATGGTGACCTTGCCGCGCAGTGCCGCCAGCGCGCGTTGCACCACCTGTTCTGTTTCCGAATCGATGTGCGACGTGGCCTCGTCCAGAAACAGGATGCGCGGTTCGCCGGCCAGGGCGCGCGCGATGGCGAGCAATTGCTTTTGCCCGACAGACAGCCGCGCGCCCCCTTCGCCCAGCGGCGTGTCGTAGCCGCGTTCCAGGCCCATGATGAAATCGTGTGCGTTCGCGGCCCGCGCCGCCGCCTCGACCTGCGCATCGCTCAGTTGGCGGCCCATCGCGATGTTCTCGCGCGCGCTGGCGGCGAGGAGGAAGGGCTCTTGCGGCACCAGGCCCACGCTGTCGCGAAAGTGGTCCTCGCCGATCGCCTCTACCGGCGTGCCGTCGATGCGGATCGCTCCCGCCGGAGCGGGATAAAACCGCAGCAGCAACGACAGCAAGGTGCTCTTGCCGCTGCCCGTGTGGCCGACGATGCCGTGGAAACTGCCCGGCGCAATGTGCAGGTCGAGATCGTGCAGCACGGGCTGACCAGGGCGGTAGGCGAAGTCAAGGTGCTCAATGGCGATCGCCCCTTCGGTCACGCGGCCATGCTCGGCGGCCACCGGTGTTTCAGTCTCCTTCAGCAGCACATGCACACGCGCCGCCCCAACCATTGCCTGCTGCAGTTGCGAAAACTGCATGGTGATCTGGATCAGCGGCTCGACCACCCGGGAGATATAGCTGATGAACGCATAGAGCACGCCCACTTCCAGCGCGGAGAGCGCCGCGCCGTTGCCGCGCATCCCGAATACGAAGATCACCACGGCCAGCAGGATCACGTTCAGCAGGTCGAGCACCGGCCGCAGCAGCCAGGCGTTGGCGCGCAGCTCGCGCTGGCGCGAGTGGTAATGCGCCTCGTTGATCCCCGCGAAGCGCTTGCCGAAGCGCTCCGTGGCATTGCCCGCCTGCAGCACCGCCATACCGGCAATCGACTCCGCGAGTTGCGCGTTCAGCTCGCTGCGCAGCTCGCGCGTGCGCGTCACGGCGGGCGCCGAGAGGCGCTGGTACAACATGACGATCAACACCACCGCCGGCACCAGCGTCGCGACGATCAGCATCAGCCGCCAGTCCAGCCAGAGCATCGCGACCATGGCGCCGGCCAGCACGATGACGCTGTCGAGCATCACGAACAGCACCTGCACGTACAACATCTTCACCGCCTCGGTGTCGTTGGTGACGCGGCTCACGAGCTGGCCGGTGATCGCGCGGTCGAAGAAGCTCATGGGCAACCGCAGCACGTGGCACGTGGCCATACACGTTCTCGCGGATGCGCTGCACAGACCGCATGGCCAGGCCGGCGAGTCGCGCCAGTTGCAGGTAGCGCAGGTAGCTGGCGAGCATGCCCGCCACTAACGCGCCGACCAGCAGGCCGCCCATCGCGGGCAGGTCGGCATGGTGCGGCAGCAGGTAGGTGTCCAGGAAGAACTTCCCGATCAGCGGTCCCAGCGCCTCGAGGCCCGCGGCAAGCACCAGCCAGGCCGTGCCCCACACCAGGTGACGCCGGTCGGGCGCGGCCGCGCGCAAGAGCAGCGTCGCCGCGTCGCCGAGCGTGCGGCGGCGCTGCGCCGGTTCGGCGGGAAGCTCCGGCGTGGCGATGGATTCAGCTGGCATCGAGTGCGGCTTGCAGTTGCTGGTAGCGCCACTGCCGCGCATACCAGCCGTTGGCGGCGACAAGGTCCGCATGCGCGCCCTGTTCGATGACACGGCCGTCGTGCAGCACCAGCGTGGAGTCGGCGTCGGCGACGGTGCTCAGGCGATGGCTCACGATGATCACCGTGCGGCCCACGCGCGCTTCGCGCAGGTGCGCCAGGATGCGCGCCTCCGTGTCCGTGTCCACCGCCGACAGCGCGTCGTCCAGGACCAGCAGCGGCGCATCGACCAACAGCGCGCGCGCGATTGCCACACGCTGGCGCTGGCCGCCCGAGAGCGTGACGCCGCGTTCGCCGACGGGCGTGTCGTAGCCCTGCGGCAGCCGCAGGATGTCCTCGTGCACTGCCGCCAGTCGCGCGACGTGCTCCACCTGCTCGCGTGTTGCGTCCGGCCGCGCCAGCGCGATGTTCTCCGCCACGGAGGCAGAAAAAAGGAAGGGCTCTTGCGGCACCCACGCGATCGCCGCGCGCAGCGCCGCCAGCGTGTAGTCGCGTAGGTCGACGCCGTTCCAGTGCAGCGAGCCCTCGGCCGGCGCGTGATGGCGCAGCAGCAGCCGCAACAAAGTGGACTTGCCGGCGCCGGTCGGGCCCACCAGGCCCAGCGTGCGGCCGGGCGGCAGTTCCAGCGTGACACCATCGAGCGCAGGCCGCGGCTGGCCGGGATAGGCGAAGCGCACGCCCCGGGCCGCGAGCGGACCGGGCGTCACCTGCGGCACGGTGCCGTGGTCGTCCACGCTCAAGGGCTGGTCCAGTACTGGCTGAAGACGGTTCCAGGCCGCCTTGCCGCGCTCCAGCAGCGACAGCACCCAGCCGGCCGCGAACATCGGCCAGATCAGCTGGCCAAGGTACAGGCTGAAGCTGGTGAGCTG
>JAQZBU010000205.1 GCA_029237735.1 Ramlibacter sp. | reverse complement strand
GATGGGGTTCGAGCCGGGCGAAATCATCGTCACGCCGCAAGGGCTCGCGGTTCGTTTCATTCCACAAGGCATCCGGTAGGAGTTTTCCTATACCTTTGCACACGTGACATTCGTCAAGTGTGGCCCAAAGTTCCGGGCGCCCAATTCAATTGGGCCGGTGGTTGATTGGTTTGTTCCGCAGGGACGCTCCGCCGGGTGTGTATTTGCAACGGAGAGAAGACGATGAAATCAAGACTGAACCTGACCCTCACGGCCGCCGCCTTCGCTGCGCTCGCTTTGACGGGCTGCAACTCGGTGGTCCAGGAAAAGGTGGCCCCGAACACCCTGGCCGCGGTGAAGGCAACTGCCGTGAACCCGGCCGCGCTGGCCGCCGACCCCGTATGGGCCAAGGCCCAGTCCCTCACTGTGGCACTCACGGATGGCGCCAACTTCGGCGGCAAGGGCGAGACCAAGGCCACGCTGAAAGCCGCCTATACGGCCGACACGATCTACATGCTGGTGCAGTACAACGACCCGACGAACTCCCTGCGCCGCGGCCCGTACCAGAAGCAGGCCGACGGGACCTGGAAGAAGCTGGTGGCCGCATCCAACAAGGGCGGCGACGAGACCGAGTTCTACGAGGACAAGTGGGCCGTCATCTGGAACGTCAACAACTCCATCAAGAAGTTCGACGAACAGGGTTGCGCCGCGACCTGCCACCTCGGCCAGGGCAAGCCCTACGGCAACAAGTACACCAACAGCGCGGGTGAGCTCGGCGACATCTGGCACGTCAAGGGCGCGCGCACCGTGCCGGTGGGCCTGGGCGACGACCAGTACGTGGACCACACCCGCTACGTGCCGGGCGTGAGCAACAATGCCGGCCGCAAGAACGAGGATTCGGCCGGCGACTACACGCCGATCAAGTTGGTCAACGGCAAGCCCGAGTTCATGGCCAAGGACGGCAAGGCTGCCAATGCGGGCGGCGGCTACTGGGTCATGCCCGGCCAGCAGGTGCCCTTCGTCGACAACTTCAAGCCGGGTGACGAGGTGGCCTCGTACGTTCTCAATGGCTTGAAGAACGACCGCGCCGACCTCAAGGTCACGCAGACCTGGAACAACGGCGTGCGCACAGCGGTGGCAAGCCGCAAGCTTGTCACCGGCAGCAAGTTCGACGTGCAGTTCGCCGACCTGAAGGCGAAGTACGGCTTCGGCTTCGCGGCCTTCGACAACGCACAGGTCCGTCACGCGACCGGTGACGACCCGCTGTACCTTGTGTTCAAGTAAGCAAGCCAGGCGGCCCCGCGCGAGCCGCTGATCGCCTCGACCGACTGCCCCATCGTCTTCGCGACGATGGGGCAGTGTTGTTTGCGCTGCCGCCGCGGCGGCCCGTGAGGGCCGTAGGAGTTTGCCCATGACGGCGGCAAGGTTGACGACAGTCAAGGTATTTCCATCTCGCTCCGCGCACAGTCTTTCGGGTCCCAAGACTGGGTCGACCCCCAACACCAGGAGCACGCATGAGGCTGACGAGAAGAACCTTCATCATGGCATCGGGCGTTTCAGCGGGCTGGGCCGTGACCGGTTGCGCGACGATGTTCCCGCGCGAACCGCTGCACAGCGCCCTCGCCCCGTACAGCGCCAAGCCGAGCAAGGCCGCGCAGGGCGACTGGGTGGCCAGCACCTGCCAGGGCTGCACGCAATGGTGCGCCATCGAGATCTTCACGCAGGGCGGCCGCGCCGTGCGCGTGCGCGGCAACCAGCTCTCCAAGTCGAATCATGGCTATGTCTGTCCGCGTGGGCACTTGATCCCGCAGCAGATGTACGACCCGGACCGCGTCAAGGGGCCGATGAAGCGCACCAACCCCGTCAAGGGGCGGGGCGTCGACCCGAAGTTCGTGCCGATCACCTGGGACGAAGCGCTGGACACCGTCGCCGACAGGATGATCGAGCTGCGCAAGGCGGGCGAGACCCACAAGCTGGTCTACATGCGCGGGCGCTACTCGCCGACATCCACCGAACTGCTCTATGGGACATTGCCGAAGGTCTTCGGCACCCCCAACTACTTCTCGCACAGCGCGATCTGCGCCGAGGCCGAGAAGATGGGCCCGGGCCTCACGCAGGGGTTCTTTGGCTACCGCGACTATGACCTCGAGAAGACCAACTGCCTGGTGCTGTGGGGCACGGACCCGCTGGCCTCCAACCGCATGGTTCCGAATGCAATGCGGCGCTTCCACGAGATCGTCGCGCGCGGCACCGTGATCGCGATCGACCCGCGCCTGTCGAATGTCGGCGCCAAGGCGCATGAATGGCTGCCGGTGGTACCGGGCACCGATGGCGCGCTGGCCGGCGCGATCGCGCATGTGCTGCTGACCGAAGGAATGTGGAACAAGGAATTCGTTGGCGACTTCAAGGAAGGCCGGAACCTGTTTGCGGCCGGCAAGCCCGTCGATGAAGCCGCGTTCGTGGAGAAGGAAACGAACGGCGTTGTGAAGTGGTGGAACCTGGAGCTCAAGGACCGCACGCCGGCCTGGGCCGAGAAGGAGTGCGGCATTCCCGCGGCGCAGATCGTGCGCGTCGCGCGGGCCATGGGCAAGGCCGCGCCCAAGACGGTGGTATGGATGGGCCCCGGCGTGGCGATGAGCCCGCGCGGCACGTACGCGGCGATGGCCGTGTACGCGCTCAATGGACTGCTCGGCTCGGTGGACGTCGAAGGCGGCGTGTGGCAAAGCCCCAGCGGCCCGCCGCTCGCCAAGTTCCCGGCCATGGATGCCTACGTGGACGAAGTCGCCAAGGCCGGCAGCAAGCAGAAAAAGCTGGACGGGCGAGGCGCCAAGGACATGCCCGCGATGATGGGCGGCAAGCCCGGCAGCGGCGTGGTGACCAACAACGTGGCCAACGGGATGCTGAAGGACCCGGGCGCCGCCAAGGTGTTTATCTCGTCGTGGAGCAACTTCAACTTCTCCTGCACCGGCGCGGACCGCTGGGACAAGGCGATGGCCAAGGTGCCGTTCTTCGTGCACCTGGTGACCAACGCGTCGGAGATGACGCAGTTCGCGGATATCGTGCTACCCGCAACGTTCAATACCGCCGAAGGCTGGTCGATCGTCACGAACATGGCCAACGGCTACGGCTACGCTGCGATCCAGCAGCCCACCGTCAGGCGGATCTGGGACGTCAAGCAGGAAGAGACCGAGGTGATGTGGCTGCTGGCCGAAAAGCTCAAGGCCAAGGGCTTCCCCAACCTGTTCGACTATTACTCGAAGGAGTTCAAGGACCCGGAAACGGGCAAGTCTCCTGCCACCGCGCTGGAGTTCGCCGAGACGGCCGCGAAGATGACCAGCGCGCCGATCTGGGCCGCGAAGGACACGCTCAAGGGCGACGCCCCCATCAAGGGCTGGGCCGAGTTCAAGAAGAAGGGCATGTTCAGTGGCCCGCGCTACACACTTAAGAAGGGTTGGGGCGGCAAGTTCGCCACGGTCTCCAAGAAATTCGAGTTCTACAGCGAGACGCTCAAGAAGGGTTTGCTGGAACACGCGAAGAAGTTCGAGACGACGCCGGACGACATCCTGGCCGTGAGCGGCTACCTGGCGCGTGGCGAAGTGGCCTTCGTGCCGCACTACGAAGCGCCCAAGCGCCACGGCTCGGTACAGGACTACCCGTTCACCTTCGTCGACTACAAGTCGCGCCTGAATCGCGAGGGCCGTTCGCAGAACCTCACCTGGTACCAGGAGTTCAAGAAGGTAGACCCGGGCGACGTGTCGTGGAACGACGTTGTCAAGATGAACCCGGTCGATGGCGCGAAGCTGGGCCTGAAGACCGGCGACATGGTGAAGATATCCTCACCCGCGGGCGCCATCACCACCGAGCTCAAGCTGTGGGAGGGCGTGCGGCCCGGCACGGTGGCGAAATGCTTCGGCCAGGGGCACTGGGCCTACGGGCGCGTGGCGTCGAAGAACTACGCGAAGGCCACGCCCAATGGCGGCAACAACAACGAGATCCTGGTCGATGACTACGATCGATTGAGCGGCGCCACGGCGCGCAACGGCGGGTTCACCGGCGTGCGCATCCAGAAGGCTTGAAACCGATCACCGGACATTGGAGCAATACTCATGACAAGACTCGGAATGGTCATCGACCTCTCTCGGTGCGTCGGTTGCGGAGCCTGCGCCTTCGCCTGCAAGGCGGAAAACAACACCCGCACGCGCGGTGGCGATCAGAGCTACAACTGGGGCGACTTTCTGATCAAGACAGAAGGCAAATTCCCCAACGTGCAGCACACCGTGATGCCGGTGATGTGCAACCACTGCAGCGACGCGCCGTGCGTGAAGGCGTGCAAGGCCAAGCCCAGCCCGCACAAGGCCATGTACAAGACGCCCGAGGGCATCACGATGCACGATCCGGAGAAGTGCATCGGCTGCCAGGCATGCCAGGAGGCCTGCCCCTACAGCAGCGAGAAGCTGGGCCTGTCCAGCCTGGACGGCGGCAGCTACAGCGTCATCAGCTTCAATTTCGACGACGAGAAGACGCAGCCGCAGTGGGCGGACAAGACGTCCCTCATCCCCGGATGCACGGCCTCGGGCGCCGAGACCGCGGCCAAGGCCGGCGCTCCCGTGCCGGCGATGAGCCAGTGGACCGCCGGCGACCTGCAGCCGATCCGCAAGGATGGCGTGGTCGAGAAATGCACGTTCTGCTACCACCGCACGCTCAACGGCCTGCAGCCTGCCTGCGTGGAAGTTTGCCCGACGCAGGCGCGCATCTTCGGCGACCAGGAAGATCCGAAGAGCCAGAT
>JAQZBU010000077.1 GCA_029237735.1 Ramlibacter sp. | reverse complement strand
GGCTCGCGGAACTCGACGTAGGCGCGGCCACGCACTTCCTGCGCCCACTGCACGTAAGCTTCATCCAGCTTCTTCTCGCGCAGCATGTTCCGCGCGACTTCGCGCTGCTCGCGCGCCGAAAGCGTCGCCTGGCGCCGCTCGACCAGCTGGATCAGGTGCACGCCGAATCGCGACACTACGGGGTTGGAGATCTTGCCGGGCGCCAGGCTGTTCATCGCTTCCTCGAATTCGGGCACGAACAGACCGGGGCTCGCCCAGCCCAAGTCGCCGCCCTTGGCGGCACTTGCGTCGGCCGAGTGCTCGCGCGCCAGCTGCGCGAAGTCGGCGTTGCCGGATTCCACGCGCTTCTTGTATTCGGCCAGGCGGGCCACTGCCGCGGCCTCGCTCATCTGCGCACTTGGGCGCAACAGAATGTGGCGCGCGTGGCTCTGCACTACGGTCGCGCCCGGCAAGCCCGGCTTGCGCTTCTCGATCACCTTGAGCACATGGAAGCCCGCGCCAGAGCGAATTATCTCGCTCACGCCGCCCTCGGGCAAAGTTGCGACGCCCTGAAAGAACAGCGGCGGCAGGCGGTCTCCGGTGCGCATACCCACCACGCCGCCATTGGTTGCCGCGCCCGGCGCGTCGGAAAACTCGCGCGCCAGCCGCGCGAAATCTTCGCCGGAGCGGGCCCGCTCGAGGACGCGCTGCGCGCGCGCGCGCGCGGCAGTGACCTGCGCTTCGGTGGCGTTCTCAGGCAGCGCCACCAGGATGTGCGCCAGGTTGAGCTCGATGGATGCCGGGTCGTTGCCGCTTTGCATCTGGGCCAGGAACTGGTCCACCTCCAAGTCACTCACGCGCACCTTTGATTCGAGCTCGCGCTCGCGCAAGCGCGTGAGCAGCAGCTGGTCGCGCAGGTCTTCGCGGAACTGGGCGAGCGGGATACGGTCGGCCGCGAGCCGACGCCGAAGTTCGGCAACCTCGATTCCATTCTGCCGTGCGACGTTCTGTTCAGCCAGGTCGATCGACGCCTCCTCCACCTTGATGCCGTTCTCGCGCGCAAGTTGGATTTGGGCCTTTTCGACGATCAGGCGCTCGAGTACCTGCCGCGCGAACTCCGCCTGCGGCGGCAAGGCCTGGCCCTGTTGGGCGAGCTGCTGCGCGAAACGGGCCATGCGCATGCGCACTTCGTTGTTGGTGATCGGCTCGGAATTGACCACCGCGACGATGTAGTCGGCCGGCCGAGGCCCGCTCTCCACCACGCGCGCCGGCGGGCGGGCGGTGCCCGGCTGGGCCGGGCGCAGGCCTTGGGCCGCGGCGGGCGCCGCCAGCGCCAAGGCCTGGGCCACGCAGGCCAGCCAGAAGGCATAAGGGCGTTGTTTCATATTGCTCACTCGTAGTTGCTGAAGCGGCTGGGCGTGCTGATCTGCTCGCGCAGGAACTGGTAACGGGGGATATTCTGCTTGAGGGTCTGAAGGGCATTGGAACCCAGCCGTGTGAAGCCCACGAATTCGAGCTGGAACAGGATGCGCTTGTTGGACGTGGTCGTGCCGCTTTGCAGCCGCTCCATCACGATGCGGCCGAGCCAGCAGCCCGCGTCGTATTCCAGGCCCACCACGGCATCGACCAGGCGCCGGTCCTTCAGGCTGAAGTTCAGCCGGCCGACGCTGTACCAGCGGCCCTCGCCCTCCCCCTGCCCCGGCCCCATGTTGACGCCCTTGTCGCCCCACAAGTCGTTAATCGGCCACTGCCATCCGATGTCGATCTGCTCACTCGATCCGCGCTGCAGCCGGTAGGCGGCGCTGATCACGCGGTAGTTGCCGGGGCTGTAGCGCCCGCCGATCGTCTCGCGAATCGAGCGGCGCGTCTTGGGGTTGTACTGCACCGTCGCGTCCAGCGACCATTGCGGCGTCCAGTTGATCGTGGCGCCGAAGAGCAGGTCCGAGAGGCGCTCGCTCACCGGCTGCTCGCCGGGCAGCGTGACGAGCTGGTCCTTGAAGCGCAGTCGCTGCGCGATGCCGAACCGCGCTGCTTCGGCGCCGGTATCCGGGTCCAGCAGGCGTGTGGTAGCGCCCAGCGTCAACAGGTTGTTGTCCGAGATGCGATCGTTGCCGCCGAAGGCGTTCTCGGTATAGATGGTCGCGAAGTTGAAGTCATTCGCGGCCGAATCGTAGTTGGGCAGCAGGCTCTGGTCGCGAAAGGGCGTGTAGACGTAGAACGCTCGCGGCTCCAGCGTTTGGCGGAAGCTGCGGCCGAAGTAGTTGGCATCGCGCTCGAACACAAGACCGCTGTCGATGCTGAAGGTAGGCACCGTCCGGCTGGCGGAGGTCGCGCCGTTCACGAGAGGCGCATCGAACTGGTATTGCGTGCTGTGCAGCTGTAGCTTGGGGATCACGAACCAGCCGGGTGCCTGCCACGGGCGGCTGATCCTGGCGACCGCGAAGCTGCGCTGCGCATTCGGCTGGCCGGTCAGCGTGCGGTCGGACTCGAACTTTGTGTAGTCGGCTTCGGCGTTGGCTTCGAGACCGAGCGCCAGGTTGTTGCGGGCGTAGCGGCCCACCACCTGCGGCATGCGGTCGTAAGGCGGCACGATGGGCGCGTTCACGTCCTGCAGGGTCTGCCACTTCAGGGCCCGAGCCGTCACCGAAAAATCGCCCCGCGCCCAGGACAGCGTGCCGTCGTTCGCCAGCAGCCGTTGCGTCAGCGATTCGGTGGACCTGGAGAAATCACGCCAGTAGTTGTCGTCACTCACCCGGTTGAGGTTGAGCGCCAGGCCGAGCGGCCCGAACGGCAGCCGCGCGCCAACCGCGCCTTCATGCTTGATGGCGTAACCCCAGCGATCGCGATCGCGCAGACGGTCGTTCGGCATGAAGTTCGCGCGAATCTGCCCGGCGTAGTCGCGCTCGAGGTAGCGGAACTCGCCGCCCAGGTCCACGCCGCGCTTGGTCATCAATGCGGGGAAAAACGTGGCGTCGCGGTTCGGCGCGATGTTCCAGTAATAGGGAACCGTCAGCTCGACGCCGTTCAGGCTGTCCAGGCCGATCGTCGGGGGCAATAAGCCGGACTTGCGTTTTTCGGTGAGCGGGAAGCTGAGCTCCGGCACTGGCAGGATGGGCACGCCCATGAAGCTCAGCACCGCGCCACTGGCCAGGCCGGTTTCCTCTTCGTTGTCGATGCGGATGCTGGCGGCGCGAATGATCCAGTCGGGCAACCAGCTCGGTCCGGGCCGGCGCTGGCACGTGGTGTAGGTGGCGTTGCGGATGATCGCGCGCTTGTCGTCGATGAAATCCACCCGCTCGGCCTCGCCGTAGGCGTTGTTCTTGAGAAACCGGTAGCGCGGCTCGTTGAAGAAGCCCTCGAAGGCGTCCACCTTGAGTTCCAGCAGCGGGCCTTCGAAGATGTTGCCCGCGCGGTTGATGCGCACGTTGCCGCGGGCCTTGGCCAGGTCGTCGGGCTGGTAATACTCCAGCCGGTCGGCGCGGATCACCGTGTCGCCACGGCGCAGCTGGGCGTCGCCCTCGATCACGGTTTCCAGGTCGGTGCGTCCGAAGGCGCGATCGCCCGACATGTAGGTGGGAAGCTGGTCCCGGGCTGCGCCGGGAATGTCCTCGCGCAGCGTGGGGCTAGGCTTGAGCACCAGCGGCGCCTCCTGCGCATGGGCCAGGCTGCCGTACAGCAGGGCGCACACGACCAGGGCAGTCGGTGTCAGGGCGAAGCGGGCGCGTAACGCCTTGTGTTTCATCGAAAGCATGTGGACCGCCGTCGGCGGGTGCGCCCGGCCGGCAGGACTGGATTTGTAGAATGGATTATCCATGAGCGAACCTCCACACAAGCCCGGCACGACCTCCGTTACCCTCGCGTGGGCCGACCCGCAACGCGAGGCCGCATTTCATCGCTGGCTGGACGGCCTTGCCGCGGTCCATGGCCTGGTGCCCGAAAGCCTGCGCATTGCCTCCGCCGACGCGAGTTTCCGCCGCTATTTAAGAGTCGCCGCCAGAGGCGGCAGCCTGATCATCATGGACGCTCCACCCGACAAGGAGGACTGTCGCCCCTTCGTCAAGGTGGCGAAGCTGATGGCCGACGCTGGGCTGAATGTGCCGCGGGTGCTGGCCTGGGACGAGGCGCTGGGCTTCATGCTGCTGGATGACCTCGGCACGCGAACCATGATCGAGGTGGTGAACCGCGAAGACCCCCATGCCAACCAGGGCCTGTACCTGCGCGCGATCGACGCGCTGGTCGCGTGGCAGGCCGCGTCCCGCCCCGGCGTGCTGCCCACCTACGACCAGCCGCTGCTGGCACGCGAACTGGCGCTCTTCCCGGACTGGTACCTGGCGCGGCACCGGGGCGTCAAGGTCGAGGGCGCCATACGCGAAACGCTGGACGGGATGTTTCGGCTGATCATCGAACGCAACCTCGCCGCGCCCAGCGTGTATGTCCACCGCGACTTCATGCCGCGCAACCTGATGATCCCATCCTCGGAAGACGAAACACGCCTGGGCGTGCTGGACTTCCAGGACGCCGTGTACGGCCCGATCACCTATGACATCGCAAGCCTGATGCGCGACGCGTTCCTCAGCTGGGATGAAGAGTTCGTGCTGGACATCACCGTGCGCTACTGGCAGAAGGCACAAAAGGCCGGTTTGCCGGTGGATCCGGACTTCGGCGAGTTCTACCGAGGTGTGGAATGGATGGGCCTTCAGCGCCACCTCAAGGTCGCGGGTATCTTTGCGCGGCTCACGCTGCGCGACGGTAAACCGCGCTACCTGGCGGACGCGCCGCGCTTCATCGGTTACATCCGCCACACCGCGGGCCGCTACCGCGAGCTGGCACCGCTGCTGCGGCTGGTAGACGAGATCGAGGGGACGCAGCCGGCGACGGGCTTCGCCTTCGGCCGCGTCTGACGCATCCATCCGCGCATGCCCCGTTTCCATTGCCCCCTCCCCCTGGCCGCAGGCCAAACGCTGCAGCTGCCCGCTGGCGCCGCGCGGCACGTACAGGTGCTGCGGCTGCAACCGGGTGCGCGCGTCACCCTCTTCAATGGCGATGGCGGCGAATTCGAGGCGGTCGTCGAGCGCATGGGACGCAGCGACGTCGCCGTGCGGGTCGAATCTCACCACCCTGTCGAGCGTGAAGCGGCGCGCGAGGTGCACTTGGCTGCAGCCATGCCCGCCAATGAAAGGATGGACTGGCTGGTCGAGAAGGCCACCGAGCTCGGTGTGTCCAGCATCCAGCCGCTGGTGGCCGAACGCAGCGTGCTGCGGCTCTCCGGCGATCGCGCGCGCAAAAAGCAGGCGCATTGGCAGGCGATCGCCGTCGCGGCCTGCGAGCAATGTGGGCGCAACCGCGTACCGAAGGTGCATGACGTGGCGGATTTGCGCTCGTGGTTATCGCACGCCGCGGCCGGGGTGCCGAGGCGCTTGCTGCTCTCACTGCGCGCCGAGGCCCTGGGGCTGCGGGACGCCGCGGCCGGCAATGACGCCGCGGTTTTCCTCACCGGCCCCGAGGGCGGCTGGAGCGACGCCGAGGAGGAAGCCGCGCTCGCGGCCGGGTTCCGGCCCGTGACGCTCGGTGCCCGCGTGCTGCGCGCGGAAACGGCGGGCCTGGCGGCAGTGGCGGCGCTCACCTGAAGCTCATCGCGGCAGCGGCACAATGCAGGCATGAACCGCAACCTCTGGCTGCTGGCGATCTGCCAGGGGCTCTTCCTCACCAACAACGTCACTTTCATCGCCATCAACGGCCTCGTCGGCCTGGCCCTGGCACCGCTTGGGTGGATGGCAACGATGCCGGTGATGGGCTACGTGGTGGGAGGTGCCCTTTCCACCGCCGTCGTGGCGCGCACGCAGCAACGCTTCGGGCGCAAGGCCTCGTTCCAGGCGGGCCTGGCGGTGGCGCTGCTGTCGGCGCTGTTGTGCGCGTACGCGGCCTTCACGCGCAATTTCTGGCTCCTGTGCTTTGCCACCGTGGTGGCCGGCTACTACAACGCCAACGCCAACCTGTACCGCTTCGCCGCCGCGGAGCTGGCTGCGCCGGAAGCGCGCGAGAAAGCCGTGTCGCTCGTGATGGCGGGCGGGCTGCTTGGTGCGGTGACCGGCCCGAACCTCGCCGCGCGCACGCGCGAGCTGTCGGACGTGCCATTCGTGGGCGCGTACCTTTCGCTGGCGGCCGTGGCCCTGCTGGCCATGGTCCTGCTCTCGTTCATCCACTTCGCGCCACCCGTGATGCGTGAAGCCGCCGCCACCGGCGCCCGACCGCTGCGGCAGATCATGAAGCAGCCGGTGTTCATCGTGGCCGCCGCCGCGGGCGCGTTGGGATACGGTGTGATGAACCTGCTGATGGCCGCAACGCCGATCGCCATGCAGCAATGCTCGCTGCCGTTTTCCGACGCGGCCTGGGTGCTGCAGTGGCATGTGATCGGGATGTTCGCGCCGGGTTTCTTCACCGGTCACCTGATCAAGCGCTTTGGGGCGCTGCCGATCATGGGCGTTGGCGTGGCCTTGAACCTCGCCTGCATCATCGTGGCGCTGTCCGGCGTGGAGTTTCACCAGTTCCTGGTGGCGCTGTTCCTGCTGGGAGTGGGCTGGAACTTCCTGTTCACCGGCAGCACGACATTGTCGCTGTCCGCCTACGGCCCCGGGGAGCGGGACCGCGCCCAGGGGGCGTTGAACTTCTTCGTCTTTGCGACGCTGGCTGTAAGCTCGTTTGCGTCGGGCGTGCTGGTGACCACCCGGGGCTGGGCGCTGCTCAACTACGGCTCGCTCGTGCCCGTGGCGGCGCTGGGCGCCGCCTTGCTCTGGCTCTGGCTGAGGCTCAAAAGCGCTCGTCCAGCCACTGCTTGAGAGTGGCGAACACGGGTTCGGATTCGAGTTCGTTGAAGATTTCGTGAAACAGCCCATCGAAGCAGCGGGCCGTCACGACTTCGGGCGGCGCCGCGGCGGCGAAGGCGCGCGCACCGCGGGGGTTCACCAGCTTGTCCTGTCCGGCCCACATCAGCAACGTGGGAACGGTCCAGTGGGGTGCGTGCTCGAGCACCATCGGGCCGCTGTCGGCTATGAAGCGCGCCAGCCGGCCGGAAATGCGGTTGTGCACCCTGGGGTCGGCGTTGTAGGCGGCCACGACGTCCGGGTCGTGCGAGATGAAATCGGGATCGAGCCCGTTCCCCACGGTGAGGTTGGGGGCGATCCGCGGCAGCGTGGCAAGCATCAGCTTCTGGACGACGCTCAGGCCGGGGTCCAGCACGGGCGACGACAGGATCAGCCCCTGGATGGGAACGTTCCCCTCCGCCACCAGGCATGACGCCACCAGGCCGCCCATGCTGTGCCCGAGCACGACGAGGGGAACCCTTCGGTCGAGACGCGCGGTCGTGCTCTCGATCACGTCGGCCAGATCGTGCAGCAGGCGGGAGCTGCCTGGCAGGCCGCCCCGCACCCCGTCCGATTCTCCATGCCCGTATTGGTCGTAGCCTCGCACGGCGAAGCCCCAGCTGTTCAGCCGCCGGGCCACATGGTCATAGCGCCCCGCGTGTTCCCCGAGGCCATGCACCAGCACCACGACGCCGCGCAATGCCAGTCCCTCGGGCAAGGGCCAGTCCTGCAGCGCGATGTTGTCCCCGTCGCTGGCAGTGAAGGTGGAGAGCGTCGAATCGGTAGCGTCACTCATACGTTGCGCATGATGACGCGGCAAGCTCAGCAATGCAAACGATCGCGGCAAGTCTGTGAATTACTTCGCAGATTTGCCGTGCGGCCGTTCACAGGGAAGCGTCACGGCAGCTGCGCGATCACCTGCGCCACGGCGGCGGTGAGTTTCTTGGCGTAGGGCACGTGCAGAAATTCGTTCGGTCCGTGCGCGTTGCTCCTGGGGCCTAGCACCCCGCAAACCATCATCTGAGAAGTCGGGAAGCCGGCGCTCAGCATGTTCATGAGCGGGATGGTGCCGCCCTGGCCGATGTAGCCGCAGGACGCGCCGAAGTGGGCCCGTGATGCCGCATTCAGCGCATTTTCGAACCAGGGCTCGGTGGCCGGGGCGTTCCAGCCGGTGGCGGCGCCGGCAGATTCGAATGTGACCTTCGCCTGGTAAGGCGCGTTGTCCTCCAACAGCGCCTTCAGCTCCTGCACGGCCTGCGAAGCGTCCACCAGCGGCGGCAGGCGCAGCGAGAGCTTGAAGGCTGTGTAGGGCCGCAGCACATTACCGGCGTCCTGCAGCGCGGGGAAGCCCTCGGCGCCCGTGACGGAAAGCGTGGGCGTCCAGGTGCGGTTGATCAGTGCCTGCAGCGGGTCGGTCGTGGTGGGCAGCGCGAACGCGGTAGAGCCGCCGCAATCGTAGTGCGCCCATGGAAAGCGCTTGTACACCTCGTCGCCGAGGATCGCCGCCGTCGCCCGGGCCTGCGCCAGCCGGTCGGCGGGCACCTCACAGTGAAAACTGGCGGGCAGCAGCCTGCCACTCTTGCTGTCCTCGAGGCGGTCGAGCACCTGCCGCATGATGCGAAAGCTCGAAGGCACGAGGCCGGATGCGTCCCCCGAATGGATGCCTTCGGTGAGCACTTCCACCTTCAGCGTACCGCCGGCCATGCCGCGCAACGAGGTGGTGAGCCACAGCTGGTCGTAATTGCCGGCGCCCGAATCCAGGCAGATCACCAGCGCCACGTCACCCAGGCGAGGTCGCAGCGCATCCAGGTAGGGCAGCAGGTCGTTCGAGCCCGACTCCTCGGAGGTTTCGATGAGGCCGACGATGCGCGGGTGCGCGACCTTCTGCGCCTTGAGCGCCTGGACGGCGGCGATGCTCGCATAGACCGCATAGCCGTCGTCGGCGCCGCCACGTCCATAGAGCTTGCCGTCCTCGTACTTCGGTGTCCATGGCCCGAGGTCGCTGCGCCAGCCCGTGAATTCCGGCTGCTTGTCCAGGTGGCCGTACATGACCACCGTCTGCGACGAGGCCGGCCTGGTCGCCGCGATCTCGAAAAACAGCACGGGTGTTCGGCCGGGCAGCCGCACGATCTCCAGCGTCAGGCCCTCGACCTTTTGCGCTTCGACCCACGCGGCCGCGTTGCGCACGACGGTGTCGATATAGCCGTGCTGCACCCAGTCCTTGTCGAAGCCGGGCGATTTTGCGGGGATCGCGATGTAGTCGGTCAGCTGTTTGACGATGTCGCGGTCCCACTGCTCGGTGGCATGGGTCAGGGCTTTCGCGGCGTCGAGCGTGCCGGAAGGCATTTCACGGTGCAGGGGAGCATTCATGGAGACAATCCTTGGGTACTGCGGGCAAGCCCGCCACTGTACGCCGCCTCCGGCGGTCGCGCCAGCCGCCTGCTGACAGGCCCCGCAACCCGGTTGGGCAAAATGAGCCATGCCCACGAACACCTCGCTCCAGCGCATCCACGTCGGCGTCGGCGGCTGGACTTACGAGCCCTGGCGCGACAATTTCTTTCCCAAGGGGCTGCCGCACAGCCGCGAGCTGCACTACGCAAGCAGGCAGCTCACCGCCATCGAGGTCAACGGCACCTACTACAGCACCTTCAAGCCGGCAACGTTCGCCAAGTGGCGCGACGAAACACCCGACGGTTTCGTGTTCTCGCTCAAGGCCAACCGCTTCGCCACCAATCGCAAGGTACTGGCGAGCGCGGGAGAGTCGGTCCAGCGTTTCGTGGGCAGCGGCATTGCGCAGCTGGGCGACAAGCTGGGGCCGCTGGTGTGGCAGTTCATGCCCACCAAGCAGTTCGACGCCGCCGACTTCGAGGCCTTCCTGGCATTGCTCCCCCGGGCAGTGGAGGGCCGGCCGCTGCGGCACGTGCTCGACGTTCGGCACGAAAGCTTCCTCTCGCCCGAATACCTTCCGCTCGCACGGCGGTACGGCTGCACGACAGTGCACACCGACTCGGACAAGTACCCCGCCATCGCCGACGCGCAAAGCGATCTCGCGTACATCCGGCTGATGCGCAGCGAGCCTGATCGTCCGACCGGTTACGCGCCCGCGCTGCTCGACCAATGGGCGCGCGGAGCCCGTGCCTGGCTCGAGAAAGGCCCGGAAAAGCAAGCCTTTGTTTTCCTCATCAACGGCGCCAAGGAGCGCGCGCCCGCCGCCGCCATGGAGCTGCTCGGCCGTCTTGCTATCTAAATCATAGCAAGCGGTAGGAAGCGGATGACATCCTGTTTCGATTTAGGCGGTCAAACCTGGCGGGTCGGCGCGCGCCAAATACGTTCTGGCAGTTACACAAGAACATGGGAGACCCTAACGCCATGGCTTACGTCTTCGAAACCCTTCCCGCCGACCGCGGCCTCATCGACATGGACGACCCGCGCGAGGTTAATTGGTGGCGCAAGCGCTTCGGCTGCAGCGAGGAGCAGCTGCGCCGCGCCGTGATGATGGTCGGCAATTCCGCAGCCAAGGTCGAGCAGCTACTCGACGGCAAGGACATATTGACTGTGTGACGCGCGGCTAGTCCGCCCAGCGCAGGATGCCTTGGCCGGTTTCGTTGAGCCGCGCCACCAAGGCGGGCGCATCCGCATCCTGGACGGCGAATTCGAATTCGACCTCTTCCCCGTGCCTCACCTCGCCGAGCACGGCCTGCGCCAGCTGCAACTCGCGCCTGAGGATGCCCTCCATTGCGTAAGGCACTGTGCAGCGCAACATCACGGTTTTTTGCAGTGGAACCTTGTGCGCTGACAGCAGAGCTTGCGCCACCGCGTCGGTGTAGGCCCGCACCAGCCCGCCCGCGCCCAGCTTGACGCCCCCGAAGTAGCGCACGACGGTGGCCAGCACGCCTTCCAGGTCCTGCCTGCGCAGCACTTCCAGCATAGGGCGGCCGGCGGTGCCGCCGGGTTCCCCATCGTCATTGGCGGCCGACTGGCCCCCGGCCAGAAAGGCCCAGCACACATGCGTGGCCCCGGGATGTTCGGTGCGCAGGCCCGCGACGACGGCCTGTGCCGCGGCGCGGTCGGGCACGGCCTGGACACAGCCGATGAACCGGCTCTTCTTGATGACGAGGTCGCTGTGGACGGGTTGCGCGAGCGTGAAAGGCACGCCCCGATTGTCTCAGCCACGCCCGATCAACCGCGATACCTCTCGAACCAGCCCAGCCCCGCCGACGTACCGCCCGGCTGGGTGCCCAGGCGCGGGCGATACTCGCAGCCAACCCAGCCAGCCCAACCGCATTCGGCCGCGACTTTGTCGATCACATCGAACAGGTAGGGGTAGTTCATCTCGCCGACATCGGGTTCGTGCCGTTCGGGCACACCGGCGATCTGGAAATGCCCGACGCGCCCCGTGGGCAGGTACTGGCGGATCTTCATGGCCACGTCGCCTTCGACCACCTGGCAGTGGTACAGGTCCATCTGCACCTTGACGTTGGCCGCGCCGATCTCGGCGACCAGTTCATGCGCCTGGTCCTGGCGATTGAGGAAGAACCCGGGGATGTCGCGCGTGTTGATCGGCTCGATGAGGATATCCACGCCTTGCTTGGCCGCCTCGACGGCGGCCAAGCGCAGATTGGCGACGTACGTCGCCCGCAACGCTTCGCGCGTTGTGCCCGCGGGCACCAGCCCGGCCATCACGTGGACGCGCGGGCAGGCCAGCGTTTGCGCGTATGACAGCGCCTTGACAATACCTTCGCGGAATTCGGCGTCGCGTCCCGGCAGGCAGGCCATTCCGCGTTCGCCGCCATCCCAGTTGCCGGGCGGCGCGTTGAAGAGCACCTGTTGCAGTCCGTTGGCTTTCAGCCGCGCGGCAAGTTCTTGCGCTTCGTAGGCGTAGGGGAACAGAAATTCGACGCCCTTGAAGCCGTCGCGCGCGGCGGCTTCGAAGCGTTGGAGGAAATCCAGCTCGGGATAGAGCATGGACAGGTTGGCGGCGAAGCGGGGCATGACGGTTCCTTTACCAGCGTGCGCCGAAGGTCTGGCGCAATTCCTCGATTTGAATAGCTGTGAGTGGCGGGCAGGGCCCTTGGGCGAGCAGCACCAGCCGCGCTGTCTCTTCCAGTTCTTCCAGCATCGCCATGGCGGCGGCCGGCGTGTCGTGCCATACGTTGGGGCCCAGTCGTTGCAGCATCACGGCGCGGATGGGTTGGCCACCCTCGCCGTAATGAGCGATCAACCTTCGCACCTCTTCGGCCGTCGAGCCCGCGCCGGGCCGCTGGTAGCGCAGCATGGGCACGTGGCCGACCTTCATCACGAAGTACGGCGTGATCGGCGGAAGCAGTTCGGGGTCCTGGCAGCGCAGGCTGAGCGCGACGCAGTGCGTGCTGTGGGTGTGGATGACACACCGCGTGTCCGCGTCGAAATGCCGCGCCGCCTCGTAAATGCTCCGGTGCAATGCGAGCGTCTTGCTGGCGCGCTCGCCCGAAAGCTGGCGCCCCTCGCTGTCAAGCCTCGCGAGCGCGGCCGGGTCGAGGAAACCAAGGCAGGCATCGGTGGGCGTGATCAGGTAGCCGTCGTCCAGCCGCACGCTGATGTTGCCGGCAGTGGCATGCGCATAGCCGCGGTCGAACAAGCTCTTGCCGACGCGGCAGATTTCCTCCCGGGCGAGGGACTCGTTCATTCCAGCATCCGGAAGGCCTTGGTGAAGAAGTCGTCGCTGCCGAAGTTGCCCGATTTCAGCGCGAGATGGATGGGCGCGCCGGCCGCGGTGCGCGCGTGGCACCATGGAACGCCCGGGTCGATCTGCGGCCCGATCTGCATTTGGCTGACGCCCAGCGCCTGCACGCAGGCACCCGAAGTCTCACCACCGGCCACAACGAGTTGGCGGGCGCCGAGTTCGACCAGCCCGCGCGCGATGTCGGCCAGTGTTCGTTCGACCATGGCGCCGGCTTCTTCCACGCCGAGCCTTCCTTGCACGGCTTTCACGGCCTGCACGTCTGCGGTGGAATAGACCAGCACGGGGCCTTGCGCTAGCAGCGGCCTGGCCCAGGCAAGAGCCTGTTCCGAGACCCGGTCCCCGGCGGCGATGCGCAAAGGATCGAGCGCCAGCGCCTGACCGCCGGCCGAGATGAAGTCCAGCACCTGACGGTTGGTCGCCACTGAGCAGCTGCCTGATACGACAGCGCACATGCCGCCGGCGGGCGGCAGCTGCGCGGCGGCCGCGGACGGTGTGAGCCCGAAGTTGGCCGGGAGCGCGATAGCGACACCCGATCCTGCCGTGACGAGCGGCATGCTCTTGAGCGCCGGCCCGAGCCGCAGCAGGTCGTCATTACCGAGCGCATCGACGATCGCGATGCCGACGCCGTCCGCCCGCAGCTCGGCGATTCTCTGCGTGATCGCCTGCGCTCCGGCGGCGACGGTCCTGTAGTCGATCAGCCCGACCTTGCGCCCGCACTGCGCCTGCAACACGCGCACAAGGTTCGAATCGGTCATGGGCGTAAGCGGATGGTTGCGCATGCCGGAATCGGAGAGCAGCACATCGCCCACGAACAGGTGGCCTTTGAACACCGTGCGCTGGTTGTCGGGGAAAGCGGGCGTCGCGATCGTGAAATCCGTGTTCAGCGCGTCCATCAAGGCCTCGGTCACCGGGCCGATGTTGCCTTGCGCCGTGCTGTCGAAGGTCGAGCAGTACTTGAAGTACATCTGCTGCGCTCCCTGCCCGCGCAGCCACTGCAGCGCTGCAAGCGATTGCTCGATCGCCTCGGCGGGGGCGATCGTGCGTGACTTGAGCGCCACGACGACGGCATCCGCCGCTGTGTCGAGCGGCGCCTGCGGTACGCCGATGGTCTGCACCACACGCATGCCGCTGCGCACCAGGTTGTTGGCGAGGTCGGTCGCCCCGGTGAAGTCGTCGGCGATGCAGCCGAGCAGGAGATTGGGCTGGCCCATCATGCAAGCGGCAGCTTCACCGCGCCCGGATTCTCGCGAATGTATTCGCGCACGACGGATTCAAAAGTGGTATCGGCTTTCAAGCCGAGGCCGCCTGCGCGGGCTGACGCGACATTGCCCGGCCAGGTCTTGACCAGCCGCAGGATGGCCGGATCGGGCGTCCAGTCGAGCAAGGCCGTGGCCGCCTTGCCCGCGACACGCTCGAGCGCACTCGCCATCTCGCCCACGCTGGTGCGCAACGCCGGCAGATTCATGGCTGTAAGAGGGCCCCACTCCGCATCGGTGGCGGTGGCGGCGCGGATCACGCCCTCGATGGTGCGCGCGGGCGACGACAGTGCCACCGGCGTTTCCTGCGGGACGGGAACGGACGCCTTAACGCCCGCGAGCGGCTCGCGGATCATGCCCGAGAGGAAGCTGGAGGCCGCGGCGTTGGGCCTGCCCGGCCGCACGCTCACCGTCATCAGCCGCACGCTGCGTCCGCGCACGAAGCCCTTGCGCGCGTAGTCGGCTACCAGCTGCTCGCCGATGAATTTCTGGATGCCATAGCTGCTTTGGGGCGTGGGCAACGTGAAGTCCTCGATCAACTCGGGCAGCGGCTGCCCAGGCAGGTTGCCGAACACCGCAAGCGAACTGGCGAAGACGAACGTCGGCCGGGTGCCCAGCTTGCGGCACGCGTCGAGCAGCGCGCGCGTGGCGTCCAGGTTGCTGTGCATGCCCAATTCGAAGTCGGCCTCGCATTCGCCGCTCACGGCGGCGGCGAGGTGGAACACGACATCGGTGCCGGCAGCGGGCAAGGCACCGCTCGCGATCTGCGCGTTGAGGTCGCCATCGGTGAAGCGGATGCGCTTGTCGGCCGCAAGATCGGCGGGCGGCGACGCGCGGTCGGCCAGGGTGATCGACTCGATCTGCCGCGCGGGCTCTCCGCCCACGGACAGGCTGGCCTGAGCCAGCAGGGTGCGCGCGAGCCGCGCGCCGAGGAAGCCGCAGCCTCCGGTGATAAGAATGTTCATGGTGCTTGGGTTGGGAGGGGATGGGATTGCATGAAGGCAATGATCGCCTGCGCGACCGCCTGCGACGCTTCACGCTGTGGAAAGTGGCCGACGCCGTCCAGCAGTTCACGGCGGTACGGTCCGCTGAAAAAGTTCTCCTTGCCGGCCGAGGTGTCGGGATGATTGACCCCATCGGCGACGCCGTGCAGGACCAAAGTGGGCACCATGAGCACCGGAGCGGGCGTGAGAGCCGCCTCGACAGAGGCGTACTGCGGATTGCCGGGCGCGTGGCCCCAGCGGTGACGGTAGGAATGCAGCGTCACGTCGGGCCAGTCGTCGTTGTCGAACGCCTGCGCGGTGGCCTCGAATTCTTCCGGCCGGTACCAGCCTGCCGGCGCCCAGGTGTCCCACATCATCCGTGTGAAGGCGCGCCGGTCTTCACGTACCGTGCGCTCGCCACGCGGCGTGGCCATGTACCAGTGGTACCAGTAGTTGCGTGCCTGCTGCAGGCTGAGGGCCTGGTGGGGGTCGTTCGTGCCGTAGCCGACAGACATCATGACCAGGTGGCTCGCGATGCCCGGCGCGAGGCCGCAGGCATTAGCCGCCGCCCGCGCCCCCCAGTCATGGCCGGCCAGAACGGGCCGCTCCAGTGCCAGCGCCTCGATGAAGTCCAGCAGGTCCTGACCCAGCGCTGCGAGCTGCCCGCTGCGCGGCGTTTCCGCCTGCAGGAACGTCGTCGGGGAAAAGCCGCGCAGCGCGGGAGCAATCACCCTGTAACCCTCGCTGGCCAGCATCGGCGCCACGCCGGCCCAGCAGCGCGGACTGTCTGGCCAGCCGTGCACGAGCACTATGGCTCGCTGGGCGGCCGGGTTCCATTCCTGGTAGCCGACGCGCAGCAAGGGCGTGTCGACGAAGTTCACTTCGGTTGTTCCTTGCGCCCAGGCAATTCGATGCCCGGGAAGATCTTGATGACGGCGCTGTCGTCTTCCTTCGCGAAGCCCGCGGTCGATGCCTGCATGAACATCTGGTGCGCGGTGGATGACAGTGGAAGCGGGAATTTACTGGCGCGCGCCAGGTCGAGCACGATGCCGAGGTCCTTCACGAAGATGTCGACGGCGGACAGCGGTGTGTAGTCGCCGGCGAGCACGTGGGCCATGCGGTTCTCGAACATCCAGCTGTTGCCGGCGCTGTGCGTTATCACCTCGTAGAGCGCCGCCGCATCCACGCCTTCGCGCAGCCCCAGCGCCATTGCCTCGGCGGCCGCGGCGATGTGCACGCCGGCGAGCAACTGGTTGATCACCTTCACCTTGCTCCCTGCACCGGCGCGGTCGCCCAGGCGGTAGACCTTGGCCGCCATGGCATCGAGCAGCGCGCCGCACTGTTCGTAGGCTTCGGGCCGGCCCGCTGTCATCATCGTGATCTGGCCGGCTGCCGCCTTGGCGGCGCCGCCAGAGATCGGCGCATCGAGATACAGGAGGCCGCGTTCGGCCAGGCGCGTTTCTAGCGCCGCCGACCAGCCGGGGTCGACCGTCGAGCACATTACGAAGACGCTGCCTTGCCGCATCGCCTGGGCAACGCCGCCCGCACCGAAGAGCAGCTCCTCGGTCTGGGCCGCGTTGACGACGACCGAAACCACCACGTCGCATTGCGCCGCAAGCTCTGCGGCACTTGTATGAGCCGTGCCGCCTTCCGCAGCAAATGCCTGGGCTGCGTCGGCGCGCAGGTCGAAAACATGCACACCGTGCCCGGCCCGGCGCAGCGAACGCGCCATGCCGCCACCCATGGCCCCCAGGCCGATCACACCCACTTGTTTGTCCATGGCTCACGTCGCTTGAATTGGTATGGTTATCATACAACTTGGGAACCGATTTGCCAATCGTGAAAGCATGGGCGCAGGCCCCGATCGGCCGCGTCCTACGCTCATCTTGCGGTGTTACCTATGGAGCCAAGGGCGCACAGGCCTAGAGTTACGTCGTGGCCGGAGCCGTGGCGGCCTTCCCATGTCGCGGCAATTCAGGAGAGCGACATGCCCGTCTGTGACAACTGCGGCAATGACTACGACAAGGCCTTCCAGGTCCTCAAGGACGGCAAGACCCATACGTTCGACAGCTTCGAATGCGCCATCGCCCGCCTGGCGCCGGTCTGCGAACATTGCCAAGTACGGATCATCGGACACGGCCTGGAATCGAATGGGAAGTTCTTCTGCTGCGACCATTGCGCGGAAGAGAGCGGCGTGAAGGGCTTGCGCGACAGGCTGTAGGCCGCCCCAACGGCAGAGATCGGGATGGCGCTACGCGCTGGCCGCCGGTTTCGTGGCGACCGCCTTGAGCACATGCTCGGTCATCGCCCTGGCCAGCTCGATCTCGCCGACGAACACGGTACCGGCTTCGTCCCTTTCCAGCAGTTCAGCTTCCTGCAGATTGTGGCTGCGAATCACCACCTGGATCCCCGGGTTCAACTGCCGGGCGACGCTGATCATCTTGCGCACCAGCACCGTCTCGGGCGTCGCCACCACCAGCGCCCGGGCTCGGGCGATGTGGCCCTGGACCAGTACCTCGGCCTCGGTCGCGTCGCCCCACACGGCGGGGATGCCCCGCTCGCGGAGGATGGCCACGAATTCCCGGTTTTCCTCCACCACTACATACGGGATGCCCTTGCGGCCAAGGGCCTCGGCGATGCGCTTGCCCACTCGACCCCAGCCGACCAACACGACCTGGCCGGCGAGGAACTTCGGGTCCGTGCTCATCGGCAGCTCGGCCAGCGCGTTGGGAGGAGGCTCCGCGCGGCCCGCGAGCATGGCCCTCCGGCTCATCCATTTGTGGACGGACTCGAAGGCACTGAAGACGAAGGGGTTCATCGCGATGGAAATCAGGGCGCCGGCCACGATCAGGCTTTGCCCCTCTTTGGGCAGAAGCCCCAGCGACATGCCGAGCCCCGCCAGGATGAAGGAGAACTCGCCGATTTGCGCCAGGCTGGCCGCGACCATCAACGCCGTGCGCGCCGGATACCGCAACACGAGCACGAGGGCGATTGCGGCCAGCGACTTGCCTACCAGGATGATGGCCACCGTGGCGAGCACCGCCAGCGGCTGCTCCACCAGGATGGCGGGATCGAACAGCATGCCGACGGAGACGAAGAACAGCACGGCAAACGCGTCCTGCAGTGGCAGCGTCTGCTCGGCCGCCCGGTGGCTGAACTCGGACTCGCGCAGCACCATGCCGGCCAGGAAAGCCCCGAGGGCGAACGACACGCCGAAGAGCTCGGCCGAACCATAAGCGATGCTGACGGCCGCCGCCACCACGCACAACGTAAACAGCTCGCGCGAGCCGGTCTTGGCCACCTGCCACAGCATCCAGGGGAAGATCCGCCGACCCACGATGAGCATGAACGCGATGAAGCCGCCAACCTGCGCGAGCGTGATAAGCATGGTGAGCGCCAGGCTCCGGCCCTCGTCATTCGCGGCCGTCCC
>JAQZBU010000076.1 GCA_029237735.1 Ramlibacter sp. | reverse complement strand
AGCAGGCGCTCGCGAAAGCGCAGCCAGATGGCGTAGTTGTTGCGCGCGTCCTCATCGGCCACGGCGGCGAGCTGCGCCGCGTCGACCTGTCGGCGCGGCTCGTCAAGCAGTCGTTGGTGGAGCGCGAGCTCAGCTGCCGAAGACTCGGGCAGCGGCGCGAGCTCGGGCCGCTCGAGCAGGCCGCGCAAGAACCCGTCGGTCACGATGAGGTGGCCCTCGGCGGTCTTGTCCAGCAGGGCGTACCCGCTGCTGCGCCAGAAGTCTCGCATCCTCAGGTGCGGACTTCGCCGTTGCCCAGCACCACCCACTTGAGGGACGTGAGGCCTTCGATGCCTACGGGGCCGCGGGCGTGGAACTTGTCGGTGCTGATGCCGATCTCCGCGCCCAGGCCGAACTCGAAACCGTCCGCAAAACGCGGGCTGGTGTTCACCATCACGCTGGCCGAATCCACCTCGCGCAGGAAGCGCTGCGCGTGCACGTGGTCGCGCGTGATGATCGCGTCGGTGTGGTGGCTGCTGTAGTGGTTGATGTGGGAGATGGCCTCGTCAATGCCATCCACCACCTTGATGCTGATGATGGGGGCGAGGTATTCCTCGTACCAGTCCTGCTCGGCCGCGTCCTTGACGTTGGCACTCTCAACCGTGGCCAACAGGCTCCTGGACTCTGAGTCGCACCGCATCTCCACGCCCTTGGCCGCGAAGACCGCGCCGATCTTCGGCAGAAACTCCTTGGCCACGGCGCGCGCGACGAGCAACCCTTCGATCGCATTGCAGGGGCTGTACTTCTGCGTCTTGGCGTTGTCCGTCACCGTCAATGATGACGTCCACATACTGCGGCATGGCGATCAGCTGGCCGACGGCTTCGCGGTCAGTGGTTTGCACGAGCTGCACCGCCTCGGCCGGAAGGCCCGCCTCGGCCAGCGCCTGCTGCACCAGCCGGGCCAGCGCCTTGTTGGACTCAATGGCTTCGGAGCCGCCGCGCAGGATGCAGGCGTTGCCGCTCTTGATCGACAGGCTGGCGGCCTCGATGGTCACGTTGGGGCGGCTCTCGAAGATCATGCCGAAGACGCCGATGGGCACGCGCATCTGACCCACGCGGATGCCGCTGGGTTGCTGCTTCAGGCCGATGACTTCTCCGATGATGTCGGGCATGGCGGCCAGCTGCTCGCAGCCCTGCGCTACGGTTTCGATGATCCTGGGCGTGAGCTTGAGGCGGTCCACCATCGGCGCCGGCAAGCCGGCCGCGGTGGCGCGCTCCAGGTCTTTGGCGTTTTCGGTTTGCAGCGGCGCCACATTGGCGCGCAACAGTGCGGCCAGCGCACGCAGGGCCTTGATTCGGGTGGCCGAATCCGCGCGCGCCATGACGGCCGAGGCCGCCCGCGCCTGCACCCCGAGGGTCTGCGTATATTCGGCAACGTTCAGCGCATTCATGATCGCTGCATTATCCCCTCTCCCTCTGGGAGAGGGTTAGGGTGAGGGCTTTCGGAGAGCCCTCACCCCTGCCCTCTCCCAGAGGGAGAGGGAGAAAGAGGGGAACATTCCCGGCAGAGCGAAAACGCCAGCCGCTGCAGCGCCTGCCAGCCGTCGGTCGGCCAGTCGGGCACCTTCAGGCCCTTGACGATGCCGTCCACGAGGTGCGCGGAGTGCAGCAGGTTGTCCAGCGCGGTCGTCGTCAGCCGCGGCAGCACGCGCTCGAACAGCCGCTCCTTCAGGCCCCACACGCGCTGCTCGCGCAACGCCATCGGCAGCGGGCGGCCCGCCGCCATGGCGTCCTTCACACGCTTCAAGGCACGAATGTCCTCCGACAGCGTGTAGTGCACCAGCACCTCGGCCTCGCCTTCGGCCTTGAGGCCGTCCAGCATGCGCTGCACCCGCCCCGCCTGGCCGGCGAGCACCGCCTCGGAGAGCTTGAAGACGTCGTAGCGCGCCACATTCAGCACCGCGCCTTCCACCTGGTCGAAGCCCAGTTCGCCCTCGGGGTACAGCAGAGCCAGTTTCTGGATCTCCTGGTGCGCGGCCAACAGGTTGCCTTCCACGCGGTCGGCGAAGAACTGCAGCGTGCGCTGGCCTTCGTCGCCTGAAACCACGCGCTGACCCTGCCTTGCCAGCCGCTGGGCGATCCACTGCGGCAGCGTGTCTCGGCCGACCTGCTCCACCTGCAGGGTGACGCCATGCGCGTCCAGCGCCGAGAACCAGGGCCCGCCCTTGGTCAGCTTGTCGAGCTTGGGCAGTATCACCAGCGTGAGCGTGCTGTCGTTGCCCTGGGCGCTCTCGGCCAGTTGCTGCAGCGCCGGGATGCCTTCCTTGCCGGGCTTGCCCGAGGGGATGCGGATTTCGACGATCTGCTTGTCGGCGAACAGGCTGAGAGAGCCACCTGCGGCCAGCACCTCGCTCCAGTCGAAGCGCGCGCCGGCCACGGTGTGCACGGTGCGCTCGGTGTAGCCCTGCGCGCGCGCGGCGGCGCGGATCGCGTCGGCTGCCTCCTGGACCAGCAGCGGCTCGTCGCCGTGCAGCGTGTACAGCGGGCGAAGGCCTTTTTGCAGGTGGGGGGTGAGTTGGGCGGCGGCGAGCTGCATGGGGTACCAGTGTAATTGTCATGCCGGACTTGATCCGGCATCCATGGTGGCGCGCCTACGTGGATTGCGGATCGAGCCCGCAATGACAAGCCTCATGCGGCGAGCCTTTGGCCCGCGGGGGCCCGGCCCTTGAACAGGTTGTCCAGGCGCAGCGTCAGGCAGTAGGCGGCGCCGCCGGAACGGTTGAACGAACCCAGGGGCACGACGTGCACGCGATAGCCGCGCCCCTCGAGTTGGGCGCGCAGCGCCGGCGAGCAGTGGCACAGCACCACGTCACGGCCGATGCACACCGAATTGACGCCGAGGTTCTCGGCGTCTTCCGCCGGCGCCTCGATCAACTTGTCCCCTGCCAGGGCCTGGATCAGCTCGCGGCCTTCGTCGGTGAACGCGGCGGGGTGGTAGACGATGTCGCCGCCCGAGAGCAGGCAAAAGGCGGTGTCGAGATGGTAGTAACGCGGGCTCACGAGCTCCAGCGACACGGTGCGGATATCAAATACCTGCTCCACCGTGTGGTGCGCGCAGCGACTCGAGCGCTGCCCAAAACCCATCCACATCAGCCGCCGCCCGGCGTCGAAGATAGCGTCACCGGCGCCCTCGAAATACACCCCGTCGGGGGTGCGAAAGATGGCATCGATCTCACCGCGCGCCTTGAGCTGATCGAACATGCGGTGACCGTGCTCCTCCTCGCCCGCGCGCTCTTCGTTCAGGTAGCGGGCGAGGATTGCCTTGCCATCGAGCACCACCGCGCAATTGGCGGTGAACACCAGGTCGGGCCAGCCTTTCGCCGCGGGCTTGACGATGACTCGCGCGCCGAGCGACTCATAGGTGGAGCGCAACGTACTCCATGCCCACGCGGCGTCGCGCCTGAGACGCTTGGCGTCGAGCGACCATTGCTCGGGATTCATCCAGGGATTGATGGTGTAGGCCACCTCGAAAAAATCGGGTGGGCTCATGAGGAGCTGGGGCGCGCTGTCCTGGGCATTCACTGGGTGATGGCCTCGATAGGTGCCTCTGCGACCGCCGCCTCGGCAGGCGCTATCGAATTAATAGCTAAACCGTCGCATTTGTCAAGCGCCACTTTCCGGAAGATGTCGACGGCCCGGTCGATCAGCGCCTGGGTGATGGTCAGCGGCGGCGCGAAGCGGATCACGGTGTCGTGCGTTTCCTTGGACAACACGCCGCGCGCCGCGAGCCGCTCGACCATCTCGCGGGCCGTTGCGTGTCGCGGGTCCACGTCCACGCCCACCCACAGGCCGCGCCCGCGCACTTCGCGAATCAGCGGCCGTACTTCCCGCGCGACCTCCTGCAGCCGTTCGTTCAGGTACTCGCCGAGCTCGGCGCTGCGCTGCACGAGGTGCTCGTCCTCGATCACCTGCAATGCCTCCAGCGCCACCGCCGCGGCCAGAGCGTTGCCGCCGAAGGTCGAGCCGTGGCTGCCGGGGTTGAACACGTCCATCACCCGCTCGTCGGCGAGGAAGGCGCTGACGGGCAGCAGCCCACCGCCCAGGGCCTTGCCCAGGATCAGCGCGTCGGGGCGGATGCCCTCGTGCTCGAACGCGAACCAGCGCCCCGTTCGGCCCAGGCCCGATTGCACCTCGTCGACGATGAGGAGGATGTTGTTGCGGGTGCACCATTCGCGCAGCTGCGCGAAGAAGCCCGGCGGCGGCACAATCACGCCGGCCTCGCCCTGGATCGGCTCGACCAGCACGGCGCAGGTGTTCGCGGTGGTGGCCGCGCGCACGCTGGCCATGTCGCCGAAATCGAAATGCACGAAGCCGGGGGCGAAGGGCCCGAACCCGGCGCGGTACTCCGGCTCGCTGGAGAAGCCCACGATGGTGCTGGTGCGGCCATGGAAATTGCCGCGCGCCACCAGGATCTGCGCCTGCCCGTCGGCGATGCCCTTGGCGCTATAGCCCCAGCGGCGCGCGCACTTGATCGCCGTCTCCACCGCTTCGGCGCCGGTGTTCATGGGCAGCGCGCGGTCGAAGCCGGCGACCTGGCACAGCTTCTCGAGGAAGGGGCCGAGCGTAGTGCCGTGATATGCGCGTGAGGTGACGGCGACGCGTTGAAGCTGTCGCTGCGCCGCCGCGACCACGCGAGGGTGCAGGTGGCCGTGGCTCACTGCGGAATACGCACTCATCATGTCGATGTATTCGCGGCCCTCGACGTCCCAGACCATGCAGTCGCGGGCGCGGTCGACGACCACGGGCACCGGCTGGTAGTTGTGCGCGCCGAAGCGGGCTTCCTTCCCAATGAATTCCTGGGTGGCGGTGGTAGCGGTGGCGTCCATGATGCAGTCTCCCATGATAGGGAAAGCATAGGCCCGGGCCCCCTGCCGTGCGCGTGAATCGGCAGCCCGGCCACGGCGGCAACGGCATGAATGGCGCGGTTTGACTTCCGAATCGGAAGCAGCGTAGGACGGGCCTGCACGTCGTGCAGGAACGCGGCTACTGGCGCGGCACCGGAAAGCCGGCGAATTCCTTGATGGTCTGCAGCTCGATGTTGGTGACGATCTTCTCCACGCCCAGTGAAGCGTCGTCCAGCCAGCCGTTGATCAGCTCATGGTAGCGCGCCAGGTCGGGGCAAGCCACGCGCACGATGTAGTCGTAGCGGCCGCTGATCACATAACAGGCGATGACTTCCGGCGATGCGGCCATGCGCTTTTCGAAGCGCTGCACGACGGCCTGGCGCTGGTCCTTGAGGGCGATCTCGGCAAACACGGAGATCTGCTCGCCTTGCACCCGGCGGCTGACGAGTGCGCGGTAGCCTTCGATCAGGCCCGAGGCTTCGAGCTTGCGCACCCGGTTGAGGGTGGCGCGTGCCGACAGGTGGATGGCTTCGGACAGCGCCTGCACCGTGGCGCGGCCGTCGCGCTGGAGCATCTCGAGCAGCTTCAGGTCCGCGCGATCGAGCTCCATGGTAGGTCGCCGACGGGCCGCCCCTAGGCGACCGCGCCCCCTGGGGGGGCTGCGCGGAACAAAGTGACAAGCGTGGGGGCCATATCCTTAGATTGACTTGACCGCAGCCAACCGGCGTATCAGCTGCTGCACGATGTCGGTCTGCATGTCGCGGTACAGAAGGTTCTCTTCCGCTTCCTTGGCCAGCGCGGCCGACTCGCTGAAGCTGATGTCGCGTTGCTGCAGCAGCTCGGTCTCGGTGATCAGCTCCTTGCCCTGGGGCGTGCGCAGCCGGAAGCGCAGGCGGGTGCGCAGCTGGAACTCGCGCACCTGACCCGACGCGCTCAGGCCCACCACGACCTTTTCTCGCTGATCGGCCAACACGTCGAGCACCACCTGCGCCGTGTCGCGCGGGGCGGAGTAGTCGACAACCTTTACGGAGTCGCTGTACGCGATGGTGCGCCGCAGTTCGTTGCCCAGCGACGAATTGGCCGCCGCGCCGATGTAGATGCTGTTAAACGCGAATTGCGGGGCCTGCCGCAGCTGGAAGCCGCAGGCGGACAGGGACAGCGCCGTGGTTACCAGGGCAATGAGGTTCCGACGCTTCATCAGATGACGATGTTGACGAGGCGGCCGGGCACCACGATGATTTTCTTCGGGCTGGCGCCGGGCGCGAAGGCCGTGAAGGCTTCGCTCGCCACCGCGAGCTTCTCGATCTCGTGCTTGCTGGCCGAGGCCGGCACCAGCACCGAGCCGCGGTGCTTGCCGTTGACCTGCAGCACGAGCTCGATCTCGTCCTGCTTCAACGCCTCTTCGTCCACCTTGGGCCAGAGCGCGTCGAGCAGTTCGCTGCCGTAGGCCTTGGCGTAGCCCATGCCCTGCCAGAGCTCCTGCGCGATATGCGGCGTGACAGGGTGCAGCACGCGCAGCAGGATGCCGAAGCCCTCCTCGGCCACCGCGCGGTCGCCGGCTTCGCCATCGTTCTTGAAGTCCTCCAGCGCGTTCAGCAGCTTCATCGCACCGGACACGACGGTGTTGTATTGCATCCGCTGGTAGTCGTAATCCACTTGCTTGAGCACGGAATGGATTTCGAAGCGCAGCGCCTTGGCCTGCCGGCTCGTGCCCTTGACCTTGGGGGGGGTGCGAACATCGCCGAGCTTGTAGCCGAAATTCCACACGCGCCGCAGGAAGCGGAACGAGCCTTCGAGCGCAGCGTCGTTCCACTCCAGCGTGGCCTCGGGCGGCGCGGTGAACATGGTGTACAGGCGCGCGGTGTCAGCGCCGTATTTCTCGATCAGCACCTGCGGATCAACGCCGTTGTTCTTGGACTTGGACATCGTGGTCCAGCCCTCGTACGTGACCGGCAAGCCGTCGGCCTTGGCGGTGGCGGAGAGCACCTTGGCGTGCTCGTCGCGCACGATGTCGAGGTCGTGCGCCCAGAAGTACTGCTTGCCCGCCTTTTCGCCGACGCGCACGAAGGCCTCGTTGAGCACCATGCCCTGCGTGAGCAGCTTCACGAAGGGCTCGTCGATCTTGACCAGCCCCATGTCGCGCATGACCTTGGTCCAGAAGCGCGCGTACAGCAGGTGCAGGATGGCGTGCTCGATGCCGCCGATGTACTGGTCCATCGGCATCCAGTAGTCGGCGCCTTCCGCAACCATCGCCTTGTCGTTCTTCGGGTCGCAATAGCGCATGTAGTACCAGGCGCTGTCCACGAAGGTGTCCATGGTGTCGGTCTCGCGCCGCGAGGCCTTGCCGCAGATGGGGCATTTGCACGCCAGGAAATCCTCGCGCTTGTTCAGCGGGTTGCCCGAGCCATCAGGCACGCAGTCCTGCGGCAGGACGACCGGCAGGTCCTTCTCCGGCACCGGCACCGCGCCATGCTCCTCGCAGTGGATGATGGGGATGGGCGTGCCCCAGTAGCGCTGTCGGCTCACGCCCCAGTCGCGCAGGCGCCAGGTCGTCTTCATCTCGCCCAGGCCCTTTTGCTCCAGCGCGTGGGCCACCGCCTTCACCGCATCCTTGTACGAGAAGCCGCTGTAAATGCCCGAGTTGATGGTGACGCCGTTTTCCTTGTCGGCGTACCAGTCGTGCCAGTGCTTGTAGTCGTAATGCTCGCCGTCCACGTGCACCACCTGCATGATGGGCAGGTTGTACTTGAGCGCGAACGCGAAGTCACGCTCGTCGTGCCCGGGCACGCCCATCACGGCACCATCGCCATAGCCCATGAGCACGTAGTTGCCGACCCACACGTCGATTGGCTCTTCGGTGAGTGGATGGAAGACGACCAGCCCCGTGGGCATGCCCTCCTTCTCGCGCAGCGCAAGCTCGGCCTCGGTCGTGCCGCCCTTCTTGCAATCCTCGATGAACGCAGCCAGGCGCGCGTTGTTGCGGGCCGCTTGCGTTGCCAGCGGGTGCTCCGGCGCCACGGCACAGAATGTGACGCCCATGATGGTGTCCGCCCGCGTGGTGAAGACCCACATGTGGCCGTCGCCGATCAGGTTGCCCTGCCAGTCGCGGATGGCGTGGTTGAACGCGAAGCGCACGCCCTCGCTCTTGCCGATCCAGTTCTCCTGCATCAGCTTCACGCGCTCTGGCCAGCCCGGCAACTTGTTCCTGACGTGGTCCAGCAGCTCCTCGGCGTAGTCGGTGATCTTCAGGTAGTAGCCGGGGATTTCGCGCTTTTCTACCGGCGCGCCGGTGCGCCAGCCCTTGCCGTCGATGACCTGCTCGTTCGCGAGTACGGTCTGGTCCACAGGGTCCCAGTTCACGACCTGGGTCTTGCGGTAGGCGATGCCTTTTTCGAGCATCTTCAGGAACAGCCACTGATTCCACTTGTAGTAGCTTGGATCGCAGGTGGCGACTTCGCGCGACCAGTCGATGGCCAGGCCCATCGCCTGCATCTGCTGCTTCATGTAGGCGATGTTGTCGTACGTCCACTTCGCCGGCGGCACGTTGTTCTTCATGGCGGCGTTTTCGGCCGGCAGGCCAAAGGCGTCCCAGCCCATCGGCATCAACACGTTGTAGCCGTTCATGCGCAGGTGGCGCGTGAGCATGTCGTTGATCGTGTAGTTGCGCACGTGGCCCATGTGCAGCTTGCCGCTGGGGTAGGGCAGCATCGAGCAGGCGTAGAACTTCTTCTTGCGCGGATCTTCGGTCACGCGGTAGGCGTCACGCGCGGTCCAATGGGCCTGCGCAGCACGCTCGACCTCTGACGGGTTGTATTTTTCTTGCATAAATGGGACGCCGGGACGTGGAGCCCGGCCTTCAGGAGATTTTAGGGGCGCTTATTGCGACGGCGTACCCGGGTCGGCCACAAACCCCACCCGATTCAACCCCGCCTTCTGCGCAGCCCCCATGACTTCGATCACGCGCCCATAGGGCACGGACTGGTCAGCCCGCAGCTGAACTTCCATCTCGGGGTTGTCTCGCGCGGCCTGCGCCAGCCGCACGGCCAGCTCGGCCGGGGCCACGGGCTTGTCGTCAACGAAAGTTCGCCCGTCCTTGTCCAGGACCACCGTGACGAACTTGGGGGCATCGCTGGGCTTGGCGGCGTCGGTGCGCGGCAAGTCCAGCCGGATTGAGCTGGCCATCAGCGGCGCCGTGATGATGAAGATCACGACCAGTACCAGCATGACATCCACCAGCGGCGTCATGTTGATCTCGCTCATGGGCTGGGGGCCCTGAGAGCGTTCCAGCCGGCCAAAAGCCATTCAGGGCCTCCCGGAGGCCGGGTGGGTCAGCAGCTCACGCAGGTCGCGGGCAAAACCTTCCAGGTCGGCCTCGATGCGCCCGATCACCCGGCCGAACACGTTGTAACCCAGCACCGCCGGGATGGCCACGGCCAGGCCCGCGGCCGTCATGATCAGTGCCTCGCCCACGGGGCCCGCCACCTTGTCGATGGAGATCTGACCGGCCGACGCGATGGAGGTGAGCGCGTGGTAGATGCCCCATACGGTGCCCAGCAGGCCGACGAAGGGCGCGGTGGAACCCACTGTGGCGAGCAGCACCTGGCCGAATTGCAGCTTGTCCAGCACGAGGTGCAGGGCGTCGCGCAGCAGGCGCGTGAGCTGCTGGGCGCGGTCGCCGGCGGCGGCCAGCGAGCCCGCCCCGTCCGCCTGGGTGGCGACGATCAGCGGCATCACTAGCGCCTCGCGGTCGAAGCCCGCAACTTTCTGCCGCGCGTCGTCGACGCTGGCCGATTGCCAGAAAGCCGCCGTGCTGCGCCCTACGTCCCGCGTGGCCCGCCGCAGGAGCCACGCTTTCCACAGGATGACGACCCAGCTGGCCACCGACATCGCCAGCAGCAGGGCCGCGACAACTTTTGTGACGGCGTCGCCCTGGCTGAACAGTTCGAATAGGCTCATCGGAGCTGGAGTACGTCGAACATGTCGAACATGCCGCTCTTCTTGCCTGCCAAAAAGCGCACAGCGCGCAGGCTGCCCTGGGCGTAGGTAGTGCGGCTGGCGGCCTTGTGGGTGATCTCGATGCGCTCGCCGTCCCCGGCGAAAAGCACGGTGTGGTCGCCCACGATGTCCCCGCCCCGAATCGCCGAGAAACCGATAGTGGACGGATTCCGCTCGCCGGTGACCCCCTCTCGCGCATACACGGCGCAATCCTTGAGGTTGCGGCCCAGCGCCTGCGCGATCACTTCGCCCATCTTGAGCGCCGTGCCGGAAGGCGCGTCCACCTTGTGGCGATGGTGGGCCTCGATGATCTCGATGTCGTAGCCGGTGGCCAGCGCCTTGGCCGCCATCTCCAGCAGCTTCATGGTGACGTTGACGCCAACGCTCATGTTGGGCGCCATCACGATGGCGATATCTTGCGCGTAATCGGCAACCCGGGCCTTCTGGTCGTCGTTGAAGCCGGTCGTGCCGATCACGGCGTTGACGCCGAGTTCGCGGCAAACTTTCAGGTGGGCCAGCGTGCCCTCGGGGCGCGTGAAATCGATGAGGACCTTTGCACTTGCCAGGCCGATGCGCAGGTCGGCGGTGACAGGCACGCCGCTCGCATGGCCCAGGAACGCGGCGGCGTCATTGCCGATGGCGGGGCTGGCGGCGATGTCCAGCGCGCCGGCCAGCTGGCAGTCCCCGGAGGAGCGGATCTCTTCGATCAGGATGTGGCCCATCCGGCCGCTGGCGCCGGCGACCGCCACCTTATGCATGGATTGCCGGGAGTCAGCCATGGCGTGGCCGCTCAGCGCGAGGTTTCCAGTGGCGGGTAGCTGGCCGCGGGCGGCGGCAGGGCAGCTGCCGCGGCCGCGGGCGCGGCCGGCTTGCCGGGGGAGAATCGGCTGAGTGCCTCCTCGTTGGCTTCCAGCGGCGGCACCCTCGCGCCCTTGCGCTTGTTGTCCAGCGTGGCGACGAACTCGGCCTCCGATGGCATGCTGTCGCCCTCGACGCGCTCAAGCGCGTCGCCCTTGAAGAACACAGCGAGTTTGCGCTCCTGCGTCTTCACACCCTGACGCTTCAGCGTGAACACGTAATCCCAGCGGTCGGAGTGGAACACGCTCGCCAGTAGCGGCGTGCCCAGAATGTCGCGTACCTGCTGGCGGCTCATGCCGGGTTTCATCGCCTCGACCTGCTCCTTGGAGACGAAATTACCTTGGACCACCTCTATCTTGTAGGGGGTCACCAGGCCGACCACGCGCTGCGAGGCGTTGTCGAACGTGCCGCAGCCGCCAGCCAGCGCGCCGGCGGCCAGCGCCAGGGCAAGGCGGAATGCGCGAGGGGGGAATGCAGACATTGGTAAACGCCAAGCGATATGATCGAACGATTGTAGCGGCTGCCCCGCCCCGGGGAGCCTCGCGGGGATTCACATGGCCAACATCGACGAACTCAAGAGCACCGGCCTGAAGGCCACCCTGCCCCGCCTGAAGATCCTGGACGTCTTCCAGAAAGGCGATCAGCGCCACATGACGGCTGAAGACGTCTTCCGCGTGCTGCTGGAGGATAGGTCGGACATCGGGCTGGCCACGGTGTATCGCGTGCTGACGCAGTTCGAGCAGGCGGGCATCCTCACGCGCAGCCACTTCGAAAGCGGCAAGGCTGTCTACGAACTCAACGAGGGCACCCATCACGACCATCTGGTGTGCCTGGATTGCGGCCGGGTCGAAGAGTTCTACGACGCGGAGATCGAAAAGCGCCAGCACGCCGTGGCCAAGATCAAGGGGTTCGCCATCGCCGAGCACGCGCTCAGCCTCTACGCGCACTGCACGAAGGACAACTGCCCCAATCGGCCCCCGGTGAACCCGAACGGGCACCGGCAATAAAGGGTTGTCATTGCGGGCTTGACCCGCAATCCATGACTTCCTGTTTAGTTTGCCCGCCGCGATGGATGCCGGATCAAGTCCGGCATGACAATCCTTATTTATCCTGTTCCATCGCCCGGCGGTGGCGCTCGACGAACTCCTGGTAGGTGTCTACGCCCCGCAGCTGAAGGATGGTGTTGCGTACGGCGGCTTCCACCAGCACCGCAATGTTGCGGCCCGCGACCACCTGGATCACCGCCTTGCGAACCGGCACGCCCAGCACATCCTGGGTGAGCGGCTCGTAGGGCAGCCGCTCGTACTCGCGCTCGAGCGTCTCGCGCCGCACCAGGTGCACGATGAGCTTCAGCCGCATTTTTCGGCGCACGGCCGTCTCGCCAAAAATCGCGCGGATGTCCAGCAGGCCGATGCCGCGCACTTCCAGCAGGTTCTGCAGCAGCTCCGGGCAGCGGCCTTCGATCGTCGTCTGGTTGATGCGATACAGGTCCACCGCGTCGTCTGCCACCAGGCCGTTGCCGCGCGAGATCAGCTCCAGCCCCAGCTCGCTCTTGCCCAGGCCCGACTCGCCGGTGATCATCACGCCCAGCCCGAGAATGTCCATGAACACGCCGTGCATCGACGTGCGCTCGGCGAAATGCTTGGAGAGGTAGGCGCGCAGCACGTCGATCACGAAAGCCGAGGGCTCGTGCGTCGCGAACATCGGGATCTGCGCGCGCTCGCACATGGACAGCAGCGCGTCCGGCGCGACCTGATTGTCGGTAAGCACCAGCACCGGCGGCTCCAGCGTGACGATGCGGGAGATGCGGCGGGCGCAATCCTCGCTCGTCGCGTTGGTGAGATAGGCGATCTCACGCTCGCCCAGGATCTGGACGCGATACGGATGGATGTAGTTCAGGTAGCCAACGAGGTCGGCGCCGGAGCGGGCGGCACGCACCGCGATCTCGTCGAAGCGTCGCTCGGAAGCGCCCAAGCCGGCCACCCATTCCCACTTCAGCTGGGCTCGATGGTCTTCGAACAGGACGTCGGCGCTGACGACCGTTGGCTTCATTTATGAAGCAGGCCTTGAGCGCCGCCGGGCCGCCCCAAGGCGCGAAGGCTCCCTCGGGGGGCAGCGCGGACGCGTAGCGCCAAGCGTGGGGGCCACATACTTAGGCGGGCTGGGCCGACTGCCAGGTGGCGATGAGCCGGTGGAGCTCGGCGGCGTCCGTCGTGCTCTTGATCTTCTCGCGCAGGGGCGCGTCGCTGAGCAGCTCGGCGATCTCCGACAGGATTTCCAGGTGCTTCTGGGTGGCGGCTTCCGGCACCAGCAGGAAGATGAGCAGGTTGACGGGCTGTTCGTCCGGAGCGTCGAATCCGATCGGGTTAGCCAGCTGGAATAGGGCGGCCATCGGGGCCTTCAGCCCCTTGATGCGCCCGTGGGGGATGGCGACGCCATGCCCGAGCCCCGATCAGCGCACGCGACAGGCCGTGCAGGTTCTCGAACAGCAGCCCGGCTTCTTCGAATGCACGCTTTTTGCTGGTGGCATCGACGCTCACTAGCACTTGAGCGGCTGGCAGGATGGACGCGAGGCGATTCATGGGCGGGTTTACGATTATGCACCGCTAAGGGTGAGCCTAACCAAAACGCCTCAGGCACCCATTACGGCCGACAACCGAAAGTAGCAGTCCCAGAACGCAAAAGGCGCCCATCGGGCGCCTTGCTGGGTCATCACATCACGCGTTTGGGCGCGTCGTGGTGGTGGTCTTGCAGCCTCGTCTTGTGCCGGCCAACCTGGCGGTCGAGCTTGTCCACCAGTTCATCGAGGGCGGCGTACAGATCCTCGTGGGCGCTTTCGGCGAACATGTCGTTGCCCTTGACGTGGATCTTGCACTCGGCACGCTGTCGTCGCTCCTTTTCCTTTTGCTTCTCGACCGTCAGTAGCACCTTGATATCTACGACCTGGTCAAAATGGCGGGTAATTCGATCAAGCTTGGTGGTCACGTAATTTCGCAGGGCCGGGGTAACTTCCAGATGGTGACCGCTGATCGTCAAGTTCATGAGTAGCCTCCTGTTGCTCTCGGGTTGGAAAGTGCCGCCCCTCAAGGCCGGGCGGCTGGAACTTGGATTCTTTGAAGGTCAAACCACTATGCCCGCGATACAAGTGAAAAGCAATTGATTTCAGTCAGTCTCGAGGCGCCAAATGAAACCCTTTGTCGAGCTCATGTCCCCCCACACGTGCAAGTCCTTGATAACGCTCAGGTTTCGGAGACACAAAAAAAAGCGGCCCCTTCGGGGGCCGCTTTCAGCCACCTTCGGTGGCATCAGGGCTTAGCGCATGCGCCAAGCGATGACCGGGTTGATCGGGTGGTTCCAGCCGCGAGCGCTCGGGTGCGCTTTGGCGCCTGGGCGCTCGTGGTTCGCGTGCTCGGTGCGCTCGCTCACCGGCTTGTCGCGCGGTGTCTCGATGTAGCGGTTGGTGGACTTCGTGTCTAGGGACATGTTGTGCTCCGTAATGTCGTTATCGGCGTTCGGCGTCTCAGCTGCCGCTATCGCTGGGCGTGGGCTTTTCGCCCTCCTGGCGGGCTGGCCGGATCGGCTGTCGGCTGAGGAAAGGCCACGCGTGGCCGCTGCGGCCGCGTTGCGCACTGGCCGACTGGGCTTTGCCGTCGTCGCTCTGCGGGCGGTAGCTCGTTCGGCTGGCGGTCGGATCGGTCGCGAGCTGGATCATGAAAAACTCCTTGGGGGCGCCCCGGCACGTCGGCCGCCGGGGATGACCATTCCAATTTAGGTGGCCCCAAGTTATTGCTGTGTCGGACATCCCGGCGGCCATTTGTAGGACATGTCCTGCACCAGCTGTCCGGCGTTGGACGGCCCGCGCTGCCGCTGAGTGCTCCCAGAATAGGCCGATGCACGCCGCCCTGCCCTCGAACAGCCTGCGCCCAGCGCGCCTGCGGCGTAGCAAGCGCGTCCTGTTGCTGGTCGACTTTATCAACCCCCTGGACTTCCCCGGGGGGGAGAAACTGGCGGCGCCGGCCGTTGCGGCGGCCCGGGCCACCGCCGGGCTGAAGGAGCGCCTGACCGGCGAAGGCGTAACGACGATCTACGCCAACGATAACTATGGGGTGTGGCAGTCCGATTTTCACAGCCTGGTGTCGGCGTGCCTGGGCATGGACGGACCGCCGGGCGAGATCGCCCGGCTGATTTATCCGCAAGCCGGCGACCTCACCATCCTCAAGCCCCGGCATTCAGCGTTCTATGCCTCCCCCCTGGAGTTGTTGCTGACCGAGATGCAGGCGCGCGAGCTCGTCATCTGCGGCCTTGCGACGGACATGTGCGTGCAGCTCACCGCCGGCGACGCGTTCCTTCGCGAATTCGCCACCTGGGTGCCTGCGGACTGCACGGCCGCCGAGTCGAGCACGGCCAAGGCCGCCAGCCTGGAATTCATGGCCACGGTCCTGAAATGCGATACGCGGCCCTGGTCAGCCCCCGCGGCCCGGCGCAAGACCCGGAAGGCCGCGCATGCTTGATCTGGCGTCGCTGTTCGAGATCACCGTCGACCCCCTGGAACTGGTGCTGCGGGGCACGGTGATGTACTGGTTCCTGTTTCTCCTGCTGCGCTTCGTGCTTCGGCGCGACATCGGCTCCATCGGGATCGCCGACGTGCTGCTGCTGGTCGTGATCGCGGACGCAGCGCAAAACGCGATGTCCGGCGGCTACGAATCGATCACCGACGGGATGATCCTGGTGGGGACGATCGCCGCCTGGAACTGGGGCCTGGACCGGCTCGCCTATCGCTTCCGCTCAGTGCGCCGCGTCCTGGAAGCCAAGCCCCTGGAGCTGGTGCGCGACGGCAAGTTGATGCGGCGCAACATGCGCAAGGAGTACATCACCCCCGATGAGATCATGGCCAAGCTGCGCGAGCACGGCGTCGACAAGCTGGAGGCGGTCAAGGTCGCCACCATGGAAAGCGATGGGGAGATCACTGTCATCCAGCATGAGGGGCAGGTGCAGGACAGCCCGAGCCCCGCAAGGGGTGTACCACCCGGCTGAGTTGTTCGTATATATCCTCCAGTGCCACCTTGCTCTACCATGGCTGGAGAGGAGAGCGGGGCCGCGGGGACTCCCGCGCCGCCCATGAGCCTGAACACGATCATCAACGCGGGGCTGACCCGCCCAAGCCGGCCGGTGTATGCGCTGGTCCTGATGGGTGGGGGGGCGCGCACGGCCTACCAGGTGGGAGTGCTCAAGGCCTTGGGCGGCATGCTCAAGCTGCGTGGCGGGCATATGCCGGCGTTCCCCTTCCAGGTTCTGATCGGCACGTCCGCCGGTGCGCTCAACGTCGCGTACCTCGCCTCGACGGCCATGCTGGGCCTGGAAGCTTTCGGGCAGCTCGGACAATTCTGGGCACGGCTGCGATCGGCCGACGTTTATGAACTCCAGCTCTCGCGGTGGGTGCGCTTCAGCCGCCTGGTCGCGGCGACGAAACTGTGGCGCCATGCGCGCGAACACGGCGCCATCCTGAACAACATGCCGTTGGTGGACACGCTGCACCATGCGGTATCTCTCCTGGGGATCGAGCAGTCGCTGCACGCCAACTCCATCGACGCCGTGGCCGTGACGGCTTCCAGCTACTCCAGCGGTGTCAATTGGACTTTCTGCCATACCGCTCGAGATTCGCACCACGAGCCCTGGAACCGGCCGAGTCGGCGGTCCGAATTCCAGCCGCTGACCATCGAGCACCTGATGGCCTCCAGCGCGATCCCATTCCTCTTTCCCTCCACACCCTTGTGGGTGGACGGCCAGCGCGAGTTCTTCGGCGACGGCTCCATGCGCCAGGTCTCGCCTCTGTCGCCCGCGATCCACCTGGGCTCTCACAAAATCCTGGTGGTTGGCGTCGGCCAGCCCCAGCGCTCGGGCCTGGTCGGCGGAGCCAATGAGGCCGATCGACGAGGGCCTGGTCTCGGGGCCATCGCAGGCCACGCGATGGCGAGCGTCTTCCACGACACTCTGCAGGCCGACGTGGAGCAGGCCCAGCGCGTCACCAGGACCTTGCAACAGTTGCCCCGCGAAGTAGCCGCCGTGCTCCCCTACCGCAGCGTGGAAGTGGTCTCGGTGCAACCCTCCCAGTCGCTTGACGCACTGGCCCAGGCCTACGCCCACGAACTGCCCAGGTCGGTGCGGCTGGCGCTGGGCGGAATGGGGGCGCGGAAGGGCGGCGGTGGCGCGCTCGCAAGCTACCTGCTGTTCGAGCCCGGGTTCGTGCAGGCGCTGATTACCCTGGGCGAGCAGGACGCCTATGCGCGCAAGGAGGAATTGCTCGCGTTCCTGGCCGAATCGTCTGTGCAAGCCACCCTTGCCACGGCATAATCGCGCGGTCGCAACAGCACGGAGAGCACTCCTTGGAAACCTACCCTAGTCGGTAGCTTTCAACGCCCGGGACTCGGGGTTGAAAGCATCACCTGCACAACGCCGAATCGAACACTCACGGGAGTGAGCCCATGCTCAATATCTTCACGCTCGCCAACGGCCGGCTCTTCCAGGAAGAGATCGAGTCGCTGGAGGAGCTCTCCAAATTCCAGCCGATCTGGGTGGATCTCGAATCGCCTACCCTCGAAGAAAAGCGCTGGGTCAAGCAGTACTACGGCCTTTCCATCCCCGAAGACGCGATGGACGAGGACATCGAGGAGTCCGCGCGCTTCTACGAGGAAGACAACGGCGACCTGCACATTCGCAGCGACTTCCTGATCGCCGATGACGAGGAGCCGCGCTCCGTGCGCGTCGCCTTCATCCTGAACCTGGTAAACGACGCGCTCAAGAGCAAGGGCGTGCTTTTTTCCATCCACGACGAAGATGTGCCGGTGTTCCGCCTGCTGCGGCTGCGCGCGCGCCGCGCGCCGGGGCTGATCGAGGACGCCAAAGAAGTGCTGCTCAAGCTCTTCGACGCCGATGCCGAGTACTCCGCCGACACGCTCGAAGGCATCTATGACCAGCTCGAGAAAGTCAGCACCCAGGTGCTTGCGGGCGAGGTGACCGACACGCTGGCCGGTGAAGTGCTGGGCGCGATCGCGCGGCAGGAGGACTTGAACGGCCGCATACGCCGCAACGTGATGGACACGCGGCGCGCGGTGAGCTTCATGATGCGAAGCCGAATGCTCAACGCGGGCCAGTTCGAGGAAGCGCGGCAGATCCTGCGCGACATCGAATCGCTGGACAACCACACTGCCTTTCTCTTCGACAAGATCAACTTCCTGATGGACGCCACGGTCGGTTTCATCAACATCAACCAGAACAAGATCATCAAGATCTTCTCGGTCGCCAGCGTTGCGCTGCTGCCGCCGACGCTGATCGCCAGCATCTACGGCATGAACTTCCAATACATGCCGGAGCTGTCGCGCACCTGGGGTTATCCGTTCGCGCTGGCGCTGATGGTCGCCAGCGCGCTGGGGCCGATGTGGTACTTCAGGAAGCGAGGCTGGCTGCGATGAAAGCCGTGGCGCGTAGCGCGAAGGGAGGATCGAGATGAATTCGCGGATTGCTTTCGCGCCGGTGATCGGCGTACTGGGTGGCAGCGGCGTCTACGACATCGATGGCCTCTCGGGCAAGCGCTGGGTGAAGGTCGATTCACCCTTTGGCGAACCTTCGGACGAATTGCTGTTCGGCGATCTGGACGGCCAACGCATGGTGTTCCTGCCGCGGCACGGCCGCGGTCACCGCATCCCTCCCAGCGAGATCAACTTCCGCGCCAATGTCGACGCGCTCAAGCGCAGCGGCGTCACCGACCTGATTTCCGTCAGTGCCGTGGGCTCCTTGCGCGAGGAGCTGCCTCCCGGCACGTTCGTCATCGTGGACCAGTTCGTCGACCGGACGTTTGACCGCAACAAGAGCTTTTTCGGCACCGGCCTCGTGGCCCATGTGTCGATGGCCCACCCGGTCTGCCGGCGCCTGGGCGATCACGTCGAAGCGGCGGCGCGCGCGGCCGGCATCACGGTCGTGCGCGGCGGCACCTACCTGGTGATGGAAGGGCCGCAGTTCTCCACGCTGGCAGAGTCCGAGCTGTATCGCGGCTGGGGCTGCGACGTGATCGGCATGACGAACATGCCCGAGGCCAAACTCGCCCGCGAAGCGGAAATCTGCTACACCACCGTCGCGATGGTCACCGATTTCGACTGCTGGCATCCGGGTCACGATGCGGTCACCGTGAACCAGATCATCCAGGTGCTGCTGGCCAACGCCGACAAGGCGCGCTCGTTGGTGCGCCATGCGGCGCCCATGATCGCCAGGGATGGCAGCGCGACCGCTTGCACTTGCCGCCACGTGCTGGACCATGCCTTGATCACGGCGCCCGAGGCGCGCGACCCGGGCATGATCGCGCGGCTTGATGCGGTGGCCGGCCGTGTGTTGGGGCCGTGAATGCGCAACCCGACGCCTGACGAATCGAACTTGCGCGCGGCCATGGTCCGCGCAGCGCTCGAGCTCGACGCGCGCAACCTGAACCGCGGCACCTCGGGCAACGTGGGCGTGCGCTGCGGCAAGCGCCTCCTGGTGACGCCTTCGGGCGTGCCGGCGCGCGAACTGACGGCGCAAGGCATGGTCCTGCTCGCGGCGAACGGCGACGTGATCGGCGCGGGACACCCTTCCAGCGAATGGCGCTTCCATCGCGACATCCTCGCATCCCGGCCGGATGTGCACGCGGTGGTGCATGTGCATTCGCCCTTCGCGACGACCTTGGCCTGCCTCGGCATCGAAGTCCCACCCTTCCATTACATGATCGCCGCGGCGGGGGGCAGCACGATCCGCTGCGCGCCGTATGCGTTGTTCGGCACGCAGGAGCTGTCCGACCATGCACTGGCCGCACTGAAGGACCGTCGCGCCTGCCTGCTGGCCAACCACGGGATGATCACCACCGGGCGCGATCTCGCCGATGCCGTCGCGCTGTGTGTCGAAGTAGAGAGCCTGTGCGAGCAGTACTGGCGTGCCCGGCAGATCGCCGAACCGCGCCATCTGACCGACGCGCAGATGGCCGAGGTGATGGAAAGATTCAAGACCTATGGACAGCGTGCCGACGGGGAGCAGGAACGGCCATGACAGCCTCGCAAGACAAGCGGGTGGAGACGCTGCGCTGGTGCGACGGCCACCTGGAAATGATCGACCAACGCGTGTTGCCCGCCGAGTTCAGGTACCTGCGTTATGACAGTGCCGAGGCGGTGGCGCAGGGCATTCGCGAGATGGTCGTGCGCGGCGCGCCCGCCATCGGCTGTGCAGCCGCATACGGCGTTGCGCTGGAAGCCTTGCGCCAGCGCGATGCCTCCACTGCGGATTTCACCGGCCGGATGGAGCGCGCGTTCGAGGTCCTGGCGGCGAGCCGGCCCACCGCAGTCAACCTGTTCTGGGCGCTCGCTCGCATACGCACGCGCTGGCAGTCGCTCGCGTCACAGTCGGTGCCGGCGCAGGCCGATGCCCTGCTGGCCGAAGCCCATGAGATCCTCGCCGAAGACATCCGCGTGAATCGCGCCATGGGCGAACACGGTGCGGCCTTGCTGGCTGACGGCGCGCGCGTGCTCACGCATTGCAATGCGGGCGCACTGGCCACCGCCGGCCACGGAACCGCGCTCGGTGTGATTCGCTCCGCGGTGGAAGCGGGCAAGCGCATTTCGGTGGTCGCCGATGAAACGCGCCCGTTCCTACAGGGTGCGCGACTGACCGCGTGGGAGATGGTGCAGGAGCGCATCCCGGTCACGCTCATCACCGACAACATGGCCGGGTTCATGATGAGCCGCGGCGAGATCGACGCGGTGATCGTCGGCACCGACCGCGTCGCGGCCAATGGCGATGTCGCCAACAAGATCGGCACTTACATGGTCGCGGTGCTCGCGCAGCGCCACGGCATCCCGTTCTACGTTGCCTGCCCCATTTCCACCATCGACATGTCCATTGCCGATGGCGCGGCGATCCCGATTGAGGAACGCGCGCACCGAGAGGTCACCGGCTTTCGCGACCTGCAGTGGGCCGCCGACGGTGTCCTGGTGCGCAACCCGGCGTTCGACGTGACTCCGGCGGAGCTGGTCACCGCGCTCATCACCGAGCGCGGCGTGATCCATCGACCGAACCGGGAACGGCTGGCCGCGCTGACGGCTACTCCTTGATGTCGACGCCGTAGAACACGTGCCGACCGAAGGGCGACAGCTTGAAATCAACGACTTCCTTGCGCACCGGCTTCAGCTGCACCGCATGCGCGATCGTGAACCAGGGCGATTCGTTCTTGAAGATCACCTGTGCCTGCTTGTAGAGCTTGTCGCGTTCGGCGGACTTGGTCTCGGTCTTTGCCTTCTGGATCAACTCCTCGAACTGGGGGTGGCAGAACTTCGCCACGTTTGAGCCGTTGGTCCGCGCGGCTTCGCATCCGAGCAGCACGGCCAGGAAGTTATCCGGGTCTCCGTTGTCGCCGGTCCACCCCAACATGCCCATCTGGTGCTCGCCGGCCTGCATGCGCTTGCGATACTCGCCCCATTCGAAGCTCTTGATCTCGGCCTTCACGCCGATCTTGGCGAGGTCAGCCTGCATCAGCTCGGCAATGCGCTTGGCGTTTGGGTTGTACGGACGCTGCACGGGCATGGCCCACAGGTCAGTCTCGAAACCATTCGGATGCCCGGCTTGGGCCAGCAGCTTCTTGGCGGCTTCGGGATCGAAGACGTCGTCCTTGATGTCGTTGTTGTAGGCCGACATCGCAGGCGGTAACGGGTTCTTGGCAGCGATGCCGGTGCCGAGGAACACGCCGTCGAGGATTGCCTTCTTGTTGATTGCCATGCTCACGGCCTTGCGCACGCGCACGTCGTCGAACGGCTTCTTGGTGACGTTGTAGGCAAGATAGCCGACGTTCAGGCCAGGCTGCTCCAGCACCTGTACTTTCGCATCCTTCCTGATAGCGTCCAGGTCGGCCGGGTTCGGGTACGGCATGACGTGGCACTCGCCCTTTTGCAGCTTGGCCCAGCGCACCGAGGCGTCCGGCGTGATCGAGTACACGAGGTCGTCGATCTTCGCCTTTCCGCCCCAGTACGTCGGCGAGGCCTTGTAACGGATCACGGCGTCCTTCTGGTATTGCACCAGGAAGAACGGGCCGGTGCCGATCGGCTCCTGGTCGATCTTCTCGGGCGTGCCGGCCTTGAGCATGGCGTCGGCGTATTCCTTGGACTGCACGGCCGCGAACGGCATGGCCAGGTTCGACAGGAACGGTGCGTCCGGCTTTTCCAGCGTGACGCGGACGGTTTGGTCGTTGACCTTCTCGACCGACTTGAGCTGCTTGGCCAGCCCGGTGTCGTTGAAGTAGGAATGGTTGGAGCTGGTCACCTTGAAGAAGGGGTGGGCCTCCTTCCACTGACGCTCGAACGTGAAGATGACGTCGTCCGCGTTCATGTCGCGCGTCGGCTTGAACGCCCGGTGGCTGTGCCACTTCACGCCCTTGCGCAGGTGGAAGGTGTAGACCTTGCCGTCCGCGGAAATGTCCCACTTCTCGGCCAGGCCCGGCACGACCTTGGTCCCGCCGCGCTCGAACTCGACGATGCGGTTGTAGATCGGCTCCGCGGCGTCGAATGAGGTGCCGGTGGTGTTGACACCGGGGTAGAAGTTCTCGGGGCTGCCTTCCGAGCAGTAGACCAGCGTCTTGGCGCCGGCGCCGGCCGCGGCGGCCAGGGCCAGCGCGGCGATCGCGAAGTGTTTGCGATAGTGGGACAGTTTCATGCGCACTCCTTGTGGGATGTTGTTTCGGCTTTTAGCCAGGGAGGGATGCATTATCGGCAGTCGCCGATGAGGGAAAACCCGATTCGAGGAACTGTTCAGCAAAATGGCATGCGGCGATGCGACCGTCCACCGGCCGGGGCAGTGGGCGCTCGGCACGGCAACGTTCCACGGCATACGGACAGCGGCTGGAGAACACGCAGCCGCTGGGCGGGTTAAGCGGAGAAGGCAGCTCGCCCCGAAGCACGATGCGCTGCACGTTGCGCCCGGCCACGCCCGGCGTGGACGCCAGCAGTGCCTGCGTATAAGGGTGCGAGGGGCGCTCGAAAATGTCCGCCTTGGGGCCCTGCTCCATCACATGGCCGAGGTACATCACCAGCACTTCGTGTGCGATGTACTTCACTACCGCCAGGTCGTGCGAGATGAAGAGGTATGCGAGCTGGAATTCCTGTTGCAGGTCCGACAGCAGGTTGAGCACCTGCGCCTGGATCGACACGTCCAGCGCGGAAACCGGCTCGTCGGCGATCAGCAGCTTGGGGTTGAGCATCAGCGCCCGCGCGATGGCGATGCGCTGGCGCTGCCCGCCGGAGAACATGTGCGGGTAGCGGCTGGCGTACTCAGGGCGCAGCCCGACCTGCTTGAGCATGGCGAGCGCTCGCTCGGTGCGCTCGGCCCGGTTCATCGTGGTGTTGATCGTGAGCGGGTCTTCCAGCACGGCGCTGATCTTCTTGCGTGGGTTGAGCGAGCCGTAGGGGTTCTGGAACACCAGCTGCACCGCCTGCCGCAAGCGCCCACGATCCGCAGCGGGCGTGTTCACCGCATCGGCGCCATCCAGCATGAGCGTGCCGCCGGTGGGCTTTTCGATCATGCAGACCATGCGCGCGAGCGTGGACTTTCCGCAGCCGGATTCGCCGACCACGGCCAGCGTCTTGCCCGCTTCGATCGCGAACGAGACGCCGCCCACGGCCTGCAACTGCGCGGGCTCCTTGAAGAGGCCGCGGCGGATCTTGTAGACCTGGCGCAGGTCCTTGGCTTCGACAACGACTGTCATAGCGCTGTCATTGCGGGCTCGACCCGCAATCCATCTACGCGCGCCAACATGGATTGCGGGTCGAGCCCGCAATGACAGAAATGGCTCATGCGCTCACCTCGATCGGCACCGGCACGTCTCGCTGGATCGCGGCCAGCCGCTGCGAGTCGCCCAGCGGGTAATGGCATCGCACTTGCCCGTCCTGCCAGGGCCGCAACTCGGGCCGCACCGACATCGAATGCTGGGTGGCATAGGCGCAGCGCGGCGCGAACAGGCAACCGCTCGGACGGTCGAACACACCGGGCACCACGCCGGGAATGGTCGCAAGGCGGTGCCCTGCCGGCCCGCGTTCGGGCAGTGCCGCGAGCAGCGCCTCGGTATACGGGTGCTGCGGATCGGAGAACAACTCGCTCACGGGCCGTTGCTCCATGACCTGGCCGGCATACATCACGGCCACACGCTGGGCCATTTCACTCACCACGCCCATGTTGTGCGTGATCAGCACCAGTGCCATGCCGCGCTCCTTCTGGAGATTGCGCAGCAGATCGAGGATCTGCGCCTGGATGGTGACGTCGAGCGCCGTGGTCGGCTCGTCGGCGATCAGCATGCGCGGGTTGCAGGAGATCGCCATCGCGATCATGACGCGCTGGTTCATGCCGCCGGACATCTGGTGCGGGTAGTCGTTCAGCCGCGTGTGCGCGGCGGGAATGCCGACTTGCTCCAGAAGCTCGATGGCGCGGCGCTTGGCGCTGGCCTGGTCCAGCGGCGAATGCAGGCGCAGGGCCTCGACCAGTTGCCAGCCGATGGTGAAGCAGGGGTTCAGGCTGGTAGTGGGCTCCTGGAAGATCATCGCCATGTCCTTGCCCACCAGGCGGCGGCGCTCCTTGTCGGAGATGCCGAGCAGGTCATTGCCCGCGAAACGCAAGGTTTTGGCGCGCACGCGGCCGGGGTACGCGATGAGGCCCATCAGGGCCATCATGGTGACGCTCTTGCCCGAACCTGATTCGCCAACGATGCCCAGCACCTCGCCCTCTTCGAGAGTCAGGCTCACGCCCTCTACGGCTTGCATCACGCTGCCCTGCGTCGGGAACTCGACGTGGAGGTCTTCGATTTCGAGGAGTGGGGTACTCATTTCTTCAGCTTCGGGTCGAGCGCGTCGCGCAGGCCGTCGCCCATGAGGTTGAAGGCCAGCACGGCGACCAGGATCATCAGGCCCGGAAAGGTAACGACCCACCACGCGCGCAGCACGAACTCGCGCGCGTCGGCCAGCATCGTGCCCCACTCGGGTGAAGGCGGCTGCGCACCCAGCCCGAGGAAGCCCAGCGCCGCGGCGTCGAGGATGGCGGTGGAGATGCCCAGCGAGGCCTGCACGATCAGTGGCGCGGCGCAATTGGGCAGCACTTCGCTGAACATCAGCCGCGCCGTGCCCGCGCCGCTGATGCGCGCTGCGGTGACGTAATCCTTCGACACCTCGGCCACCACCGAGGCGCGCGTGAGGCGAACGTAATGGGGCAGCAGCACGACGGCCACCGCGAGCATCGCATTGATGAGGCCGGGGCCGAGGATGGCGACGATGACGATGGCCAGCAGCAGGCTGGGCAGCGTGAGCACGATGTCCATCAGCCGCATGATCGCGATCTCGACGATGCCGCGCGCGAAGCCGGCGACGAGGCCGAGCGCGATGCCCACCACGACGGACAGCGCGACGACACCCAGCCCAATGGATAGCGACAGCCGCGCCCCGTGGATCAACCGCGAGAGGATGTCGCGCCCGATCGCGTCGGTGCCCAGCAAATATTTGAGCGATCCGCCCTCTTGCCAGGCGGGCGGTTTGAGGAACGCGGCGCTGTTGGTCTGGTCCGGCAGGTGCGGAGCCAGCCAGGGGGCGAACAGCGCCACCAGCAAGAGCGTCAGCACAATCGCCATCCCGATCACGGCGCCGCGGTTGGCGGAGAACGAAATCCAGAACTCGCGCAAAGGCCCGGGAGGGGCGGTCGGGGCCACCGCGGAACCGGCCGAAGCCCGCATCGGGGGGGAGCTTTCCACCATCAGTGTCCCCCCTGCCGGATCCGCGGGTTGATGATGCCGTACGTCACGTCCACCAGCAGGTTGACCGACATCACCACCACCCCCAACAGCAGCATGCCGCCTTGCAGCACCGGGTAGTCGCGGCGGTTGATCGCCTCGATCAGCCACTTGCCGACGCCCGGCCAGGAGAAGATGGTTTCCGTCAGAATCGCGCCGGTGAACAGGACGCCGACCTGCAAGCCGATCACGGTCACGACCGGGATCAGCGCGTTGCGCAGCGCGTGCACGCCGACCACGCGCAGCGGCGGCAGCCCCTTGGCACGTGCCGTGCGAATGTAGTCCTCGCCCAGCACCTCGAGCATTGCCGAGCGCGTCATTCGCGCGACCACTGCGAGCGGATTCGTGCCCAGCACGATGGCCGGCAGGATAAGGTGCTTCACGGTGGACCAGAACGCGCCCTTGTCGCCGGTGAGCAGCGAGTCGATGAGCAGGAAACCGGTGGTGGGCTCGATGTAGTGCTGCACGGAAATCCTGCCGGAGACGGGCGTGAGCCCGAGCTGCACCGAGAACAGCAGGATGAGCAGCAGGCCCCACCAGAAGATCGGCATGGAGTAGCCGGTGAGGGACGTCGCCATCACGCCGTGGTCGAAGATCGAATTGCGCTTCACGGCAGCGATGATCCCCGCCGGAATGCCCAGCAACAGCGCGAAGAGGATCGCGCACACCGCCAGCTCGATCGTCGCCGGGAACAGCGCGATGAACTCCTGCAGCACCGGCGCCTGCGTGATGACGGACTTGCCAAGGTCCAGGTGCAGGACGCGCCCGATGTAGATGCCGTACTGCACCAGTATCGGCTTGTCCAGCCCGTATTCCTTGAGCAACTGCGCATGGCGCGCGGGGTCGATTCCACGCTCGCCCGCCATGGTTTCGATGGGGTCGCCCGGAACCAGCCGGATGAGCAAGAAGGCCAGCAAGGTCATCCCGATGAAGGTCGGGACGACCAGCGACAGGCGTGTCAGGATGAAGCGGAACACTTATTTCTTGTCACGCAATTCGCGACGCAGGATTTTACCAACAGGGGTCTTGGGCAGATCGGTGCGGAACTCGATCACCTTCGGCTGCTTGTAGCCGGTGAGGTTGGCCTTGCAGTATTCGCGAACCTTCTCTTCGGTCAGGCCCGGGTCCTTCTTGACGATTACGAGCTTCACCGCCTCGCCGGTCTTCTCGTCGGCCACGCCGACCACCGCGCACTCCAACACGCCGTCGAGGCCGGCGACCACGTCCTCGACCTCGTTGGGGTACACGTTGAAGCCGGAAACGAGCACCATGTCCTTCTTGCGGTCCACGATCTTGTAGTAGCCGCGCTCGTCCACCGTTCCGATGTCGCCGGTCTTGAAGTAGCCGTCGGCCGTCATGACCTTGGCGGTTTCGTCGGGGCGCTGCCAATAGCCGGCCATGACCTGCGGACCCTTGATCGCGATCTCGCCATGCTGGCCCATCGGGACTTCGTTGCCGTCGTCGTCCAGCAGCTTGAACCAGGTGCTGGGCAAGGGGACACCGATGGTGCCGCTGTATTCCTTGTTGGTCGTCGGGTTGCAGCTGGCGGAGGGCGAGGTTTCCGACAGGCCGTAGCCCTCGCAGATCGGACAGCCCGTCTTGTCCAGCCAGAGCTTGGCCACCGCGCCTTGCACCGCCATGCCGCCGCCCACCGAGACCTTGAGGTTGGACCAGTTGACGGTGTTGAAGTCGGGATGGTTGGCCAGCCCGTTGAACAGCGTGTTCACAGCCGGGAAGCTGTGGAAGGTTTCCTTGGACAGCGTCTTGAGCACCGCGGGCAAATCGCGGGGATTGGGGATGAGGATCAACTTGCCGCCGGTGCGCATCGACAACATCATGCCGACCGTGAACGCGAAGATGTGGTACAGCGGCAGCGCACACACGCCGGTGGGCTGCTCGTTGGCGGGCACCTTGTCCATCACCGGCTGGTTCCACACTTCCGACTGCAGCACGTTGGCGATGATGTTGCGGTGCAGGAGCACAGCGCCCTTGGAGACGCCGGTGGTGCCCCCGGTGTACTGCAGCACCGCGACGTCGTCGGCCTTGATCTGCGGCTTCTTGAACGGGCCCTTGGTACCGATCGCCATTGCCTGGTTGAAGCGCACTGCGCCCGGCAGGTTGAAGGCCGGCACCATCTTCTTGACGTTGCGCACGACGTAATTGACCAGGGAGCCCTTGAGCATGCCCAACATGTCGCCCATTGCGCACAGGATGACATGCTTGACCGGCGTGTTGGCGATGCACTGCTCCAGCGTGTTCGCGAAGTTTTCGACGATGACGATGGCTTTGCTGCCGGAGTCCTTGAGCTGGTGCTCGAGTTCGCGCGGCGTGTACAGCGGATTGACGTTCACCACGACATAGCCGGCGCGCAGGATCGCGGCCACCGCCACGGGGTACTGCGGCACGTTGGGCATCATGATCGCGATGCGGTCGCCCTTGGCCAGGCCGAGGCCTTGAAGGTAAGCGGCGAAAGCCCGGGAGAGCGCATCGGTCTGCGCGTAACTGATCTCCTTGCCCATGAAGCTATAGGCCGGCCGATTCGCGAATTTCTGGAAGCTCTCTTCCATGAGTTGCACCAGCGACTCATAGCGGGATGGATCGATGTCGGCCGGAACGCCGGGTGAATAGGAAGCCAGCCAGGGGCGTTCGGTCGTGTCGCTCATTGTTCTCTTCTCCAGGTCCGGGTTGCGGCTCGCGGATTGTGTCGCCTCGCACGGTGCGCCGTCATTGTGTTTTCCCTATAAAAACTCAGAGTGGCACCCCTAAAAGAAACGCGGCCTCGGCCGCGTTTCCGTAGGGTGGCAAGCGCCAGCCTGTTTCAGGTTTTCAGCGCGACCAACACCTCGTCCAGCATCTTCTTCGCGTCGCCGAACAGCATGCGGTTGTTGTCCTTGTAGAAGAGCGGATTGTCGACCCCGGCGTAGCCCGAGGCCATGCTGCGCTTCATGACGATCGAGGTCTTTGCCTTCCATACTTCGAGCACCGGCATGCCGGCAATCGGGCTGGTCGGGTCGTCCTGTGCGGCCGGATTAACGATGTCGTTGGCGCCGATCACCATCGCGACGTCGGTGCTCGGGAAATCTTCGTTGAGCTCATCCATTTCCATCACGATGTCGTAGGGCACCTTGGCTTCGGCCAGCAGCACGTTCATGTGACCGGGCATGCGGCCCGCCACCGGGTGGATGCCGAAACGGATGTTGACGCCCTTTTCGCGCAGGTGCTTGGTGATTTCGTACACCGTGTGCTGCGCCTGGGCCACTGCCATGCCGTAGCCCGGAACGATGATCACGCTCTTGGCATCCTTCAGCAGTTCCGCGGTGTCGAGGGCGCTGATCGGCACGACCTCACCGGCAGGCTGCGCCGCGTCGCCCTTGGCTGCCGGCGTGCCGCCACCGGTACCGAAGCCCCCGGCAATGACACTGATGAAGTTGCGATTCATCGCCCGGCACATGATGTAAGACAGGATCGCGCCGGAGGAGCCGACCAGGGCGCCGACCACGATCAAGAGGTCGTTCGAGAGCATGAAGCCCGTGGCAGCAGCCGCCCACCCGGAGTAGCTGTTGAGCATCGAGACCACCACCGGCATATCTGCACCGCCGATCGCCATCACCATGTGGATGCCGAACAGCAGCGCAATCGCCGTCATCACCAGCAGCGGGATCATGCCCGCCTCGATGCTCGGCGCATTGATGAACTCGCGGCCGAACCAGATCACCGTCAAGAGGCCGGCCAGATTAAGCCAGTGGCGCGCCGGCAGCAGCAGCGGCGAACCGCCGATCTTGCCGTTGAGCTTGCCGAAGGCGATCAGCGAACCGGAGAAGGTCACTGCGCCAATCAGGATGCCGATGTAGATTTCCAGCTCGTGGATGGTCTTCTCGGCGCCGACCAGCGGATGCGAGGTGTCGATGTAGCTCGCGAAACCGACCAGGCACGCGGCGAGGCCGACCAGGCTGTGCATCAGCGCCACCAGTTCGGGCATCTGCGTCATCTTGACGACCTTGGCCGCATACAGGCCGATGGCGCCGCCGACGACCATGGAGCCGATGATCCAGGGGATGCCGGCCGCCGTCACGCGCGGGCCGAACACCGTGGCCAGCACGGCGAGCGCCATGCCGATCATGCCGTAGAGGTTGCCGCGCCGCGAGGTCTCGGGGTTCGAGAGCCCGCCCAGGCTGAGGATGAAGAGGATGGTTGCTCCGATGTAGGAGCCGGTTGCCAGGTTTGCAGACATGTCGTGGTCCCCTTGTTATTTGCGGAACATGTCCAGCATGCGCTGGGTGACGGCAAAGCCGCCGAACATGTTGACTGCCGTCAGCGCGATGCCGCCGACTGCCAGCCAGCGTATCCACGAATCGGGCGCCGCGCCTCCCGCCAGCGGCGGAGCGATCTGCACCAGCGCACCGATGGCGATGATGCTGGAGATGGCGTTGGTCACGCTCATCAGCGGCGTATGCAGGGCCGGCGTCACGTTCCACACCACCATGTAGCCCACGAAGCAGGCCAGCACGAACACCGTGAAGTGCGCAAGGAAGGCCGTCGGCGCGTTGGCACCGACGAACCAGAACAGCGCTGCGGCCACACCGAACATGATGGCCAGCTTGCCGCGAGCCATCGGCTCGCTGGCGGCGCCATGGCCATGCCCCTTCTTGGCAGCGGGCGCGGCGACGGCGGCGGCCGGCTTGGCGGCCGGGGTGGGCGCAACCTTGGGTGCCGGAGGCGGCCACGTGACCTCGCCGTTCTTGATGACGGTCAGGCCGCGGATGGCCTCGTCTTCCATGTTGACGTCGATGATGCCGTCCTTGGTCTTGCACAGCTCCTCGGTCAGGCGGAACAGGTTGGTGGCGTAGAGCGTCGACGACTGCCTGGCCAGCCGCGAGGCGAGGTCGGTGTAGCCGACGATCGTCACGCCGTGCTTCACCACCGCCTGGCCGGGCTCGGTCAGCTCGCAGTTGCCACCGCGCTCGGCTGCCATGTCGACGATGACGCTGCCCGGCTTCATGCTCTGCACCATCTCGGCGGTGATCAGCCGGGGCGCGGGTTTGCCGGGAATCAGCGCGGTGGTGATGATGATGTCCACCTCGCGCGCCTGCTTGGCGTACATCTCGCGCTGGGCCTTCAGGAAGCCCTCGCTCATCACCTTGGCGTAGCCGCCGCCACCGGAGCCTTCCTCTTCGTAGTCGACCTTGACGAATTCACCGCCCAGGGACACGACCTGGTCGGCCACTTCGGCGCGGGTGTCGTTGGCGCGCACGATGGCGCCCAGGCTGGCGGCAGTGCCGATCGCAGCGAGGCCTGCGACGCCGGCACCGGCGATGAAAACCTTGGCTGGCGGAACCTTGCCTGCGGCCGTGATCTGGCCGGCGAAGAACCGGCCAAACGCGTTGGCGGCCTCGATCACGGCGCGATAGCCGGCGACGCCGGCCTGGGAGGTCAGCGCGTCCATCTTCTGGGCGCGGGAGAGCGTGCGCGGCAGCGAGTCGATGGCCAGCACAGTGACCTTCCTGTCCGCCAGCTGCTTCATCAATTCCGGGTTCTGGGCCGGCCAGATGAAGGTAATCAAGGTCTGCCCGGCATGCATCAGGCCGACTTCTTCAGGCGTCGGCACGCCGATCTTGAACACCATGTCGGACGCCGCGAACAGTTGGGCCGCGCCGTCGATGACTTGGGCGCCCGCCGCGCGATAGGCGTCGTCGCTCAAATTCGAGGCGTCACCGGCGCCGGATTGGACTGCCACCGAGAAACCGAGCTTGATGAGCTTTTCCACCACCTCCGGTACTGTGGCAACACGCTTCTCGCCTGGCGCCGTTTCCTTCGGAACTCCGATGAGCAATGATTGCGCCGTGGTCTCGGCGGGATCGCCAATTAACATGGAGTCACTCCTCGATAAATGAACGGTTGTCTAAGCCTAGCTGACCGCAAGCTTACATGAAGACCAACACCAATTGCCTAGCGATCCCCTCTGGCGGTCGACCACGCGACAGTACTCCTGGGGTATGAGGGGGCGTTTGATAAAACTCAGGGTTTGGCGCGTGGGGGGAAAAGTAGGAAAGTTCCGATGAAAAGCTAAAATCCTGGCGAAGGAGAGTCCGTGCCCGGTCTTGATCCCACCAGCCAGCTTGCATCACTGATCCGCGTCCAGGTCGCTTCCTTGCGACGCCGGCACGAGGTGAAGTCCCCCGCAGGCAAGCGCAAGCCGGTGGTCAGCGCCGCAGCAGGCAGCCCCGACCTTGCGTCGCTGGTGGCACAGCGCATTCGGGCAATTGCATCGGACGATCCGACGCGGGAGAAGAAGGCTTTCAGGGTCTTTCTCGAAACGGTCCTGCTCTCCGAACTCGGCCAGGAACTGCTCGGCGACCCTGCGTTCTCGACAATGGTCGACCACGTCCAGACCCAGATGGAAAGTGACCCGGAGCTTGCAAAAGCGTCGATCGATGCAGCGCGTTTGCTGCTGAAATCGGCAGTCGGAGGCAGCGCATAGGCCAACCCTACCAGGCCACATCGCAGTCCTGCTGCCCTCGCAATTCATCCTTCAGGCGGCCAAGCGCCTTCCTGTGAATTTGCGAGATTCGGCCTTTGGTCACGCCCAACATGACGGCGATCTCATGGAAGGGCACTTCCTGAAAGTAGTGTCGTTGGAGGACGCAGCGCTCCTGCGCAGGCAATGCATTGACCAGGTCGACGATGCGTTGCCTCAGCTCGCGCAGTTCGGTGCTGCGATAGAAGGGAATTATTTCGGTCTTCTCGCCGTCGTCGAGCATGCCCGTGCCGTCGAGAATCCACGCCAGCGCGAAGGCCAGCCCTGCTTCGGCAACGTACCGGAGCACCTGAGAACCATTCCCCGCAGCTGAGTTCACGGTATCTGCCATCGCCGCCTCCTTGAGGGCGGCTCGCCGCTGTTTTTCCAGACGCTGTCGCGCCGCGATCTGTTGCTGCTTTTCCGTCAACCGTTCGATACCGTCCAGCAGGGCACCATGCATGCGCCGGGCGGCGAAGGTCCTGAACTGGACGCCTACCGCCGGGTCGAACCGATCAAGCGCTTCGATCAAGCCAAGCGATGCGAGCTGAAGGTAATCCGCAAACTCGATCTCGTCGTGGAACCGCTTGGAGTAATACGACGCGGCCACAATACGCGCGTACGGCATGTGCAACTCAAGCAGGCGCTCACGCGCGCTGGCGTCCGCATGGCTGCGCCACAGCTCCCATAGGGAAGCCTCTGCGACGTCCGCCTGGCCACCCATGATGTCTTCTAGTGAAACGACCCGGTCAGGGCCTTCAGCACGACACTCCAGCCATCGACGAGGATGAACATCAGGATCTTCAAAGGCAGCGCGACGGTTGTCGGCGGCATCATCATCATGCCCAAGGCCATCAGCACGCTCGAAACGATGAGGTCGATCAGCAGGAAGGGCAGAAAGATGACGAAGCCAATCTGGAATGCCGCTCGCAACTCCGACAGCATGAATGCCGGAATCAGCTGCACGTTGCCGATGTCGGCCATCGACTCGGGTCGCTTCGCCTTCGACAGTTCGACCATCAGCGCCAGGTCCTGCTCTCGCGTTTGCCTGACCATGAATTCGCGGATGGGCCCGCTTCCTTTGTCGTAGACCGCCTCCACGCCCAGCTTCCCGGCCATGAACGGTTGCAGGGCATCCTGGTTAAGCTGGTGGAGCACCGGCGACATGGTGAACAATGTGAGAAACAGCGCCAAACCGAGCAGCACGGTGTTTGGCGGCGTCTCGGGCATTCCAATCGCGTGCCGCAACATCGACAACACGATGATGATGCGCAGGAAGGCCGTCAGGCACACCAGCAGCGCGGGCAGGATGGCCAATGCAGTCAGTCCGACAACGATCCTCACTGCCTGGGATGTCTCGCCGGCCGCCCCTGATGGACGGGCCGCCCCAAAACTTGCCGCCGCCGTCGGTTCGCTGTGTGGGGACTTGGCCCGGGTGGAACTGGATTGCAGGCTTGGCGCAAGGAGGAGCTTCAAGGCAGGCTCTGCCGCTTCGACCGGCTCGTGTACCAGCTGCACTACAGATTCACCGCCGCCGCCGGGGAACTGCACCAGCTCACCAGGTTCGGCCGCGGCGAATCCTGATGCGCCGAACGCGATCACCGACGCGAGTACCAGCCGCAATGCAATCACCCAGGCTGAATTCACGTGCCTGCCCCCGCGCCGTCGCCCGTTTTGCCCGATGCGGTCGGCGCCGCGGGAGCACGCGCCAACAATGCCACCGAATGCGACGTGCACCCGAGAAGCAGTTCTTCGCCCCTCCATTCGATCACATGCACGCTTGCCTGTTGCGTCAACGCCGTCCGCCCCAGCGACACGGGCCTGCCGGCGTTGCTCGTGCCGGGCCGCGGCCATCCGGCGCCCGGCCGCAAGCCCGCAATCCCGCCTCTGCGAACGAGGACGAAGCCTGCGCCGGTCACGACAGCCAGGAACAGCACAGCCCATGCGATGGACGCGGCAGTTGACTCGCCGGGCGCAGCGTCCCGCCTCAACGGAAGCTCGGGAAATTGAACTCGCGCCGAGGCCGCAGCCGCGGCTTGGTGCGCCGGCTCTACTTCCGGAGCGGCCTGGGCGCAACCGAACGAGAAGGCTAACGCGGCCACGATGGCCTGCAAACGCGCTTGCTTCATGGCACTCTCATGCCTTCAACGGTACTGGAAGCTCGGTAATCCGTACGGCGAAACATCCATCGACCGCGACCAACTGGCCTCTCGCGACGACCTTGCCTTCGAGCAGCATGTCGACCGGCTCGTCCAAAGTTCGGTCCAGCAGCAGAACGTGGTGCTCCTTCGCGGCAAGCAGTTCGCCCACGCTGAGCTCCGTATGCCCCACGCAGACCTGCAGCCGAGCTCGAACTGAATGTATCGGGTTGGCGTTTTCCAGTATTGGCGCGGGTGGCGAAGCACGATGCGCCGAGTCGCCATGCAGGTCGCCAAGACTGATGATCTGTGCTGTGGGCAAAGCGAGGCCTGTGCGCCCGGGTTCATGTATTTTTTCGGAACTCATACCTGTCTTTGTGAGTGTTGGGAGAATTGGGCGTCACGATCGATCGACACTTCGCGGGCCAGCTCAATTGCCTTGACGCCGTGGTGGGCGCCGAGAAACCCAGCACAGACCTGAACGCCCTGCACAGTCGAAACCTGTAGCGGCGCATCGAGCGAGTGAGGAAGCGGAACGATGTCCCCGACACGAAGGCTCTCCAGGGTGCCGATGTCCAGTTCGCATGACGACAGTCCGATGCGCAAGAGCAGCGTTCGATCGGCAAGCGCCTGTGCCAACGGCTCGAGCGCCGCGCGCGGCTTCGGCTGGCTCGGTTCTTTCCGGCCGGCACCGGGGGCAAGAAAGGACCGGGCAGTTGCGCAATTCAGCAGCACTGCAATAGCGCTGCGGCCCGGTATGGTCACGGAAATCAGCACCGACCCAGACCACGGCTTGAAGAGCGCAGCGTCGGGCTGAGCTTCGTCAGCAGATGCGCCCAAGCCGATTCGCGACTGCAAGATCTCAGCCAGCGCAGAGTGGGCCTTCGCGGCGACGGCGTAGGCGATACCTTGCATCGACTGCAAGGCACTGTGCCCCGGCTCCGTCGGAAACAATGTGTGCAGTACATCCTCCACAGCACCGGTACGAGCCTGCATCCACGCCGCGCGCTCGCCCCGATTTCCAAGCGGAACCCAAGCCGAACGATTGGTCTGCGGCCGCTCGTGGGCACGCGCCACGGTGGCCTCGACTATCGGCGTACTGCCTATCCAGTCCCGTACCCAAGCCGAGCACGCGTCTTCGACGGGAACCCGGACGGCGTCCAGCTCCGCATCCGTCCACCACTGGAGTGGCTCGACGGCGTGCGTCGCCGCAAGCAACATGGTCGTGCAATTCGTCATGGCCAGAATTACTTGCTCTTCATCTGGAAGAGCTCTTGCAGCATGTCATTGGCTGTGGAGATGACCTGCGACGAAGCCTGGTAGCCGCGTTGCATGATCACCAGATCGCTGAACTCCTGCGACAGGTCGACGTTCGACAGCTCGACCATCCCCGAACGAACGGAGCCAAACCCGCCGTCACCCGCCAGCCCGGTGTGCCATGCAAGGCTGTTCGTCGCGTCGAACTGGTTGCTCCCGACGGACTCGACCGCATCGAGGCTGTCGAAGCGTCCCAGCGAGAGCTTCGATCCCTTCACGGTCTGTCCATTCGCGTAGGTCAAGATGAGTGTTCCCAAAGCATCGAAGCCGACACCTGACAGTGCACCAGGCGGATAGCCATCTTGCGAGACGAAAGCCAATGTCGAGAGATTGCCGGCGGCGAACGATGTCACGTCCTTGCTGAAATCAAGGGTGAGCGGAATGGCCTGAAGGCCGACGGGCATGTAGGTGACGCTCACCGTGGAGCTCGCGAGCTCCGGACGGCCGTTGACGAACACGATCTCGCCAGTCCCCACCAGGGTTGTGCCGTCGAGCACCTCGACACTCCAGCTGCCAGGCGTGGTCGCGCCGTCGTTGGTAAGCTTCACGGTGAGAAGGTGTTCGCCGCCGACACTATCGATAACCTTCACTGAACCGATGGTCTGGCCTGTAGCCGTGCTGGAGAGATTTCCAGCGAACTTGAGGATCGTCGTCGCCTTGCCCTCGAGCGTCGATTGCCCGGCTATGCTGATCTGGCCGATTGCCCCGTTGGCGTCCTGCCCCATGACCTTGCTCTGGTCGACCCGATTCACCAGGATGCCATCAGAGTTGAAAGTAAATTGTCCTGCGCGCGTGTAGTGCAGGTTGCCGCTCGTGTCCTGAACGGTGAAGAGCCCCTGCCCATCAATTGCGAGGTCGAGATTGTTGCCGGATTGCCGCAGCTCGCCTTGCTCGAAATTCAGCACAGTGCCGGCGGTGTTCAAGCCGTAGCCGACCTGCATCGTGCCGTAGGTGTAGCAAGTCTCGAAGACGTTGCCATCGGCGATGGAGCCGTCGGCCGGGCTCAGGTCGACCCTGACCTTGATCAGCCGATTGCCAGCGTCATAGTCGTAGCTGACTTTGCTGACCGTGCTGTTGTCCGCGAACGCGGTGTCGATGCCGGTGAGCTTGCCACTGTCGTAGCGGTAAGTCACAGTCTCGCCATTGGCGCCGATCACGCGCTCCAGCTGCCCGGCGGCGTTGTACGTGTAGGCGACAGACTGGCTGTCGGTGTCGATGGACTCGACGATCCGTCCTGCGGCGTCGTACCGCTCTTGCAGCCCCGTGGCGCCATCAATCCAGAGGTATTCGTCCCCGACCTTCGTGATCCGGTCGTAGGCCCCACCGCCCGAAGTGCTGACATAGCCGTTGGCCGCGTCTCCCGTGTAGGTCGCGCGCGCGCTGTCCCGGTCGGTGCGCACCAGCTGCGCATCTGACACTTCGATGCGCTGGCGCATCGCGCCCACCGCCCAGCCGTCCTGCGCGGTCCCGACCAGCAGCCCCTGGCTGTTGTACGTGCGCAGGCTCTCGATGTCGCTACCCACGGCCGCCAGGTAATCGTCCTGGTTTTGCAGCACCAGGTTTCCATTGGTGACGTTGACGAAAGCCCGCTCCCCGCTTTGTCCCTGGGTCGCCGTGCCAAGGACGCCGGCCTGCCCCAAGTTGGCCATCGAAGTCAAACTCAAACCCAGGCTATTGCCACTGACGATTGCAACCATGTCCGTTCCGATTCTTGTTGTGGGGCCGCAGCGCAGGGACAAACCTCCCCCGTCTTCCAGTGACCGTTCAAGCAGTACATCGCCGGCAGAGCGCTTCCGTTTAGCCCCGAGGGTGCTAAACACCTCCTCCAATCGGGGGATATAGTGTGAAAACACGAGGCGCTTGCCCGCGCAGCCAATGTCAGATCACTCCCACTCCTCTCCCTTCGACGACCTGCTACAGGCGGGGCTGGCTGCCAGCCGGTCCAATGACGTGGAGAAAGCCCTCGAGCTTTTTGACCAGGCCAGCCTCGCGCGCCCGACCAGTGGCGTCCCGCATTTCCTGGCCGGGTCGGAATACGCCGCGCTCGGCCAGTTCGACAAGGCCGAGGCGGCGCTGGCCAACGCGGTGTTGCTTGCCCCGGCGTTCTACATCGCTCGTTACCAGCTCGGGCTGCTCCAGTTCAGCTCGGGCCGGGCGGCGGTGGCGCTTGTCACGTGGGAGCCCCTGTTCGCGTTGGACGACGCCCACTTCGTCCGGGGATTCGCGGCTCTCGCGCATGACGACTTCGAACAAGCCAGGGCTCATTTCAAGACCGGACTCGACCGCAATACGGAAAATGCAGCGATGTCGCACGACATTGAAAAAGTCCTTTGCGGCATCGAAGAGGCGCAACACAAGTCGTCCGGCTCTTCACTGCCAGAGCCTTCCGAGGCCGCCGCGCATATCCTGCTCTCCAACTACGGCAAGTTCGGCGGCACGGTGCATTGAGGATCGGGTTATCGGCACCATGTAGGTGGTTATGTCCTTCGCCACCCTGTTCGCCCTCTCGGCCGCACTGCACCTCTACATAGGCGCCCGCGTGGGGCCTGCGTTACCGGACGCGCTGCCGTCGACGATGTTCACGCTGCTGCTCGTGACATCGGCATTGTGCGTGCCCATGGGATTGCTGGCGCGGCGGCTCGCCAAGCCGCCCGCTGCCGACACGCTCGCCTGGGCGGGCCTGCTGTTCATGGGCCTGTTCTCGTCGCTGCTCGTCTTCACGCTGCTGCGCGACGCACTTCTACTGGTCGCGCAACTGGTGGCGTGGGTCGCACCGATGCGCGTACCGCTGGACGACCTGCAAACTGCCTCCGCCGCTGCGGTGCCTCTACTGGGCCTGGCCGTGACACTGCTCGGCTATGTCAACGCGAGGCGCACCGCCCGGGTCGTCACGATTGAAATTCCCATCGCCGGCCTGCCACCCGCACTGCACGGCTTTCGCATCGTGCAGATCACCGACATCCACGTCGGCCCGACCATCGGCGAGCGCTATGTCGAAGCGATCGTCGAGGCCGTCAATCGCCTGAAGCCCGACCTCGTGGCCATCACGGGCGACCTGGTCGACGGTGGTGTCATCGAACTGGCCCGCCATGTTGCGCCCCTGCAGCGGCTCGTCTCGCGCCATGGCAGCTTCTTCGTCACCGGCAATCACGAGTACTACTCGGGCGTGGAAGCATGGATGGTGCACTTGCAGCGCCTGGGCATCGAGGTGCTGCAGAACCGGCACGTGGTCATCGAGCAGGACGGCGCGCGCCTGGTGCTCGCGGGCGTCTCCGACTACAGCGCGGGCCACTTCGACGCTTCGCATCGCAGCGACCCGCAGGCCGCGCTCGCCGGCGCGCCCGCCGATGCAGGCGCGAAAGTGTTGCTGGCGCACCAGCCACGCAGCGCCGTGGCCGCCGCAAAGGCCGGGTTCGACTTGCAGTTGTCAGGCCACACGCACGGCGGTCAATTCCTGCCCTGGAACTTCTTTGTTCGATTCCAGCAGCCATTTACTGCCGGGCTGCACGCTATTGATCAGTTGCGAATCTACGTCAGCCGTGGCACCGGATACTGGGGCCCACCGAAACGTTTGGGTGCACCTTCGGAGATCACGGAGGTCAGATTGGTCTCCACCGCCTGAGTCCTACAAGGACGCGGCGTGTTGTCCGACATGGCTGAGGTTGGGCGGGGCCAAAAACTGCCTGCATGGCCCGTGCAGCATCCCTCTCAAGACCCCTTACCGGCGCGCGCGCCGGCAACATCAGCTACCTCGGCGCGGCGCGATCGCGTCGCAAATTCGAGTTGTTCTACCCCGATGGTTTCCAGGACGAAACCTACCTGGTGGCCGAGCGTTCAAACAAGGAGCGCGCCCACCTCGAGTGGAAGGCGGAACTCGGCCCGGTGGATTTCCGCAAGCTGCTCGCGCGCGGCGAGTTTCGCCAGATCGCGGATATTGCCGTGCGCATCGAGTCGCGCGCGAACCTGCTGTTCTCGTTCGAGAAAATGGCGTTGCGCGACGCTGTGAAGACGCCGGCCGGCGCGCGTCTCTTCGCCACCGAGCTTTACGCTTTCCTCTGGGGCCGGGGCGCGCCGCATCGCAAGTTCGACGATTGGGTGCAGGCCGTCAACGACCTGCCGCGAAGGCAGACCCGCGTGCTCACCTGGCCGCTGGTGACGGTGTTCGGCTTCATCGCACGGCCGGACAAGCACCTCTTCCTCAAGCCCCGGGTCACGCGCAAGGCGGCGCACGCCTATGGCTATGACTTCCAGTATCGCGCTCAGCCAGCGTGGCCTGTCTACCAGTCGCTGCAGACTTTCGCGGCGATCATCCGGCGCGACCTCGACCGCCGGCCCGGCTTCAAGGCCCGCGACATGATCGACGTGCAGTCGTTCATCTGGGTGCAGGGCGCTCCGGAATACGAACCCTGATCAGCGCGCGAACTGTTCGGAGCCTACGAGCCCGATCTTCGTCAAGCCCAGGCGCTGCGAGCTGGCCAGCGCTGCCGCAACGCTGTCGTACTTCGCGAGGCGGTTCGGGCGCAGGTGGATCTCGGGTTGTTCCGGCTGCGCGGCGGCCGCCTTCTGCAGACGCTCTTCCAGTTCGGCGCGGCTGGCCAGCGGCTCGCCGTTCCACACGAATCCGCCGCCCGGCGTGATGTCGATGCGCACGATCTCGGGCTGCACCGGCGGCGGCGGTGTGTTGCTGCCGGGCATCTCGATGTTCACGGAATGCAGCTGGATGGGGATCGTGATGATGAGCATGACCAGCAGCACCAGCAGCACGTCCACCAACGGCGTGGTGTTGATGTCTACCATCACCTCGGCCTCGCTGTCGTCGTGCAGGGGAATCACTGGCTTCCTTCCGGGGGTTCGGTGAGGAAGCCGATGCGCGCGATGCCGTTCTGCTGCGCGGCGTGCACCACCTGGCCGATCGACTCGTAGTCGGCCCGCGCGTCGGCGCGGATGTGCAGCTCGGGCTGAGGCTGCATCACCGCGACGCGGCCGAGCAGTTCCTGCAGATCCTTAGTGCCCGGCAGGCGCGTGTCGAACCAGTAGATCGCGCCCTGCGCGTCGACGGTGACGATCACATCCTCCACCTGCGAGCCTTGCGCGCGCGCCGGCTCGAGCGGCAGCGTGACGGCGATCGAGCTGTTGACGACGGGGATCGTGATCAGGAAGATGATCAGCAGCACCAGCATCACATCCACCAGCGGCGTGGTGTTGATGGTCGCGATCAGCTGGTCTTCAGCGTCCGGCGGTTGCGGAAAGTTGATCGCCATTCCGCCCGCCCGCTATTTCCTGTTACCCGCAGCGAGCAGAACGGTGTGCAGGTCGGAGCCGAAGGCGCGCACCGTGTCCATCGCCACCTTGTTGCGCCTCACCAGCCAGTTGTAGCCGAGCACGGCAGGCACCGCGACGGCCAGGCCAATCGCCGTCATGATCAGCGCCTCGCCGACTGGGCCGGCGACCTTGTCGATGGAGGCCTGGCCCGACGCGCCGATCTTCACCAGCGCGTTGTAGATGCCCCAGACGGTGCCGAACAGGCCAACGAACGGCGCGGTGGACCCCACTGTCGCGAGTACCGCCAGGCCCTCCTGGGTACGGCTGTGTACGGTGGCGACCGCGCGTTCGATGCTCTGCGCGGTCCAGGTGTTCAGGTCCACCTGCCCGATCAGTCCGTCATGCCTGCGCGTGGCCTCGAGTGCCGACTCCGCGATAAAGCGGTAGGGGCTGGCGGGTTGTAGCTTGTCCGCGCCCTGGCGCACGGTGTCGGCCTTCCAGAAGTTCTGGTTGGCGTCCTTGCCCTGCCCGCCCATGCGCGACTGCGCGACAAGCTTGGCGATCAGCACATACCAGCTGCCAAGCGACATGATCGCCAGGATGAGCAGCGTAACGCGGGCGATCCAGTCGCCTTGCGCCCATAGCGCGCGCAGGCCGTAGGGATTGGCGATGGCCTCGGGCGCCTTGATCGGCGGCAGGATGGCCGCGGGCCGAAACGCAGCGGGGGCGGAGGCGCCGGGGGCCGCAGCCCCGGCCGCTGCCGGGCCCGACGCGGCGCCGCCCGGCGCTGGCGGATTGGTCTGCGCCATCACCGCCGCGCCTGCCAGCAGGCAGGCGGCCAGCGCGATGCGGGTCAACAGTGCGGAAAGTGTGGGCATGGTCGGGGTGGGGAAGCCGGAACAGGGCCATTGTGTCGTATCCGGCAGGCAGCCCCGTCCGTGCGCCAAGGTGGAGATAATCCGGGCAATGCATACACCGTGGAAACCCAGCGTCACAGTGGCCGCCGTGATCGAAAAGGACGGCCGATTCCTGCTGGTCGAGGAGCAGACCAACGGCGGCCTGAAACTGAACACGCCCGCGGGCCACCTCGACCCCGGCGAGACGCCCGAGCAGGGCTGCGCCCGCGAAGTGCTGGAGGAGTCGGCCTACCAGTTCCGGCCCACGGCGCTGCTGGGCGTGTACCTTGCGCGGTCGTTGAAGAAGTCCACGGGCGAGGACCAGACCTATCTGCGCATGGCGTTCTGCGGCGAACTCGGCGCGCATGACCCTGCGCAGCCGCTGGACGAGGGAATCGTTCGCACGTTGTGGATGACGATCGACGAAGTGCGCGCCAGTGCGGCACGGCATCGCAGCCCGCTGGTGCTCAAATGCATCGAGGATTACCTGGCCGGCGTGCGACATCCGCTGTCGGTGATACACACCGACCGGAGCATCCTGGCCAAGCCGGCCTGAATATGAGTCGCCTACGACTCAGTCGGCCTTGATCTGGGCCTGTTTCACGATTTCTTTCCAGATCTTCTGCTCGGCTGCGATGAACGCCGCGAACTCCGAAGACGGCCCGCCGCCGCCCACCGCGTTGTCGGTGGCGAAGCGCTCGGTCACCGCACTCGACTTGAGCGCCTTGTATGACTCTTCCTGCAACTTCTTGACCACGTCCGGCGGCGTTCCGGCCGGGGCCAGCATGCCGTACCACTGCGAGGTTTCGAAATCCTTGAAACCCATCTCGGCCACCGTGGGCACTTCCGGCAAGGCGGAGATGCGCTGCTGCGTTCCCACCGCGATGGCGCGAAGCTTGCCGGCGCGGATGTGCGCGCCCAGCGCGGGCAGCCCGGCTGAAGAAGCTTGTGTGCGCCCGGCAAGCAGGTCTGTCAGTTGCGGGCCGGTGCCGCGGTAGGGGATGTGCGTGATGAACATTCCCGTGACGAGCTTCAGGTATTCCATCGCGAGGTGCCCGGCGCTGGCGTTGCCCGCGGAGCCGTAGCTGAGCTTGCCGGGGTTGGCCTTCACGTAGGCCACGAACTCCTTGAAGTTCCTGGCGGGGACATCCGGATGGATCACGAACACGTTGGGCACTTTGGCCAGCAGCGTGACGGGAATGAAATCCTTGTTCACGTCGTAAGGCTGGTTGGCCAGCATGTACGGGTTCACCGCCAGCGTGCCGACATGGCCGAGGATGATGGTGTAGCCATCGGGGGCCGCGCGGTGCGCCTCGGACATCGCAACGACGCCGGCGCCACCGGGCTTGTTTTCCACATAGACCGTTTGCCCCAGTTGCTTGGTGAGCTCGGCCGCCACCGAGCGCGCGACGATCTCCGACGTGCCGCCGGGCGCGAACGGAACCAGGAAGCGGATCGACTTGGTCGGCCACTGGGACTGCGCTTGCAGCGCCGAGGGCAGCAGGGCCGCAGTGCCGGCGGCGACGGCGGCGGCCATGAGTTCGCGGCGTTTCGGTGAAAAGGCTTGGTTCACGTTGTTCTCCTTCGGGTGACGAGAGATTAGTCCCGCATTTCAGAACTGATACCGGCGCAAACCCCCATCGCGTTTGCTTTGCGTTTCGATTCACTCCGCGCCCGCCGCGATGCTGCTGGGCTGCCGCTTTTCGACAGCGTACTTGAGCAGCGCCGCGACGCGATAGATACCGTGCGCGAACTTGCCATAGGGCAGAGTAAGGAAGAGAGCCATCACGACCCCCAGGTGGATTGCGAACAGGAGCGCCATAGCAGATGTGTCTCTCCATGCCAGCAGCGCCAGCCCCGTGAGGCTGGTGAAAAAGAGCAGCGCGATGAAGCCACGGTCCATCGGCTTTTGCCGAGAGTCGCCGTGCAACGGATGTCGATGCAAGTTCAGCCACAGCAGCCCCGCGGGCCCCGCCAGCAGTCCGATGCCACCTGCCGTGCCCAGCAGCACCGGCAGGCTGATGAACGCGTAGGGCGCGCTCTGGCCCAGGACATAGTGGTACAGCGTTGCAACGCACGTCGCTGCGAAGCACAACATGAATCCGTAGAACGTGGCGTGGTGAAAACGCCGGCGCCACAGCGTGAATGCATCGTTCGCTTCATTGCAACCCTGACCATGGCCGCCGTCCAGGTATTGGAGGCTGAGCGCGCGGCCGGCCGCCTCGACCGCCGCCCCCGATGTGGCATATCCGGGAGACACGTCCCGCCAGAACCTGGTTACGCCGACAGCAAGCGCCACCACGGCGAAGGCGAACACCGCGCCAAACATCGCCACCAGTGTGTTGTGAGGAAAGACCGCGTAGAAATTACCGGCCAGCGGCGGCGTCACCAGCGAACCTTTTGCCAGCAACAGCAGCACCAGGAACAGCGCCAACCCCACCGCGCTTGCCAGCGCCAGCGCGAGGCCGTTGCGTTTGTAGAGCTTGCCAAGCGCGGGCGGCCACGCGTAGTCGGAGTAGGTCTGGCCGCGCACCGTTGCCATCGCCTGGGGGACGTTCACGGAAAACTCGTGCGGCGGCGCGTACTGGCAGGCGTGCAGGCAGGCGCCGCAGTTGTGACAGAGGTTTGCAAGGTAGTGGATGTCCGCCTTGCCGAAATCGAGGCGGCGCGTCATCGCGGGAAACACGGCGCAGAAACCTTCGCAATAGCGGCACGCATTGCAGATCTGCATCTGGCGGCCGACTTCTGCCTCGGGGGCAGACAGTGGCAGCTCCCCTGCTGCCAGGCCGGCGGCTTCGCGGCCAAGGGCTTCAAGCTGTTGCATGGGCGCCTTCCTTCAGTGCGGCCCCTGCCGCGCTGCTGCCGGCGATACGGCCGAACGCAGTCCCGATGCTCATGCCCACGCCGGCCGTGTAGCCCTTGCCGAGCACATTGCCCGCCATCATCTCGCCCGCGACGAACAGGTTGGCGCTGGGCACGCCGTTGAAATGCACGGCGGCGTGCTCGTTGGTCTTCAGGCCCAGGTAGGTGAAGGTAATGCCGGGACGCAGCGCATACCCGTAGAACGGCGGCGTATCGATGGGGCGCGCCCAGTGCGTCTTTGCGGGCGCGAGGCCGGCCGTCATGCAGTCGTCGAGCACTGTGTGGTCGAACGTTCCGGGCCTGCAGGCGGCGTTGAAATCGCCCAGCGTTTTCATGAACGCCGCTTCATCGAGGCCGAGGGCGCGGGCGAGCTCCGGCAATGTGTCGGCGCGCACGCCCGGAAACACCGGCGGCATGAAACGGCCGACGGCCTTGCTGTCGATGATGCAGTAGCCGATCTGACCCGGTTGCTGCGCCACCAGGCGGCCCCAGATCGCGTAGCGCTTCGGCCAGAAATCCTCGCCCTCGTCGTAGAAGCGCTGAGCGTCCCGGTTGAGCATAACGCCCAGCGAAACGCAATCGACTCGGGTGACGATGCCGCCGTCGTAGAGCGGCGCACGTGCGTCGATCGCCACGCAATGCGACTGCGAAGGCTCGCCGATGATGTCGGCCCCCGCGTCCATCATGTGCTTGAGCAGCACACCCTGGTTGAAGCGCGTGCCGCGGATCAGGAAGTTGTCGGCGGGCCATTCGCCTCTCTCGTTCTGCCCCCAGGCTTCGCGCATCCATTCGCGGTTCGACTCGAAGCCGCCGCAGGCCAGCACGCAGGCGCGGGCCTCTATCCGCTCGTCGCCGACGCGGGCGGCGAAGAAGCGGCCGCCGTCCAGCTCGATCGCATCGACCGGCGTCTCGTAGCGCACCTGCACGCCGAGGTTCTCCGCACTTCGGTAATAGGCATTGAGCAGCGCCTTGCCACCGCCCATGAAGAAGGCGTTGGTGCGCGAAAGGTGCAGCGTGCCCGCCAGCGAGGGCTGGAAGTGCACGCCGTGCTTGCGCATCCAGTCGCGACATGTGGACGAGGCGCGGATTACCAGGCGCGCAAGCTGCTCGTCCGTCGCTCCGCCCGTGACCTTGAGCAGGTCCAGCCAGAACTCTTCCTCCGGGTAGGAGTCGAGCAAGACATCCTGCGGCGAGTCGTGCATGCAGCGCAAGTTGCGCACGTGCATCGAATTTCCGCCGCGCCATTCGGACGGTGCGGCTTCGAGCATCAGCACGCTGGCGCCGGCTTCCCGCGCCATCAGGGCGGCGCACAAGGCGGCGTTACCGCCGCCGATCACCAGGACATCGATCATATAAGCATGCTAAACGCGAATCGCGCTCCTCATCGGCGCGGGCGCGGCGCTACTTCGCGCACCGGTCCGACAGCGCCCGCGCGGCCAGTCCGGGCAGCGCCAGCAGCCCGCCTACCGAAGATGGCTTCTGCGGCGCGTGCAGGCAATCATCGATCGCAGAGCCTTCCATGCCTTCGGCCAGCGGGTCTTTGGGCTTGCCGCGGCGTAGCTGCTCGTTGGCCATGTCCGCAAGGCTGCGCTGGCGGATGCGGTAGGGGCCGGGGTGCGGCGGGATCGCTGGCACGACGATGGGCGCGGGCGGCACGGCGGATGGCGCGGGGGTTGCCGGCCGGCTCGGCATCGACGGTACGGATGGGCCGGGCGAACCCCAACCCGGCCCCGGGCTAGTGCCGCTGCCCGGCCCGGACGGGGCGCCCTGGACCGGCGCGGCCGTGGACGCGCCGGGCGTGCCTGCGGGAGCAGGCACGTCGATTACCGGGCCCTGCAGTCGCTGCGTGGGAGCAGGCGCGGGAGCCGCGGGTGCAGGTGCAGCTGGTGCGACCGGCGCTGGGACGGGGGCCGGTTCGGGCGCGGCGACTGGCGCTGGAACCGGGGCGGGCGCAGGCTCGGGCACCGGTGCGGGGACTGGAGCGGGCGCGGCCACCGGGGCAGGCACCGGGGCAGGCACGGGAAGCGGCTCGGGCAGGGGTGCGGGCGCAGGCTCCGGCACAGGGGCCAGCGGCGGCGCCACAGGCGGCGGGACTTCGACTGGCGCAGTAGCAGGCTCCGGCACCTGCACCGGCACCGGCACGGGAGGCACGGGCACGGGAGGCACGGGCACGGGAGGCGCGGGCTCCGGCGCGGGGGCAGGAACCTCCGCGGCGGCCGGCGCCGGCTGCTCGCTTGGCGGCTCGATCACCGGCGCGGGCTCACTGGGGCGAGGCTCCGGCACCGGCTTCTTCGATTGCAGCGTGTCGGGCAACTGGGTCGTGGTCTTTAACGGCACGCTGGACTCGGGCGTCTTCGAGAACACGGACGCGCTGTCCGTGGGGGTCGAGATCGCCGGCGGGCGGATGGTGATGGCCCGGCTGGAGACCGCGGGCGCCGTGGGGCTGATCGGCTGCACATATTGATAGACGACGTAGCGGATCGCCTGCTGCAGCGGCGAATACTGCAGCAGCAGCCAGAGCAAAGCCACATGGATCGCGCCCGCCGTCACCAGCGCCGCGGGCGACATGCGTTGGCGCGGCAGGTCCGCGTGGGTAGGCCGGTAGAGCATGAGGAAGAATGTTGCCCCCACGCTTCGCTGCCCCCCCGAGGGGGCTGTTTTGCCTAGTGGCGGCACGTCGGCAAAACGTTCCCAAAGGATAATCGCACAAATGAGTCGCAAGCCACGCGTTGTTGTCGGT
>JAQZBU010000204.1 GCA_029237735.1 Ramlibacter sp. | reverse complement strand
GGCCGGCAATAGAATGTTGTTAGCCAGGACGAGTAGGTAGGGGTGGAGTGCCACTAGATGGGCGAAAGCCTAGTCATCGTCGATTATGGAATGGGTAACCTGCACTCGGTCGTAAGTGCGCTGCGCTATCTGGGTGTTGATCCAGCGGTCAGCGGCGATACGGCTGTCGTGCAGGATGCCGATATCCTGGTCCTTCCGGGCGTGGGGTCTTTTCGCAAGGCCATGGGCAAGCTCGAAACCAGCGGTCTTGCGGACGCGATGCGGGAAGCCGTTCTTGCCAAAAAACGCAAGATCATCGGAATTTGCCTGGGTCAGCAACTGATGGCGGAATATGGCACCGAAGAGGGTGGCGCGGCCGGCCTCGGGTTTTTCCCCGGAGTCGTCGATCGCATTCCGGCGCCGGCATCAGGCACCCTGAAGGTGCCGCATGTCGGCTTCAACAAGGTTCGGTTCGAGCCACAAAGTCGGTTGTTCCGCGGATTTGACGCCCCGGTGGACTGCTACTTCGTGCATTCCTACCGGCTTGAGTTGCAGGACCGCCCTGGCCTCGCAGCGATTTGTGACTATGGCGGAGATTTTGTCGCTGCCTATGAACATGAGAACATCTTCTGCGCTCAGTTCCATCCCGAAAAGAGCCAGACCAACGGGCTGAGAATTCTTTCCAATTTCCTGTCTGTGTGATCCGTTGCTCAAGAAGCGCATCATTTTCACTCTGCTGTTCGACAGGGGCAGCTTCATGCTCAGCCGGAACTTTCGATTGCAGAAAGTGGGTAATCTTTCCTGGCTGCAGAAGAACTACAATTTCGCCAACGTCGCCTTCTTCATTGACGAGCTGATAGTGCTCGATGTCAGTCGGGGCACGCGCGATCGCGATGCCTTTCTAGCTGCGCTCACGCAGGTTTCCGCCGGCTGTTTTGCTCCAGTAGCCGCTGGTGGCGGTATCGACAGCGTCGACTATGCCAGGCAGCTGCTGCGCTCCGGTGCCGACAAGGTAGTGCTCAATTCCGCGTTGTTCGAGCAGAGGGATCTGGTGGCAGAGATAGCGTCCGAGTTCGGCCAGCAATGCGTGGTTGGATCGGTGGATCTCAAGCGGGATGGGGTCGGTGGCTACGATGTGTTCGTCGGCAACGGCGCCCGCAAGTTGGACGTCACCGCAGCTGAAGCTCTCGCCTGGCACAAGGCGGGCTCCGTGGGCGAGATCTATCTCAACTGCATCGATCGCGATGGCACCGGGCAGGGCTTTGACTTCGGCACACTGGATGTGCTTCCAGACGACTGGAACATTCCCGTGATCATGGCCGGAGGTGTCGGCAATGCGCGCCATTTTGCCGAAGGCCTGGCCAATCCGCGCATTGATGCGGTGGCGACGGCACACCTGTTCAATTTTGTCGGCAACGGGCTGTTGAAGGCGCGCCATGCGCTCCTCGATGAGGGAATGCAACTGGCCGAGTGGCCAGATATCGGTGCGGTGAACTTCGACAAGCGCGGTGAGTCAGCGACGTGATCGAACGGGCGCTTGTGGTCGGGTTAGGAAGTATCGGCACCCGGCACTTGCGCCTGCTGCGCGAAGCATTGCCTCAGGCCGATATTCGCGTACTGCGCCATAGCGGTTGTGATGGCGATATTCCGAATGCCGACGGCTGCTTCGCCGGGCTTGCCGACGCGCTCGAGTTTGCCCCTCAGATCGCCGTGGTTTCCAATCCGGCCCCGTTTCATATCGAGACAGCGCGCGAGCTCGCCGGCGTCGGTGCGCATCTGCTGATTGAGAAACCTCTGGCCGACGCTGCCGCAAATGTGCGCGGATTGCTAGACCTCTGTCGTGACAAGGACGTGCTGGTACAGGTCGGCTACAACCTTCGCTTTCTTGAAACCTTGCAGCGCTTCCGTGCGGAATTGAAGAACGGCCGCATCGGTGATGTCAGGATGGTTCGCTGCGAAATAGGCCAGTACCTGCCGGACTGGCGACCCGATGCGGATTATCGGCAGAGTGTCTCAAGCCGGCGCAGCCTTGGCGGGGGAGTGCTGCTCGAACTCAGCCATGAGCTGGACATGCTCCGTTGGGTATTCGGGGAGCTGGACTGGGTTGGGGCCTGGACCGGCCAGCTGGGCAATCTCGAAATCGACGTCGAAGACAGCGCCAACCTCACGCTCGGCTTTGCCAGCGGGGCGGTGGGGCAGCTGGCAATGGACTTTCTCCGTCGCGACACAACCCGGCAGTGCATCGCCATCGGTGACCGGGGCAGCCTGCGATGGGACGCGGTGGCGAGCACGGTGACCGTGTTCGATGCAGATACGGGCGCCTGGCAGGACCTGGCGGCCGTGCGTGCCGAACGCGACTCTACCTACCGCCACCAGATCTCCCGGTTCCTGGCGGCTGTCGCGACTGGCTCATCGGACGTCCTGAGTGCCAACGGCGAGGATGGCCTGGCTGTGCTGGAGATCATCGAAGCGACCCGTGAGTCGGCCAAGTGCGATGGACGACGAACCGCGGTCGCTCGAGGGCAGGCATGACAACGACCACGGCCTTCATTTTTGCGCGCGGCGGTTCGAAAGGGCTGCCAAACAAGAACATCAAACCATTGGCCGGCAAGCCGCTGATCGGGTGGGCGATCGAACAGGCATTGGCCGTGCCCCGGATCGGCCGCGTCATCGTTTCGACAGACGACCGCGCCATCGCCGACGTGGCGAGGTCGTTTGGTGCGCAGGTTCCGTTCATGCGTCCCGATTCTCTTGCGGGCGACACTTCCTCGGAATGGGATGCATGGCGCCATGCCTTGAACTTTCTGCAGAGTCAGGAGGGCGAGTTACCGGACCCGTTCGTCTCGGTGCCGGCCACTTCCCCCCTGCGGCTGCCCGAAGATATCGAATCCTGCCTCGGGCTTTATGCCGAGGGCGGTTCAGACATGGTGATCGCCGTCACCGAGGCCCATCGGAATCCATGGTTCAACATGGTCCGCACCCGCGAGGATGGCACTGTCGTACCGGTCAACGCGGGTGAGGGTGTGATCCGGCGCCAGGATGCTCCCCAGGTTCACGACGTCACGACGCTGGCTTATGTGGGCAACCCCCACTATGTGCTCGAGCAGCGTGGCTTGTTCACGGGGCGCGTTCGGGCTGCCGTGGTGCCGGTCGAGCGGTCGATCGATATCGACACGCAGTACGATTTCGACATTGCCAACTATCTGATGGAAAAGCGGCTGGGGGCGACGTGACCAACCTGCAGACACTAATGAACCTGCGTGGCCGCCGCGCGCTGATCACCGGAGCCTGCGGCGGGCTGGGTCGGAAGATGGCGGAAACACTGGGTGAAATGGGCGCAGACCTTGTCCTGGTCGATCTGCGGCTGGCGGATCTGCAAGCGCTTTCCAGTGACCTCTCCGGACGTCATGGCGTCGCCGTCCAGCCCGAGGTCTGCGACCTCGAACATGAGGACCAGCGGCGTGCGCTTGCCGAACGTGTGTTGGCTGCCGGCGGGCTCAATGTGCTCGTCAACAACGCAGCCTTTGTCGGCACGTCTGGGCTGACCGGCTGGGCAGAGCCGTTTTCAGCACAAAGTGTCGAAACATGGCGGCGCGCGCTCGAGGTCAACCTCACCTCGGTGTTCCACCTCAGTCAGCTGTTTGCGCCGGCGCTTGCCGAGGCAGCGGGCGGCAACATCGTCAACATTGCGTCTATCTATGGCGAGCATGGTCCCGATTGGTCGCTCTATGCCGGGACCGTCATGGCCAACCCGGCGGCCTATGGCGCTTCCAAGGGAGGCGTGATTCAGCTCACCCGCTGGCTCTCGACCACGCTGGCACCGCAGGTTCGCGTCAACGCCATTTCACCCGGCGGAGTGGCGCGCGGACAGCCTGAGAGTTTTGTCGAGCGCTATGTGGCGCGCACTCCACTCAAGCGCATGGCAACGGAAGCGGATTTCTCGGGCGCCATCGCCTACCTGGCGAGCGACCTCTCGGGCTACGTGACCGGCCACGTGCTGGCGGTGGACGGTGGCTGGGGAGCCTGGTAGTGGGGCTGTTTTCCCGCCTTCGCTTCTGGGCGACCACCAACCGGATCGGACCCGACATCCCACTCACGCACTGGATGCTGCATTTTCCCGGCCTCGCGCGATCGCTGGCGCTGCGCAAGCTGGGGCGATTCGGCGAGGGCAGTGCGATCAGGCCGTTTTCCTACCTCATCGAAACGCGGCATATCGAGATCGGCGAGCGGGTAGTGATCCGGCCCCATACGATGTTGATGGCCGATGATGTCGGCCGCATCGTTATCGGCAACGACGTGCTGATCGGCGCTGGTGTGCACGTCTATGTCAACAATCACCGTTTTGATAAGCGTGACGTCAAGATTGTCGACCAGGGGTATTTCCCGTCGGAGGACGTGGTGGTGGAGGATGACGTCTGGATTGGCGCCAACGCCATCCTGCTTCCTGGTGTGCGGGTCGGCCGCCATTCGGTAATCGCTGCCGGAAGTGTCGTCACCAAATCGGTCGAGCCATTTTCGGTTTATGGCGGTGTGCCCGCCCGCAAGATCAAGAGCATTTGATGCTGAAGCCTGAGACCTCGGGCAACCTTCGGGAAACCGAGCAGCATCCAAAAGGTTCCGGCCAGGCATTCATGTAGTCCTATGGAGGTTCGAGGCGCCCGTCTTACGTGTTTTCGCTAGAATGCCCGGCTATTGCGCCGCGGGCGCCTGGCTGGGAAAACAATGCGAGTCACCATATTCGGTTCCGGTAATGCGAGTCACCATATTCGGTTCCGGTTACGTCGGCCTCGTCACCGGAGCCTGCCTGGCGGATGCCGGCAATGACGTCCTCTGCGTGGACGTCGACCAGAAGAAGATCGACGCCCTCAAACGCGGCGAAATCCCGATCCACGAGCCCGGCCTCGACGCCCTGATTCAGCGCAATTCGGAAGCCGAACGCCTCCGTTTCACCACCTCGGCCGAGGAAGGCGTGGCGCACGGCGTCCTGCAGCTCATCGCCGTGGGAACGCCTCCCGACGAAGACGGCTCCGCCGACCTCAAGTACGTCCTGGCCGTGGCCCGATCCATCGGCCAGCACATGAACGAATACAAGGTGGTCATCACCAAATCGACGGTCCCCGTGGGCACCGCCGACAAGGTGGGGTCCGCCGTCGCCGACGCGCTCAAGCAGCGCGGCGCCGAAGTCGAATTCGACGTGGTCTCCAACCCCGAATTCCTCAAGGAAGGCGCGGCCATCGACGACTTCATGCGTCCCGACCGCGTGGTGGTCGGCGCCGACAACCCGCGCGTGATGGAGCTGATGCGCGCGCTGTACGAGCCTTTCACGCGCAGCCGCGACAAGATCATCTGCATGGACGTGAAGTCCGCGGAGCTCACCAAGTACGCCGCCAACGCCATGCTCGCCACCAAGATCAGCTTCATGAACGAGCTGGCCAACCTGGCGGAATTGTTCGGCGCCGACATCGAGCGCGTGCGCAACGGCATCGGCTCGGACTCGCGCATCGGCTATCACTTCATCTATCCAGGCCTGGGTTACGGCGGCTCCTGCTTCCCCAAGGACGTGCAGGCGCTGGTGCGTTCCGCGCGCGGCGTGAAATACGAACCGCAGCTGCTGAATTCCGTCGAGGAAGTGAACAAGCGGCAGAAGGAAGTGCTGCCGGGCAAGATCAACAAGCACTTCGGCGGCAAGCTTTCGGGCAAGACCTTCGCGGTCTGGGGCCTGGCATTCAAGCCCGGCACCGACGACATGCGCGAGGCGCCGAGCAGGGTGCTGCTGGAAGCACTGTGGAAGGGCGGCGCGAAAGTCCGCGCCTATGATCCGGCCGCCACCAAGGAAGCCAGACGCATCTGGGGCGATCGTCCCGATCTCACCTTGTGTGCGCGGGCGAAGGAGACGCTCGAGGGCGCCGATGCGCTGGTCATCGTCACCGAGTGGAAGGAATTCCGCAGCCCGGACTTCGACGCGCTCAAGAAGCAGCTCAGGAACCCCGTGATTTTCGATGGCCGGAATCTGTACGACCCGGCCACCATGAAGAAGCAGGGGTTCACGTACTACGCGATCGGCCGCGGGGACCCGCCGCCCGCCTGATACGTGCCTGCGGTAACATCGGGCCATGAGACTCGTACCAGTGATCCTCTCGGGTGGCTCGGGCACCCGGCTCTGGCCGTTGTCGCGTGAGTTGCTGCCCAAACAGCTGCTCGCGCTCACCGGCGAACGCACCATGATCCAGGAGACGGCCGCGCGTCTCATGGGCTTCTCGTCAGAGGGCTTCGGCGACGCTACCGCGCCCGTGGTGGTGTGCAACGAGGCGCACCGTTTCCTGGTGGCCGAGCAGCTTCGCGAGATGGGCTTGCCGCCCGCCGCCATCCTGCTCGAGCCCGTGGGGCGCAACACCGCGCCCGCCATCGCACTGGCCGCGCACGCGGCCCTGCAGATCGGCGGTGAAGACGCGATCATGCTGGTGCTGCCCGCCGATCACGTGCTGGGCGACCTTCCTGCATTCCAGACCGCGATCCGGCGCGCGCTGCCCGCCGGCGCGGCCGGCAAACTCGTGGCCTTCGGCATCGTGGCGCGCACACCGGAAACCGGCTACGGCTACATCCGCCGTGATGCGTCCGGTGCCGCGCCTGTTGCCCCACACGTGTTTCCCATCGAGCAGTTCGTCGAGAAACCCGATCTCGCGCGCGCAAAGGAATTCATCGCCTCGGGCGATTACTTCTGGAACTCGGGCATGTTCCTGTTCGGCGCGCGCCGCTATTTGCAGGAACTGGCGAGTCACGCGCCCGACATCGCCGCCACCTGCGAACGCGCCAGCGCCAGCGCGGTACGCGAGAAGGATTTCACGCGCGTCGACGAAGCGACCTTCGCGGCCTGTCGCAGCGACTCCGTCGACTACGCGGTCATGGAGAAAACCCGCGACGCGGTCATGGTGCCGCTGGACGCGGGCTGGAACGACGTGGGCTCCTGGGCCGCGCTGCATGACGTCATGCCCGCGGACGAGCAGGGCAACGTCGCGCGTGGTGACGTGTTGCTCGAAGATGCGCATGGCTGCTACGTGCACGCGGACAGCCGCCTGGTGGCGGCGCTGGGCTTGCACGACATGGTGATCGTGGAAACCGCGGACGCCGTGCTGGTGGCGCCCAAGTCGAAGGTACAGGACGTGAAGAAGCTGGTGACGCGCATCAAGGCCGCGGGCCGCGCCGAACACATGGCGCATGCCGTCCCCGCCTCCTCAACAAAAGGAAAACCCAAGTGACGCTGAATCTTTCCGCCTTCAAGGCCTACGACATCCGCGGCCGCATTCCCGAGGAAATCAACGCCGACCTGATCTACAAGATCGGCCGGGCGTTTGCCGCATTCGTGAAGCCGAAGAAGGTGGCGGTGGGTCGCGACATCCGTCTGACCAGCGAAGAGTTCGCCCAGGCGCTGATCCGCGGGCTCACCGATGCCGGCGTCGACGTGCTCGACATCGGCCTGTGTGGCACCGAAGGCGTGTACTTCGCCACGTTCCACTACAAGCTGGACGGCGGCGTGATGATCACCGCCAGCCACAATCCGCCGGACTACAACGGTCTCAAGCTGGTGCGCGAGCAGAGCAAGCCCATCGGCTCGGACAGCGGACTGAAGGAAATCGCCGCGATGATCTCGGCCGGCAATTTTCCGCCGCCGGCCACCGCGAAGGGCAAGGTCGAGAAATTCGACAGCAGCAAGGACTACGTCGATCACCTGTTGAGCTATGTGAACCGCAAGGTGCTGCGCAAGCTCAAAGTGGTCGTCGATGCCGGCAATGGCGGCGCGGGTCTCGCCATCGACAAGCTCGAACCGCACCTGCCGTTCGAGTTCATCAAGGTTCGTCACGAGCCCAACGGCCATTTCCCGCAGGGCGTGCCCAATCCCATGCTCGAGGAGAATCGCGGGCCGACCCTAGAAGCATTGAAGAAATCCGGCGCGGATGTGGGCATCGCCTGGGACGGCGATTACGACCGCTGCTTCTTCTATGATTCCAAGGGCACCTTCATCGAGGGTTACTACATCGTGGGCTTGCTTGCCGAGAGTTTTCTCGCCAAACAACCCGGCGCAAAGATCGTCTACGACCCGCGCCTCACGTGGAACACCATTGACACCGTGAAGCGCCTGGGCGGCGTGCCGGTGATGAGCAAGTCCGGCCATGCCTTCATCAAGCAGAAGATGCGCGAGGTGGACGGCGCCTATGGCGGC
>JAQZBU010000203.1 GCA_029237735.1 Ramlibacter sp. | reverse complement strand
AGTCCCTGAAATTATTGAATGAAAGGGGGACGTCAGTGATCTCCTTGCGGATCAGCGCCATCGCGGCCTGAAGGTCGTCGCGCTTGGCGCCGGTAATGCGCACCGCGTCGCCCTGGATCGCGGCCTGCACCTTGAGCTTGCTGTCCTTGATGAGGCGGGTGATCTTCTTGGCCTGCTCGGTCTCGATGCCGTTGCGCACCTTGAGCACCTGCTTGACCTTGTCCCCGCCCATCTTCTGCACGTCGCCCTTGTCCAGGAAGCGCACGTCCACGCTGCGCTTGGTCAGCTTGTTGGCGAGGATGTCTTCCACCTGTGTGAGCTGGAACTCGGCGTCGCCGAACATCGTGATTTCCTTGTCCTTCAGCTCGATGCCCGCGGAGGTTCCCTTGAAATCGAAACGCGTGCCGATCTCCTTGGCCGCGTTGTCGACGGCATTTTTGACCTCCACCATGTTCGGTTCGCAGACTGTGTCGAATGTCGGCATGTATCTCCCCCGTTGCGCTTGGACGTGATGCGACAATTCTCCCATGATCGTGGAGCAAAACGTACCCCTGCAGGCGCACAACACCTTTGGCATCGTCGCCAAGGCCCGTGCGCTGGTGCGGGTGCGCGGCGAAGCCGAGGTGCAGGAACTGCTGGCCGACCCCGAATACGGCACCATCCCCAAGTTCGTGCTGGGGGGCGGCAGCAACATCGTGCTCACGGGCGATGTCAAGCCGCTGGTGCTCAAGGTGGAGGTGCCCGGGCGCCGGCTGGTCGATAACGGCCCGCGCGCCACGATCGTGGAAGCCGGCGCCGGCGAGAACTGGCACGATTTCGTCACCTGGACGATGGATCAAGGCTTCCCCGGGCTGGAGAACCTGGCGCTCATCCCCGGCACCGTGGGCGCCGCCCCGGTGCAGAACGTAGGCGCTTACGGCGTCGAATTGCAGGACCGCTTCGAGTCGCTCGACGCGATCGACCTCTTCACGGGCAAGACGTTCTCGCTGGACGCCGGGCAATGCGCGTTCGGCTACCGCGACTCGGTCTTCAAGCACACCGCAGGCAAGGAAGGGGATTTCGGGCTGAACGGCCGCGCGTTGATCCTGCGCGTGCGTTTCCGCCTGCCCAAGCCCTGGAAACCCGAGCTGGGCTACCTGGACCTGCAGCGCAAGATGCAGGAGACCGGCGTTGCCCAACCCACGGCGCGGCAAATCTACGACTGGGTGTGTGCCGTGCGGAGCGCCAAGCTGCCCGACCCACGCGTGATCGGCAACGCGGGCAGTTTCTTCAAGAACCCCACGGTGACGCCCGAGCAGTGCCTGGACATCATCGCCCGCGAGCCGAATATCGTGCACTACCCCATGCCCGACGGCAGCGTGAAGCTCGCCGCAGGCTGGCTGATCGACGCCTGCGGCTGGAAGGGCAAGTCCGTGGGCAACGCCGGCGTTTACGAGAAGCAGGCGCTAGTGCTCGTCAATCGCGGTGGCGCCACCGGCGGCGAAGTGGTGACGCTGGCCCGGGCGATCCAGACCAGCGTGTACGAGCGCTTTGGCATCCGGCTCGAACCCGAGCCGGTCGTTATTTAACCGAACCGTTCAGCGCACAAAGGTCAGTGAACCGGGGTGTCGCCGAGCCAGCCGGCGTAGTCCTTGTCGGTCACGAGGACCCACAACGCCAACACCATCACGACGACGCCGCTCGCCACGGCCGAAATCATCGCGTACTGGAGCCCGGCAAATCCGAGCGCCCAGGGCGATACCACCAGCCACAGGCCGAGTGCCCCTTCGGTCCACTCTTCCCATGCGCGCGGAACGAAGATCGCGCCGAGCGCGGCGGCGATGAGTAGGAGGCCGACGACCACCGCATTTGCGAGGGCATTCGTTTCGGATTGAAAGCCCAGCGCCCACGGCGAGCAAATCAGCCACACACCCACCAGCGCGTTCACAGGGTCTTGCCAATGCTTCATCTGCTTCATGGCGATGCTCCTTGCCGCCGAAAACGGGCTCGGCGGCAAGGATTTAGAGGCCGGAAAGCGTGAATTGTTCCGGCTGGTACCCCGCGCGGCCGCGCAAACAGCTCGTCAGTGCGCGATCTTTTCGCCCGTGCTGGTGCCCCAGTCCTGCAGCGCCCAGAGCGCCAACGTCAGGACGACCAGCCCGATCACGACCGCGTTGACCCGTGCGAGTGTGCTTGCGAAGCCCAGGACCCATGGCGATACCGCCAGCCACAGGCCCAGTACCGTCTCCGTCCAGTCTTCCCAGGGGCGCGGGACAAAAATCGCACCCAGGGCGGCAGCCAGAAGCAACACGCCGACAATTGCCGTGTTCGCCATGGCCACCAAATCGCTTTGGAAGCCCAGCGCCAGCGGCGCGACGATCAACCAGCCACCCAGCACCGCGTTGGTGGAGTCTTGCCAATGCTTCACGGTTCACCTCCTGAACACACCGGCCAAGGGACCAGCGTGGGGATCATTCGAGCACCGCCGAAGTGGAGAGTTTTTGTCGTGGCGCAAACAAAAAGCGGTCAGGGGACCGCTTTTACCCTAGGTTGGGCAGCTTTGCGGTGGCGATGCGTGCTACCGCGAAGGTCTACTCCCCGATCAAGCGGCCGCCGGAAGCGGTCTCCGGCAGCGCTGTGGATTCCGGCTCGGGCAAGAACATTACCTTCGGCATGATTCCACACTGTCCTGTCTCGTTGATCAGGCCTTCGAAGGACACTATACGCACCGCGTGGTGTCGGCTTCCTTCGGGTATGAAGTGTGGGTCTGGTTGGATTGAATGCCCTGGGGGGATTCCCGTCACGGGATGGTGAAGATCGGCGTAACGCTTGCAGAAAGGGTCCATGTCGTAGACGAGCACATGCCCTTCAGGGATGCTCTGGTCGGCGATCAGGATCACGGAATGCTTCACTTCGCATGCAACAGCGCCATGATTCATGCCCTCTGCCATTTGGGTGGTGCTATACAGTCCGCTTTCAACAAGGCGCTGATAGCTATCACCCGCAACGAGCTGTCCCTCACCTGTCCAAACCACTACCTTCTTGTCGCGCACGATTTTGGCCAGGTCTTCCGCGTTCAGTGGCCGGAGTTCTCTGCGCTGTTTGAAATCCGTGGGAAGTGAGTAGAAGGTGTCGAGAACCATGTTTTCGCGGCTTTTTTCCAGAGGCATCCCATGCATGCGCCTGACCTCCGCAAAGGCTTCTCCATGGCACATGCCCATCTTCTGAAATCGCGCGTTTTGTGCGACCCACGCAAGTCTGGGGTTCTCCTTGCTCAACTCGTTGAACTGCTCCGGGGACAAGTGAAACTGAGGGGCACGGGTTGCAGCTTTCGTGAGCGTCTGCGGGTGGACGACTCCGGGGTGCAGTTTGTCAAGCGTTTGGTACGGTGGCGCTTCACGTTGGTAGGTGGTCCGCGGTTGACGCAACGTGGAAAATTCTGTCAGCTTTTCAACAATGGCGCTGGGTAGCGCCTTGGCGGCATGACAGACGGACGGGTAGTTGAGCTCCACTGCATCCACTACCTGCCCACCGAACTTTGACACCACAGTAAGGGGGTGGAAGGTGACCGGCACTCTGATCCTTGTCTCCTGCGCCGGCCGCTTGACCTCACAGTCAACGCCTGAGCCGGGTTCGGTTCTGACAAGCTGGTCATCAGGCCGACCTGCTTGCCCTTTGGGTTGCGAATGGGGCGGTGGCGGCCGCAAGTCCGAGAACGATCGGTGTGGCGGGAGCCGGAGTGGTGCGGCCACGGGATAGCGAGGGCCGTGCATGACGACGATCGAGGCGCGGCGGGCGGCATAGGCGACACGCGTCGCGGTCGTGGCTCCAGTCATAGGTCCTCCTAAGACGCGGAAATGGTTTGCAATGCCTGCGAAGCTGCTTGAATCTGGCCAAGGAGCAGAGCGGAAAGTTCTTCTCCCGATAAGTCGTCAGGCAAGCGCATGCGATAGACGACCCGGATTCCTTCGGGGTGCAGGCCGAAGAACCCCATCAGGTCCGACCCCGCGGAGATATTGCCTCGCAGAATCTTTTCGTATAGCGAATGGTCGCGATCTGGATACGTCTGCTGCAATTCGATGAAGACGTCGAGACCCGAGTCGTCCCGCGGGATCAAGCCCACGAGGCGGCCCTCGACTTCAAGGTGCTTGCAAGCGATCACTCCATTCGTGGCGTCAGGGCTGCCGTGCGCCTCGCAGAGTTGCCTGATCAAGTTTTCGTACGCAGCAGTATCCATGCCTACCCCCTCGGCTCTAGGTAAGTGCGCAGTTAGCGCACGTCCACTAAGTAACCCCGGGGGAGCATAAGTTCAACCGTCGGCCTGCACGGGAATCCGGCAGGCACCACTCGTCCGTCGCGCTTACTTGTCGTCATTGCCCAAACTGGGCAGGGGCGATCCTTGGCCCAGCGTCAGCAGGCCCGAGCGCGTGTAAATGCCCAGCTTCTCGCGCGTGTCCACGATGTCCAGGTTGCGCATCGTGAGCTGGCCGATGCGGTCCTTGGGCGAGAACGGCGCGTTCTCGACCTTCTCCATCGACAGCCGCTCGGGCGCATAAGTGAGGTTGGGCGACTCGGTGTTGAGCAGCGAATAGTCGTTGCCGCGGCGCAGCTCCAGCGTCACCTCGCCCGTCACGGCCCGCGCTATCCAGCGCTGCGCCGCCTCACGCAGCATGATGGCCTGCGGGTCGAACCAGCGGCCCTGGTACAGCAGCCGGCCGAGCTTGCGGCCGTTGTCGCGGTACTGCTCGATAGTGTCCTCGTTGTGGATGCCGGTGACCAGGCGCTCGTAGGCGATGAACAGCAGCGCGAGGCCGGGCGCCTCGTAGATGCCGCGGCTCTTGGCCTCGATGATGCGGTTCTCGATCTGGTCGCTCATGCCC
>JAQZBU010000075.1 GCA_029237735.1 Ramlibacter sp. | reverse complement strand
TCGGGGATGGTCATCCCGCCCACGTTCACGCTGCCCACCAGCGGGTAGCTGATGGTGCCGCTCTCGGACACGCGGGCTTCCATCGTGAGGTCCGGGTTCTGGTAGACCTGGACCTTGATGGTGTCACCGGCCGCGAGCTTGTAGTCGCCGTTGCCTTTGGCGCCCGCCTGGGCGAGCGTGACGGTCGCGGAGGCGGCCATCACGATGGACAACATGAATCTAAGCAGCTTGGACATAGGGCATCTCCCTTGAGTTGATGGTGGGCAATCTCCGCGGCGTCAGAACTTCGCTTTGACCGCGACGGCAAAAATCGATACCGAGTAGCTGGACGAAGGCAGGCTGGTGTCCAGCTTCTCGCGGCGGATCGACGAGGAGACCGTGATATTGCGGCGCGCCTCCCAGTCGACGCCGGCGGAAATGAATTCGATGACATCGCGCCGGCCCTGGTCGGGCGAGACGACGGGGACGTCCTTCCACCTCCGAACGCTACGGTCGTAACGCAGGTTGAACGCCGTCTTGGCCGTGGCCTGCCAGACCGGCTGCAGGTAGATGCGGTCGGCTTCGACGTGGCCACCCGTGAACAGGCCCGAGGCGACGAGGTCGTGGCTGACACCGGCGATCAGGCGGGTCTTGCCCGTGATCTCCCAGCTGACGCTGGCGCCGCCCACCAGGCCGCTGAAGTCCATCTGCGGTGCGATGTCGTGTTCGCGCTCGAGATGGCCCAGCCGCGCCTCGACGGCGGTTTTGCCCGTGAGGGGCCACTTCAGCACCACGTCGGTTTCCGTTTCGTTGAAGTCGCCGGTCGGGGCGCCCGGGGTCGGGTCGGTGTACTCGCCGTCGCCGCGGCGCAGGCGCGCGGTGAGGCTGGTGCCGGATGCGAGCTCATAGCCTACGCCGACGCGAGCGCTGCGAACCTTGGGGCTCGCGTCCCAGCTGCGCGGCTCGGTGCTCTCGCTGCGTGTGTGCTGCACGCCGCCGAGCAGTCGCCACGGCCCCGCCTCGTAAACGCCTTCGAGCAGTTCGTTACGCTCGGTGCGACGCCCGACGCGGTTGACCAGGGTAACGCTGTCGGTCGTCACTTCGCGGGTCTGGCGCCGGTCGGCACTGGCGACGCCGTGGAAGCGGGGCGTGATGCTCCAGTCCCACGCCAGCGCGTAGTTGATGGTGTTGTAGTTGAGTGAGTCGACGTCCTGGTAGCGATAGGTCGTGGCTTCGACATCGGCACGCAGCCGCTGCAGCCCGATGCGCTTGTCGGCGGCCAACCCCACCGACAGGATGCCGATCTGGTCGGTCGTCCCGCCGTTGGGCGCGCGTTCGACGTTGGTGTCGTGCTCGACGCCGGCCGACGCGCGAAATTGGAAGACATCGGTGGGCTCGGCACCGAAAGCGGCCTGGCCCGCGCACAGGGCGGTGAGGGCAAGCAGGGGGCGAATGGGCAAGTTCTTCAAGACGGGTTCCTCGGACTTATTGGTAGACATCCCGTGCGCCGGGACATGCGCCCAGGGCCGCGGCGAGCAACGAGGCCTGGGATGGATGGTGGCCCACGGGGGGCGCATCTCGCAATGGCTCGATAGCACTATAGTCCAGCCTCAGTAAGCGCGGCTGTCCTGGAAAACCAGGCGCACCGTCTTGAAGATGATGTAGAGGTCCAGCCGCAACGACCAGTTGCGCAGGTAGTCCAGGTCGTACCGGATCCGCCCTTCCATTTTTTCGAGGGAGTCGGTCTCTCCCCTGAAACCGTTGACTTGCGCCCAGCCGGTGATACCGGGGCGTACTTTATGCCGCACCATGTAGCTCTTGATGAGCTGGCGGTACTGTTCGTTGTGCGCCACGGCATGCGGGCGCGGCCCGACGATGCTCATGCGGCCTTGCAGCACGTTGATGAACTGCGGCAGCTCATCCATGGACGTGCGACGCAGCAAGGCACCCACGCGCGTCACACGCTCGTCGTCCTTGCGGGCCTGCACGATCGTGCCGCCATCCTCCGTCACCGTCATCGAGCGAAACTTATAGACAACGATCTCCTCGCCGTCGAGCCCGTACCGGCGCTGGCGGAAGATCACCGGCCCGGGCGAGCCGAGCTTCACGGCGAGGGCGATCGCAAGCATGAATGGCGAGATCAGCACCAGGATGAGCGATGCCAGCACCACGTCGCTGATGCGCTTGAGCACACCTGCGGGCCCGCGGAACGGCGTTTCGCATACGGAGATGACCGGCAGGCCGCAAACGCTGTCCGGACGACCCTGGATGAGGTCGGTAACGAACATGTCCGGCACGAAGTACACCGAGGCCGTCGTGTCCTTGAGCGCGTCCAGCAATTCGCGGATGCGCGGCTGCGAGGCCATGGGCAGCGACAGGTAGATGAGATGAATGCGATTTACTTTGACGTAAGCCGCGATCTCCGTGATACGGCCCAGCAGGCGGTGACGCTCGTGACCGTGCTGCCGCTCGGGTTCGCGATCGTCGAAAAAGCCCACCAGGTCGATCCCCGTGTCGCCGGCGCCGGCCAGCCGGTCGGCCAGCGCGCAGCCCTGTTCATTCATGCCTACCACCACGGCGCGCAGCGGCGGGCCCTGCAACCGCACGAGGTGTGGCGCGGCCTTGCGCAGGGCCCAGTGCACCACGAGCTGGCTGGCCGGGGCAAACCACAGCCAGTTCACGATCACGGCGCTGTTGAAGTCGGCGATGTAGCCGGTGGCGAACCCCATGGCCAGCAGCAGACCCGCCGTCCAGAACCAGGCGAGCAGGATGCTGAAGAAGACGCGGTCGGGCGGAAGGCGCAGCAGCGAGCGCCCGGGGAATGCGAGCGCGAATGCGAGGACGGATGCCGTCAGCCACAACGCGGAAAGCGCGCCGTCGAAGTGCCAGACCAGCACCCACAGCGACAGGACGGTGACGAGCGGCTCGAGAAAGGACTCAATCGCGAGCAGCAGCCCGCTGCGGCCCAGCTCAGGCAGGTTGGGGACCGCCGGAGAAGTGACGTGGATCGCGGAATCTGCCTCACGCATAAGCATCCATCCGCGTCAACTTGGCCACGGCTTGCGCCCGGTTGGTCACGTCGAGCTTGCCGAAGATGCTCTTCATGTGGTTTTTGACCGTGAATTCGCTGATCGACAGGATGCAGCCGATCTCGGGGTTGGTTTTGCCCAGGGCCACCCAGGTCATGATCTGGCGCTCGCGCTCGCTCAGCGCGGCCAGGTGCGCAACGTGCCTCTGGTATTGGCTGTTCATGCAGGATGCCTGGCGTTGCGGCGCGGGCGGCATCTGGCGCAGCGCCGTATCGATATAGGGCAGCAACAGCTTGAGCGCGGTCGCCGCTCCCGGCGGCGGTGCCGAGTGGCCGCTGAGCGCCGCGAAGATGCGCTCGCCGCTGCGCTTGCCGTCACCGATGCCATGCACGACAGCCGTGCGCATGTTCGCGATGGCTTCCGCCCGGTCCCACTCGGGCCCGCGGCGGGTCAGCAATTCGCTGAAGGACGCGACCTCGAGCTGGCAGGGCGCCTGCTGCGCCGCCACCCAGCAGTCGCGCAGGTAGCTCAAAAGCGGTGATATGGCCCCTGGCGAGCAGTTGAAAGTGCGAAGCCCGGGCAGGCTGGAGACAATGTCGAAGCGCAGGTTACCGGTGCGGAAGTCACCCCAGCCGATCAGCATGACGTCGTGCGCCAACCATTTCTGAACATCGCCCTGCAGCCAGCGCCAGAGGTCCGCATGGGTTGCAAGGGATGCGCCCTGCCCGGCTATGCGCAGGAACTGGGCCGGATCGTTGTCCGGCAGAGGCACGCTGGCGCTCATAGGTTGACTCACTGTGGTTCGCTGACGTTGTTGCTTGGGCCTTGATACTAGGCAGCAACATCACCGCGTTGTGTGCGGTGGCGAACACGGGAGGCGCGCAGCGTGAGTCTTTGTCCCGCGTCCGACGCGCGGGTCAGGCTATGACCTACAAGGTGGCTCCCCCCGAAGCGCCTTCGGCGTCTCCCCCTCAAGGGGGCGCCACCTGCGGCCCGGCAAAGCCGGTTCCGCGGTGGCCCTGGTATCAGGTGCTTACGGCTTCCACCAGTTACCGGAGGCGACCAGCTTGCAGATGATCTGGATTTCGGAATCGTAGTACGAAGTCTTTCGGTTGGCGTCGGTCCAGTCCCAGCTGGCGTTGACCCAGCCCTGATAGTTGGAATCGATCATGCCGCCCAGCATGCCGGGTGCGATGCTGGCATAGGGGCCCCAGCCGTTCAGGTACGGGCGGTACAGGCGGTTCTGGCCCGTCGGGTCATTCAGGCTGCCGTCGAGGCGATAGCCGGTGGCCATTTTTGCGGGATCGTTCGCGCAATCGGTGACCATGAAGTTCATCATCTTCTGCAGCACACCCTTCCAACGGTAGTCACCCGATAGAACATAGTCGGTGCCCCAGCGCCACGGATTGCGGATGGCGTTGGCGTAGAGCCAGCCCTCGGTGTCGGTGAAATCGCCATAGCCGCCGGGAGACGGAATGGGATTGGTGTCGCAGTTGATGATGAAGTCCGGCATCAGGCCCACGTTGGGGGAGTACACAGTCTGCATCCGGTCGATCAACGCGTAAGACCTGTCGATCGCCGTCGTGCTCCAGAACGTGTCGCCCGTGGCCGTCGCGAAGGCGCGGAAGTGCCCGATCATGAAGTCGGAGGTGCGGGCCACGTGGATCTGCGGGCTGGAATGAGTCTGGCCGTCCGGGCGCATATTCACGGTCTTGATCGCGGCGATCGTCTTGAGCGCTTCCTGCCTGTAGTTCCAGGTGCCGGCGGAACCCCACTGGCGATCGGCCATCAACAGCGCCAGCGCTATGTCCAGGTCGCCGTCCATCGCGTTTGCGCCCAGGTCCATCTCATCGCTGGAAGTGCCATCCAGGTCCAGGCGCCAGTCCATGAGGTTCAGCGCCGTGGCACCGTAGTACTGGGCCATGCCGCGCGCGGGCCGCGCTCGCACTGTCGTGAGCAAGCCATCGAAGGTGGCGCGAGCCGTGCTGTCGTGGCCGGCCATCACCACCGTGATCAGCATGGCGTAACCCATGCCTTCGGAAACGGTGAGGTAGTTGTTGTCGAATTTGTCGGCCAGGCCGCCGGCGACGCCCGGGGTAGGGACGATCCGAGCGGCCTTCCACGCGTCGTAGTGGGCCTTGACGGAGGCATCGAGTTCCGCGTTGGTGTGGTTCGACACCTTGACGCCGAAACCGTAGCCGACATAGCGCGCGCCGAACGGGTAGCCGAGGCCCGACGGGGACGGAGCAGGAGTCGGAGCGGGAGTGGGAGCCACCGTCGGAGCCGGGGTGGGTGACAGCGTCGGTGCAGGGGTTGGAGCCAGCGTGGGCGCGGGCGTGGGCTTCGCCTTCCTCGCGCGTTGGATACGGGGGCCTGCGAAGCCGGCGCCGGCCAGCATTCCGACCAAACCTGCCGCCTTGGTGAAATCACGTCTTTGCATTTCCTGATGTCCCCAGATGTAAGAAACGAGCCGATGTCACATGTCATCGACCAGCAAACTGATGAGTTTCACGAGGCGAATGCCCGCGTTGCGCTTGCGCTGACATGATGCTTGCGAACTCAACCGTGGACGCGATGGTAGTAGGAGACCGCCTACACGCGCAGTAGGCATTTACCGTCAGAAAGTAAGCGAAGGACCACGCTTTCAGGGCTACTGATGGGCTTGTGTCTCGGCATTGCGGGACTAAAGCTGAGTTCATACCGCGGCGGAGCCCGCGTCGGTGCTAGCTCAGCAGCATCCCGCGCGAATCACAGGCATTTGCGACGCATGGACCCAAACACGCGAAATGCCCCACGCAAAAGTTACGACGCGATTCGACAAGATTAGATTATTTACGTGTCATGCGTGAATAAATCACGTATTCCAAGTGGCCGAAAAGCATCGTGTAGGACAGCGCCGCAACAGCCCATTGTCGAGTCCGCAGCGCGGCCCGGCTTGGACAGAATTCGGCGATCAAAACGACTTTCGTTGGAACCCAATTGAAGACTTCCATCCTCACGGCCGTGCTGTTGGCTGCCGGCATCGCCGGCGCCGCTGCGCAGACGGCATCTCCGCAGCGCCCTCCCTCGCGCGCAACTCAAAACTGCTCGGCCGTTACGGCGGAAACGTGCAAGGTCGCCCACGCGCTCGGGCGTGGCGTGAACCTCGGCAACATGCTGGACGCCCCTCGCGAAGGCGACTGGGGTGTGAAACTGGAGCCCGCCTTCATCGACAGGGCCGCGTCGTCGTTCGCGACAGTGCGCCTGCCGGTGCGTTGGAGCAACCACGCGGCGCCGACGGCCGACGCCACGCTCGACGAGGCGTTCGCGAAGCGCGTGGACCAGGCGATCGACGCGCTGCTGGCCAAGAACGTGTACGTCATCCTGAACATGCACCACTACACGCAAATCCACGGCGATACGCAGCACCCGAACGAGTTCGCGGTGGAGCCGGCCGTGCTGGAGACGCGCCTCGTGAACATGTGGCGGCAGATCGCGATGCGCTACAAGGATCGCTCACCCCGGCTGCTGTTCGAATTGCTCAATGAGCCGCACGGCCGGCTCAACGGCGAGCCCTGGAACGAGCTATCGGCAAAGACACTCGCCGTGGTGCGAGAAAGCAACCCGAACCGCATCGTGCTGATTGGCCCCGGCGAATGGAACGCGATCCCCGAGCTGCCCAAGCTGCGCATGCCCAAGGACCGGAACCTGATCACCTCCATCCACAACTACGACCCGTTCCCGTTCACCCACCAGGGCGCAGACTGGCTGGCGAAGCCCTTCCCCACCGGCGTGAAGTGCTGCGACGCCGGCCAGCGCAAGGTGATCGCCGACGTGCTCGAATCCGCGCGGCGCTGGAACCAGTCCAGCGGCTATCCGGTGTACCTCGGCGAGTTCGGCACCTTCGAGAAGGTGGACATGGCATCGCGCGAGAGTTATGCGCGTACGGTGCGCGACGAGGCCGAGCGCCGCGGGATCGGATGGGCCTACTGGGAGCTGGCCTCGCCATCTTTCGGCATGTATTCGCCCCAGACCGGCTGGCACGAGCCGATCCGCCGCGCCCTGCTCGACTAGGGGGCAATCTTTTGCTCGAGGTGTTGACGCACAGTATCGATGAGGACCTGCTGGCCGGCGCGGCTGGAAAAAGTGTGGTCGCAGCCCTCGACCACGATCATGCGGAAGTTCGGCTCTCCGGCCATGCGGCTGCCCCGCTGGCCGAAGTGATATTCGATGTAGTCGCGTCCGTCGTCGTCCGCGGCCACCACCACCAGCGTGTCGGCCCCTCGTGCGGCGATGCGCCGGGCCTGCGACAGTACGCTGTCGCCCGGCTCGCGCTGCAGCAGCCGGCCCACGGCCCGCTTGAGGCGCGCCTCGATCAGCGTTCCGACGCGCCGCGCGATTCCGTTCACGTCTACCTCGCCCCGAAGCAATCGCCTGTAAACCTGGGGCCGCATCAACTCGCGGCGGTAGAACGCGGTTGATTTGTAGTTCCGTTGCATGGAAGCCTGCCACATGTTCTCGTCGGCCCCGTCCTGCCATTCGAGCAGCCGTGAGTTCATCAGCACCTGCCCATTCACGCGCGGATCGGCCAACGCCGCCTGGAAGGCGACGAACGAGCCGGAACACACGCCCATCAGCCAGAACCTCGTACAGCCCTCGGCTTCGAGGCGGTCGACGGCGGCGCTGACGTCGACGTCCGAGCCCTTGGCGTAGTAGTTGCCCTGGCGCAGACCCGACGTGCCGGGGCTGTCCCCGATGCCGGAAAGGTCGAAGCGTAAGGTGCGATAGCCGCACGCAGCCAGCGCCCGGGCCATGTGGACGTAAAGACGGTTGGGCCCGATGCGATAGTTGTGCCCTACGTTCAAGAAGAGGATGGCTGTCTTGCGGCGCGCGGACGGGCCGTCCGCCGGCGGCTCGGCCAGCACACCGAAGAGCGATTCGGCCGGGCCGAACCGCAGCGGCATTTCCCGGATGCCGCCGGGCAGCGTCCGGGGCGTGAACTCAATCGGCGCGAGAGGCAAGGCCCGAGCCCCCGGTGGCGAAACCGCCAGCAGCCATTGCGCGATGGCGTCCAGACTATCCTGCTCGACCACACCCTTGTGCGGCTCGACCATCATCCTCGCGTAGCCTGGCAGCGTCAGGGTGTCGACCTCCACGCCCTTCTCACGCCAAGCGGCCGGCAGCGGCCCTTCCCCAGGCATGTCGTCGCGTAGCACCACCAGGGCGCGCGGAGCGGGCGGCGTGTCGATGCGCACGCAATCGAGCGCGTGCAGGTCGTGCAGCGTCTGCGCCGTGTAGAGAAAACCCAGCGCCTCCATGTCGCCCGCTTGCGAGCCGGCCGGCGGTTGGGCGCTGCCCGCGCTGGCCGCGCGGAGCTCGCGGACGAACGCGCGCCCCGTCGTGCAGGGCGCCCACAGTATGAGGTTGTCGACGGCTCCCAGTTCACGTGCCGCCGCCACGGCCAGCGTCGCTCCCATGCGAACGCCAAAGAGAGTCAGCGCGTCGACACCGGCGATGCGCCTCAGTTCTTGCGTGGCGGCGACAATGCTGGTCACCCACGCGGCAACGCGATCCGGGTCCGCATCCGAACCGGCGGAGTCGCCGGTTCCCTGGTAGTCGAAGCGCAGCACGTCGAAGCCCGAGCTGGCGAGCGTCTCGGCCAGCGCCCCATAAGTCTGGTAGCTGCAAAGCGCCTCGTAACCCAGTGGCCGGCACAGCACGACGCCGACCCGGCGGACCGGCTCGACAGCGCGATGCAACCAGCCGAAACACCAGGACCCCGCCACGTCGAAGACGATGGGCGTGGCCGCATCGACTTGCTCGGGAAACATGGCGAGGGCTCAGGCGGCCGTCAGCTCATCCAGAGCGCGCTGTATCGAAGCAATACTGCTGAACACGTTGCGCTTGAGCATGTGGTCGGGAAACTCCACATCGAACGCGCCTTCGAGTGCCAGCATGACGTTGACGCTGGCGTGCGACGTCATCCCCGACTGGTACAGGTCGGCCGCTGCATCCAGCGCGGCAACGTCCTGCTTCAGGCGGCCGTGGTCGCGCAGGACGGCTCGGATCGTGGCCTCTGCTTCCTGCACGTCGATCATGATGCCGCCGCCTCGCGTTCAGAACCGTTTGCCCTGACTTCGTCGAAGGGCACTTTATCCTTCATCTGCACGCTGACGAACGCGCCCGCATAGTCGCCGTCATGGCTAAGGCTCAGCAGGACGCGCTCGACACCCATTAGGCGCGCCAGCTCGGCAGTGCGGCCGTGCAGCAGAACGTCGCAATCGCCGTCAGCCAGCTTGAGCACCTCGATTTCGCGCCAGCCTATGCCTTCGTTGCTCAATCGCAGCGCTTTGATCACCGCCTCCTTGGCCGCGAAGCGCGCCGCCAGCCGTTCGGCACGCACGGCGTCGTCGCACCCGGCGTATTCCAGCTCGAGGGGGGTGAACAAACGAGTTTCGTACAAGGCACCGAAACTTTCCATCGATGCCGCGACCTGGCTGACCTGCACCAGGTCAAAGCCCAGCCGTGCATTCGGCGATTGTGCCGACACGCGGCCCGCGGGATCCAATCCGATCATGTGAACTGCCTTTCGTTGATGAGCAGCGCTTTGCCTGGTTGTTCGCGCTGAAGCCACCCCGCCAAAATAGCCCGTAACCGAACGTCCGACGTGTAAGATGATTTCCCGTTTTACGGGGGAAATTGCCCAGTTCGCGTTCCCTCTTTCTCGTCGGCAATCTCGGGAGCGCGCTCACATGAATCGCGAATCGATGCGGATGGATCAGGCCTTCGACCTCATGCATGAAGCGGTACGCCGCATTGCCGCCGAGGTGGCCGCGCCACAAGCCGCGGACGTCGATGCCAAGGCCCGTTTTCCCTCGGAAACAGTTGCGGCCTTGCGCGATGCGGGCCTGCTCTCCGCCGGCGTGCCGCGCGAGCTCGGCGGCGCCGGCTGCAACCTGCAACAGCAGGCCCACCTGTGCGCAACGCTGGCCCAGGCGTGCGGCTCCAGCGCCATGGTGCTGGCTATGCACTACATCCAGCTCGCATGCATCGCGCGCCACGCGCTGGAAAGCAAATTCTTCCGCGGCTGGCTGCGTGATCTTGTCGCCGGCCAGTACCTGCTCGCGTCGATGACCTCCGAAGTCGGCACTTTCGGCGAGACCCGCACGAGCGTTTGCGCCGTGGAGCGCAAGGATGGGCAGTTCCTGCTCAACAAGGATGCGACCACGGGTTCGTACTGCGCGTACGCCGACGCCATCCTCGTCACCTGCCGCAGCGGCCCCGATGCACCCGGCGCCGACCAGGTGCTGGTCATGGTCAAGCGCGAGGATTGCACTCTCAGGCAGACGACCAGCTGGGACACGCTGGGCATGCGCGGCACATGCAGCCCCGGGTTTCGCCTGGAATCTTCCGGCCCGCAGTCGCAGATCGTCCCCGGCGCATTCGCGGACAGTTCAGCACAGACCATGGTGCCGTATTCGCACGTGCTTTGGTCGTCGCTTTGGTGGGGCATCGCGGCGGACGCGGTGGCCAAGGCCGCGAACTTCGTGCGCGGCCAGGCCCGCCAAAACCCCGGGACGACGCCGCCCACCGCCGCCCGGCTTGCGGAAGTATCAAAGCAGCTGCAAGACATGAAGCAGCTGTGGCTGTCTGCCGCACGCGACTTCGACGCCCTGGGCGCCGAGGCCGGCGGCCAGGAGCAACTGTTGTCGATGGGCTGGGCCCTTCGGCTGAACAACCTCAAGATCTCGTGCTCCGAAGCCGCGCCGCAGATCGTGCATCGCGCGCTTCAGATCGTGGGCATCCTGGGCTACAAGAACGACAGCCCGTTCAGCCTGGGCCGGCAGTACCGCGACAGCCTCTCTGCCTCGCTGATGATCTCCAACGACCGCATCGCCGCCAAGAGCGCGTCGATGCTGCTTGTCTTCAAGGATGCCCCTTGACCGCCGCGTACGACATCGAGAACTTCCACACCGCTCTGGTTGAACACGGCCTGATCGTGCCCACCGGCGTCCAGGGCGCCTACGGCAGGGGGGCCGCCTTCGAGGACATCGTGCGCGGCTTCAACGGCATCATCGATCGCATCGCCCAGGCCGACGGTGCGCAGGAGGTGATGTTTCCGCCGATCGTTGCGCGCGCACTGGTCGAGAAGATGGGCTACATGGACAGTTTCCCGCAGCTCGCCGGCTCGGTTCATAGCTTCACCGGCGACGACGCGCAGGCGCGCGAACTCTCGGAACGCGTGCATGCCGGCGACCGGTGGGAAGACATGCTTTCGCCCACCCGGGTGATGCTCGCGCCGGCCGCGTGCTATCCCGTGTATCCGGCGTTCAGCGGCTTGCTGCCGGGAGACGGACGCCTCATCACGGTGATGAACTGGGTGTTCCGCCACGAGCCCTCTGATGAACCCACGCGGCTGCAGTCCTTCCGCATGCGCGAGCTCGTCCGCATGGGCAAGCCCGAGGACGTGCTGGCGTGGCGGGACGATTGGCTCTGCCGCGGCCTCGAGCTCTTGCGGGGGCTGGGGCTGCACGCGCAAAGCGATGTCGCCGCCGATCCCTTCTTCGGGCGCGCGGGCAAGATGCTGGCGGCCAACCAGGTCGAGCAGCGCCTGAAGTTCGAGATCCTCGTTCCCGTGATCTCGCTGGAGAAGCCCACCGCGGTCTGCTCTTTCAACTGGCATCAGGACCACTTCAGCGCGAAATTCGGTATCCGCGATGCGGACGGCGCGACGGCACACACCGCCTGCCTCGGGTTTGGCCTGGAGCGCGTCGCGCTGGCGCTCGTGAAGGCGCACGGGTTCGATTCCCAGGCCTGGCCCCAGGAAGTGCGTACCCAACTGTGGCCCTGACTCATCGGTGACACCAGTGACGCGATGGCTCTTACGGGCTATCGCACCGCCGTAGCCCTGCATCGGCTACTACGATGCGGCTATCACTTCATGTGAGGTATCACGGGGAAACTATGGCCGATGCAAGTGCCGTTTTTGTTGGCGATGGCAGCCTCTTGATCCAATGCGCGCAGGCGTGGCGCCAGCGCGGGCACGAGATCCGCGCCGTGCTGACGAGCAGCCGGAACGTCCTCGATTGGGCCGCTGCCGAGGGCCTGCCCGCCGTTGCTGCCCTGGACGAATCTCCGATCGTGGTGCCTGGCGCACCGTTCGACTACCTGTTCAGCATCGCGAACCTGCGCGTGCTTCCGGCCGAGCTGCTGGCGCGCGCGCGTCGGCTCGCCATCAATTTCCACGACGGCCCCCTGCCCCGCTATGCCGGGCTCAATGCGACGTCGTGGGCGCTGATGGCGCAGGAAGACATGCACGGCATCACCTGGCATGAGATGACACCGGCAGTGGATGCGGGCCGCATCGTCAAGCGCGCAGTCTTTCCGCTGGAGCCGGAAGAGACGGCCCTGGGCCTGAACGCCCGCTGCTATGAAGTTGGGCTCGCGGCCTTCCACGAGATCGCCGAGGACATCGCGCGGGGCGAACTCAGGTTGTCGGTGCAGGAAACGGGCCGCAGCTACTTTGCCCGCGACCTCCGGCCCGATGCCCTGGGGACACTCGACTTCTCCCGCCCGGCCGCTGAACTCGCGGCGCTGGTACGCGCGCTGGATTTCGGTCCTTATCCAAACCCGCTGGGCCTTGCCAAGGTGCATGCCGGCGACAGGCTGGTGTACGTGCGCGCGGCGCGCGTGCCCGAATCCGCTTCGGGCGCGGCGCCGGGCACCGTGCTGGGCACCGAGGGCGCAGAAGTGCTGGTCGCAACTGGCCGCGGCGACATCGCCCTGAGCGGCGTCTCCGACGCCCATGAGCAAGCGGCCGACCATCTGTTCGTGGCCGGGACCGTTCTCGCGCCGCTGGACGCGACGCTGCGCGAGAAGCTGGCCGCCTGCACCGCGCAGACCGCCCGTGGCGAAGCTTCCTGGCGCCGGTCGTTCGGCTCGCTCTCGCCAGTGGATCTGCCCTACCCGCGCTCGACCGCAGGAGCGCAAGACGCGCAGCCATTGCGCATCCGCGTGAGGGCCTCGGCAGCGGGCGCGACGACGGTGGCGGCATTCTTCGCCTGGTTGTCCGCGCTTTCAGGCCAGGAGCAGGTGTCGGCGCTGTACTGCGACCGCGCGCTGTCCCAGCAAGCCGAAGGCATCGAGGCTTGGCTGTCGCCCTGGGTTCCGCTCACGCTGGACACCCACCCTGAATCGACCGCGCAGCAGGCCACCGCGAACGCGGAAACGGGCATCGCCAGTTTGCGCCAGGCGGGTGCGCACGCGCAGGACCTGCCTTTGCGGCTGGGCGACAAGGTGCACGCCATCGAGCGCGTCCGCAGGATCGGCATCTGCCTGTGCGCGGCGGCAACCCCGCCCGGCACGGAATTGCTCCTCACCCAGGAGGCGCAAGGACCGGGCCTGCAACTGGTAGCGGACGGGGCGGTATACACGTCCGCCACCTTGCAAGTGATGGCTACGCATCTCGCGGCATGGCTGCGCGCCTTCGACAATGCACGGGGTCGCATCGCGGGCATCCCGTTGTTGCCGGCGGCCGAAGCGCAAGCGGTCGCGGCCGCCAACGCCACCACGACTTTCTTCGACGCGGATTGCTGCGTGCACGAGGCAATTTCCGCGCAGGTGGCGCGCACGCCACAACAGGAGGCGATCCGCGGCCAGGGACAGGTGCTGACGTACGGAGAACTGGACGCGCGGGCAGCGGCGCTCGCCGGTGCGCTGGCACGGCGCGGCGTGCGCGCGGGCGACGTGGTGGGCGTATGCCTGGAACGCACGCCCGAGATGGTGGTCGCCCTGCTCGCGATCATGAAAGCCGGCGCCGCGTACCTGCCGCTGGACCCGGCCTATCCACGCGACCGCATCGCCTTCATGATCGAGGACTCGGCGGCGCCGCTCGTGGTGACCACGGCGCCGATCGCAACCTCGCTGCGCCTGCCCGCGTCGAAGTCTTTCCTGTTCGACGGGCCGCTCCTTGCGGGCCCCGTTACCGCGGAGTTCCCTGCGCCGACACCCGACAGCGCCGCTTACCTGATCTACACGTCCGGCTCGACGGGCCGCCCGAAGGGCGTCGTCGTCACGCACCGCAACGTGATGAACCTGTTTGCGGGCATGGCCGACCGCATTCCGCACGAGCCGCCGGGCCGCTGGCTGGCGGTGACCAGCCTGTCGTTCGACATCTCGGTGCTCGAGCTGTTCTGGACGCTGGCGCAGGGTTTCACGGTCGTCATGCACTCCGACACGGTGCAGGGCGAAAGCCGCTCGCCCGAGTTCAGCCTGTTCTACTTCGCCACCGACAACGCGCGCGACCCGAAGGACCGCTACAAACTGCTGCTGGAAGGCGCGAAGTTCGCCGACCGCGAAGGCTTTGCCGCCATCTGGACGCCAGAGCGGCACTTCCACGCCTTCGGCGGGCTTTACCCCAATCCCGCCGTGACGAGCGCTGCCATCGCCGCGATCACCACGCGCCTGCAAATCCGCGCAGGCAGCTGCGTGCTGCCGCTGCACCACCCGATCCGCGTGGCCGAGGAATGGGCTTTCGTGGACAACATCTCGCAGGGCCGCATCGGCGTGTCGTTCGCATCGGGCTGGCAGCCGAACGATTTCGTCATCGCGCCGCAGGCCTTCGCCGAACGCAAGAACGAGATGCTGAAGAATGTGGACGTGGTGCGCCGGCTCTGGCGCGGGGAGGCAGTCACCTTTCCCGGGCCCTTGGGCAAGCCAGTGGACATTCGAACGCTGCCGCGACCGGTGCAGGCGGAACTGCCGGTGTGGCTCACGGCCGCGGGCAACCCCGAGACATTCCAGCAGGCAGGCGAGATGGGTTGCCATCTCCTGACCCACCTGCTGGGGCAGAAGATCGAGGACGTCGCGGAGAAGCTGAAGCTGTACCGCGCGGCCTGGCGCAAGGCCGGACATGCGGGGCATGGTCATGTGACCTTGATGCTCCACACTTTCGTCGGCGCTGACGACGACGAAGTGCGCGAGACGGTGCGCGGCCCGATGAAGGAATATCTGCGCAGCTCGCTCGACCTGATCAAGCAGGCGGCGTGGTCGTTTCCCACATTCGTCCAGCGTGGCGCGGAGCACGGCAAGACGCCGGTGGAGATCATGGATTCGCGCCCGCTCTCCGAAGACGAGATGGACGCGCTGCTGGAGCACGCGTTCTCGCGCTACTACGGAACCAGCGCGCTCTTCGGCACACCCCGGCGCTGCCTGGCGCTAGTGGGGAAACTCAAGGACGCGGGCGTGGACGAGATCGCCTGCCTGATTGATTTCGGCGTGGACGCGGACGCGGTGCTTACCCACCTGGCCGACCTCAAGCAGCTCATGGTTGCGGCGCAGGACGCACGCCCTGCCGAGCGCCGCGTGTCCATCGCCGAAGAGATGGTGGAACACGGCATCACGCACCTCCAATGCACACCTTCCATGGCGTCGATGCTGGTTGCCGATACCCAAGGGCGTGCGGCGCTCTCGCAGCTGTCGGCGCTGTTGGTGGGCGGCGAGGCTCTTGCGCCGAAGCTAGCGCGTGAGCTGCGGTCGCTGGTGCCCGACGCCTTGCTCAATGTCTACGGGCCGACCGAAACGACGGTATGGTCCACGACCTGCGCGCTGGAGGGCATCGGCGAATTCGTTCCGCTGGGCCGCCCCATCGCCAACACGCAGCTGTCCGTTCGTACGCCGTGGGGCCAGGAATGCCCCGCCCTGGTGTCCGGTGAACTTTTTATCGGCGGCGAAGGCGTGACCCGGGGCTACTGGAAACGCCCCGAACTCACCGCCGAGCGCTTCGTCGACGATCCGGCCCAGGCCGGCGCGCGGCTCTACCGGACCGGCGATCTCGTGCGCCGTCATCCCGATGGCGCCGTGGAGTTTCTCGGCCGCATCGACCACCAGGTGAAGATCCGCGGCCATCGCATCGAGCTCGGCGAGATCGAAGCCGCGCTGCTACGGCAGGCCGGCGTCGCGCAGGCCGTGGTGACCGCCGCGGCCGGCGATGACACGGGCGGGCGGCTCATCGCCTACGTCACCGCTTCCCATGGGGAGGTGCCCGACGCCGCGCAACTTCGATCGGCCCTGGCGGAGGAGCTGCCGGCCGTGATGGTGCCGCAACATGTGATGGTGCTGCCCGCGCTGCCGCTCACGCCGAATGGCAAGGTCGACCGGCGAGCCCTGCCCGACCCGCGCGCCGCTATTCCGGTGCGAGCCGCCGCGGCGCCGGGGACCACGCTCGAGAAGACAATTGCGTCGATCTGGGCCGAGGCGCTGGGCGTGCCCGGCGTCGGCATCACCGACAACTTCTTCGACCTCGGCGGACATTCGCTCCTGGTAGTGCAGGTGCAGCGGCGCCTGCATGAAATATGCGGCCGCGAGGTGTCGATCACCGACATGTTCCGCCTGCCGACGGTGCGCGCCCTGGCTGCGCACCTCGAAGGCAACGACACCGCCACGGCCGTGGCCGACGGCCTGAACCGGGCCAAGGCCCGCCGCATGATGCGCACTCGCGCCGGCCTTCAGCCGAGTGCGGCTGCCTGAGCAGACCGGCCATGGGTACCTCGTCCCAGGAAATCGAGCCGGGCAGCGTCGCCATCGTCGGCATGGCCGGCCGCTTTCCCGGTGCGCGATCGGTGGCCGAGCTGTGGTCGCTGCTGGCCGCGGGCAGGGAGGCGACGCAGTGGCTGACGTCCGAGGAGTTGCGTGCGGCAGGCGTCGCCGAGGCCGACATCGCCGATGCGGACTACATCCGCGCCAGCCTCGTGCTACCGGACATGGAAATGTTCGACGCCGATTTCTTCGGCTTCTCCAAACGGGACGCCGCGGTGCTCGACCCGCAGCATCGGCACTTCCTGGAATGCGCATGGGAGGCGCTGGAAGACGCGGGCCATATGCCAGACAGGTTCGACGGCGCGATCGGCATGTTCGGCGGCTGTGGCATGCAGGCCTACCTGCCATACAACCTGATGACAAACCCGCAGCTGGTGAAGTCCATGGGCCTGTTCCTGCTGCGGCACACGGGCAACGACAAGGACTTTCTCTGCTCGCGCGTTTCCTACCTGCTCGACCTGAAGGGGCCGAGCATCGGCGTGCAGACCGCATGCTCCACGTCATTGGTAGCGGTGCACATGGCGGCGCAAAGCCTGCTCTCGGGCGAATGCGACATGGCGCTCGCGGGCGGCGTGAGCATCGAGCTGCCGCACCGCCAGGGCTATCGCTACGCCGAGGGGGAGATTCTGTCGCCCGACGGCCATTGCCGCGCTTTCGACGACGATGCCGCCGGCACGATCTTCGGCAGCGGCGCGGGCATCGTGGTGCTGCGGCGGCTGGAAGACGCGATCCGCGACCGCGACAACATCCACGCCGTCATCCGCGGCTCGGCGGTCAACAACGACGGCTCGCGCAAGGCCGGCTACCTCGCGCCCAGTGTGGACGGCCAGGCACGCGCCGCCGTCGAGGCGCTGGCAGTCGCAGGCGTTGAACCCGGAAGCGTCTCGTACATCGAGGCACACGGCACGGGCACGCCCGTGGGAGACCCGATCGAGCTGGCCGCGCTGGCGCAGGCCTATGGCAGCGGCGGCAAGGGCTTCTGCGGCATCGGTTCGCTCAAGACCAACATCGGGCACCTGGATACAGCAGCCGGCGTGGCATCGCTCATCAAGGTGGCGCTGGCGATGCGCCGCGGCATGATTCCGGCGAGCCTGAATTACAGCAAGCCCAACAGCCGCATCGATTTGGCCGCGACACCCTTCCAGGTGCTCGGCGAAGCCAGGCCCTGGCCGCGCCGCAGCGCGCCGCGCCGCGCCGCCATCAACTCGCTCGGCGTAGGCGGCACCAACGCGCATGTGATCGTGGAAGAACCGCCGGCAACAGCGGTGCGTGCTTCGCAGGACGCCGGCTGGCATGTAGTGACGCTCTCGGCCCGCACGCCGGCGGCTCTGGAGCGCCTGAAGGCGAAGTGGTGCGAGTTCCTGCAAGCACCTCCCGCAGACACCACCTTGGCCGACGCCGCGTACACCACGCAGGTGGGCCGCAGGGCGTTCGAGCACCGCTGCGCCATTGTCGCCGGCGACTTCGACGATCTGCGCAGCGTGCTGGTGTCGAAAAACCATCCGCGTTGCATCATCGCGAAGGCATCTACCGATGCGCCGGGGATTGCACTGATGTTCCCCGGCGGCGGCGCGCACTATCCCGGCGCCGGGCGCGAGTTGCTTGCCCAGCCCGCGTTCCGCCGCGCCGTGGACGAATGCTTCCGGCTCATGCCTGCGGATGCACCCCATGATTTGCGCACGCGGATGTTCGAGGGCGACGCGGGCGACCCGGCGGCAGCTGCCACCTTGGAGCGCCCGAGCTACGCCCTGCCCGCGCTCTTCACCATCGAATACGCGCTTGCGAAACTGTGGGAGAGCTGGGGCGTGAAGCCCGCCGCCGTCATCGGCCATAGCGCGGGCGAGTACGCCGCCGCCTGCATCGCCGGCGTGATGTCGCTGCAGGACGCCTTGTCGGTCGTGGTGCTGCGCCATGCTCTCGGTGGACCTGCCGGAAGCGCAACTGCGCGAAATGATGGCCGGGCTGGATCTCGATATCGCCGCCATCAATGCGCGCGACCTGTGCATCGCATCGGGGCCGCTGCAGTCCATCTCGCGGCTCGAGAAGAGCCTTGCCGAGCAAGGCATCGAGGGCCGCCGGCTGCACATCAACGTGGCCGCGCACTCGCGGCTTCTGGACGGCGTGCTCGACGCGTTCCGCTTGCATGTGACACGCATCGCGCTCAAGCCGCCTGCCATCCCCTTCGTGTCCAATCTCACTGGCACCTGGGCCGATGCACAGACGCTGGTCGATCCGGAATACTGGGTGAAGCACCTGCGCAACCCGGTGCGTGGTCGATCCGGAATACTGGGTGAAGCACCTGCGCAACCCGGTGCGGTTTTCCGATGGCGTGCACACGCTGCTGGAGCAGCCCGGCACCGTCCTGCTCGAGGCAGGGCCCGGCCAGGGCCTGTGTGCGCTCGCGCGGCAGAACGGCGCGGGGCAGCCTCGCGCCATTCTGGCATCGACTGCGAAGGCGCGGGACGCCGCCTCCGACCTCGAGCAGATGCTCTCTTCCGCGGCCGGCCTGTGGGCGCGTGGCGCGACGCCGGATTGGGCGGCACTGCGCGGGCCCTGTGAGCCCAGGCGCGTTTCCCTGCCGACGTATGCGTTCGAGCGCCAGCGTCACTGGATCGAGCCGGGTGTCATGCAGCAGGCGCAATCGCAGCCATCCCCCGCCGACCCCGTGCGCATCTCGCCGGTGCACCGGCTGGAAAACCTGGACGACTGGTTCACGGCGCCGCAATGGATGCCCGCGCCGCTGGCCGCCGGCATGGACACGCCGGGCCGTTGGCTGGTGTTCGGCAACCACGCGAAGCTGACCACCGATGTTGTCGCGCGCGCCGCCCAGCCGGGCGCAAGCGTCACGTTGGTGAGGCGCGGCAATACATTCGAGAGGCGGGCAGACGGCACATTCACCATCGACCCCGACGAAGCCACGCATTACACCCAACTGTTCTCGGCATTGGAGCGGGAAGGCGGACTGCCCGGCCGAATCGTCCACCTATGGCCGCTGGACACGATGCAAAGCGCGGGGAGTTTGCGCATCGCCGGCCAGGCGCTGGCGTTCGACAGCCTCGTGCATCTCGCCAGGACCCTGCAGGAGTGCGACGCAAGCGGCGATGTTCGCCTGACCGTCGTCACCGCCGGATGCCAGACAGTCGCGGGTGAGGCGGTGCCGCACCCGGAGCGTGCGCTGGCACTGGGCCCCTGCCGCGTCATTCCGCGTGAGCTGCCCAACGTACAGGCACGGCTTGTTGACCTGGCGCCCGCGGACGTATCGTCGCAGCAGGCAGCGCAACAGGTCGTGGCCGAAGGCGTGGCCACCGACGACGCGGACCTGGTGGCCTGGCGCGGCGGCGAGCGCTTTGTGCAGCAGCTGGTCAACAAGAGCAAGGACGAACCCAGGCACGACCCTGCCGCAACCGCGCCCCTGCGCACGGGCGGCGTTTACCTCATCACCGGCGGGCTCGGCGACATCGCGCTGGAGTTGTCCGATTGGCTGGCGCGCTCGCACAAGGCCCGGCTGGCCCTGGTGAGCCGCCGCGCCTTGCCGGCCAGGCAAAACTGGCGTGGGTTGGCTGCGAGCGGCGACCACTCGCCCGAAGTACGCGTGGTGCGTCGGCTGCTGGAGCTGGAAGCGCACGGCGCGCAGGTACTCGCCTTCAGCGCCGATGTGACGGACCGCGATGCGATGGCGCGCGTCATAGGCGAATGCCGTTCACAGCTCGGGACGATCAACGGTGTGTTCCACGCAGCGGGCGCGCTCGACGACGCTCCGATCGCTACCAAGGACGCTGCAGGCATCCAGCGCGTGCTGGCGCCGAAGGCATGCGGCGCGCAGGTGCTGCACGAATTGCTGCCGCCCGGCGATCTCGACGTGTTCGCCGTCTTCTCGTCCACCAGCGTGTACCTGGGTGCGGCCGGGCAGGTGGACTACACCGCCGCGAATGCCTTCCTCGATGCGCTCGCCGCTTCCCGCGCCGACGGCCTCGTCATCCATTGGGGCATCTGGGGCGACAAGGGCATGGCCGCACGCGCCTACGGACACATGGGCCCGGACCCGGCCGCCACGCCCGGCGCGCATCCCCTGCTCGGTTCGCAGGTGGAGAGCACGGAGGGGGCGGCATTCGAAGCACGCTATTCGCCCGAGAATCTCTGGGTGTTGCGGGAACACTGCGTTGCAGGCCGCCCCGTGCTGCCCGGCACGGCCTACATCGAGATCGCCCGCGCCGCGATGGCGGCGCTGCATCCCGGCGCGGGCGTCGAGATCCGCGCGCTGTCGTTCGAGGAGGCCATGATCTTCGACGGCCACTCGGCCCGACTGGTGCGCACGGAGATGCGCCGCGCCGGCGAGGCTTACGAGTTCCTCGTGCGAAGCTGCGGCCCGCTGGACGACCATTGGCTGGAACATGCACGCGCCCGGGTCGGCATCTTCCAGGGCAGCCTGCCTGCCGCGTTGCCCATTCGTGACGGTGCGTGGGACGGGGGCGAAATCCCTCAGGCACATGCTGTAGCCTTCGGCCCGCGCTGGCGCAACATCGCGCGGATGCGCCTGGAAGAGCGCAGCGCTGTGGCCGAGATCTCGCTGCCCGAACAGTTCGAGGACGACTTGGCGCAGTACGCCTGCCACCCGGCATTGACTGACATGGCAGCTACTTTCGGGCTGCACCTGGTCGACGAGGCGCAACGGCGCCAGAACCTGTTCGTGCCGCTTTCCGTCGAACGCATCCGCCTGGTCGCGCCGGTGCCGCGCCATTCGATCAGCCGCGTGACTCTGAGCGAAGGGCGCCAGGACCGCTTTGCCGCTTTCGACGTCGCCCTGCACACGCAGGACGGCCTGCCGGTGGCAACGTTCGAAGGGTTCTCGCTGCGCGGCGTGCAACCCGGCGCGATGGCCCAGGACGACAAGGCACGGGCGCGACGCGAACCGGCCCTGGTGGATGCGATGCTGGCCTGCGGCATCAAGGCGGCGGACGCGCCAGCATTGTTCGATCGCATCTTCCGCGGCACGAGCCGGGACGTGGTGGTCTCTTCCATCGCGATGGACGAATTGAAGCGCGCCATGGCGGCGACTGGTTCCAGGGCGGCACCCCGCAAGGCAGGCGGGACAGAGACCGCCACCAGCGAAGGCGAAGCGCTGAGCCCGGTGGAAAGCACGATCGCACAAGCCTGGCGCGAACTGCTCGGCGTGGACGCGGTCAGTCGCGAGGACGACTTCTTCGCGCTCGGCGGCCATTCGCTGGCGGCCGTGCGGCTTTTCGCGAAGATCCGCAGGCATTTCTCGGTGGACCTGCCTCTGGCCACGCTGTTCCAGGCTCCGACACTGGGCGCGCTCGCGGCCGTGGTCGCGCAGGCCGCGGGCCTGGACACATCGCGCGCGGCGGACGAGCCGAAGAAGGCGGCATCCAACGTGATCCCTCTGGGCACGCGCGCATGGTCGCCACTGGTCACGATCTGCAAGGGCCGGCCCGATCGCAAGCCATTCTTCTGCGTGCATGGCGCCGGCGGGAATGTCCTGAACTTCAAGGTGCTGTCCGACCGGCTGGGGCCCGAGCTGCCGTTCTATGGCCTGCAGGCGCAGGGTGCGGACGGCCGCCTGCCACCGCTGCCCACGATCGAGGCCATGGCGTCCCAATACGTGGATGCGATCCGCAGTGTCGACCCGGATGGGCCGTACCGGCTGGCCGGCTATTCGGCAGGGGGCGTGATCGCACTTGAGATGGCGCAGCAACTGATGGAAGGGGGCGCCAAGGTGGCGTTGCTGGCGATGATCGACACGCTGTCGCCCACCGCTGCTGCGCGCAAAGTGCCGCTGCTCAGGAAGCTCTGGCTGGCGCGCCATTGGTCGCTGGCGTTCCTGCTGGATTGGCCGGGCCGGCGCCGCAGGGGCAAGCTGGTGGAGCTGAACTACGCACTCGCGCTGCAGAAGCTGTCGCGCGGCGAGGCGCTGCCTCCAGAGCTGGTGGAGCACCACCTGTTTCGCAACTTCATCACCGCGCAGGCGGTGCACAAGCCCCGCACCTACGCCGGATCGATGGCGCTGTTCAAGGCGACCGAAAGTGAAATGCAGTACCTGCAGGCCGGCCGCGGGCTGGGCTGGGAAGAACATGTGCGTGGCGGCATCCGCGTGACCGACATCGCCGGCTCGCATTTCTCGATGATGGCCGAACCAGGCGTGACGGAGCTGATCGAGGGCCTGCGCAAGGAAATCGAGGCCCTGGACGAGAAGCCGCTGCACCCCCATACACGCGCAGCCTGATCGCCGGAACGCTCAGCGCCTCATGGCCGACAGCCGGTCGACCTCGTCGACGCAATAAGCGACGAACTGCGACGAATCCGTTTTGTCGAAGACGGCATCCGCCCCGAGGCGCAGGCAGTGCTGGCGCATGCCCGGCGTGGCGTAGCTGCTGAACACCACGATCTTTCCGGGCTGTGGTGACGCCTTGCATTTGCTGATCACGCCCATGCCGCTGCCTTCTTCCAGGATCAGGTCGACGATGGCCAGGTCCCACCCGCGGGGGTGCTCGTCCAGCCACAGGCGCGCCTCCGCCTCCGTGGCGGCAGCCGCGACGACGGATACATCCTCCAGTTGGGCGAACAGCTCCTTGAACAGGCTCCGCATCCGCCCCAGGTCTTCTACAACGAACACACGTATGGTCACGGGGCACTCTGCAGGAGCTGATCCATGAGCATATGAAATGGAGCAATGGCCGCAGTCCGACGATCGGCCGCGTGATCGCAAGCGGGCAGGCATACCCGCCGTAGGAATCCGCCTTCGCCATGTGGCCAACACCATTGCCGTTGTGTCTGCCAGGGACGACCCGCGCTTGCGCACATTCCTACATACCCGATTGGCAGCGGCGTCCACAATTCAGGCATGAAAACGACTGGACGAGGCAAGAACGTCGAGGGGGGAACTTCATGGGCTGATGAAACGCTCCCGCTGGGCTTGCGCAAGGAGCTCCTCGCCCGCGAACTGCAAAACCTCGCCGCCCGAAAGCCGAAGGCGGGTCCCCAGTCCTCGGCATCGCAACCCGGTTTGACCGGGCGCAAGGGGGAAGGGCGAACCCGCGACCGCGCCCGTTAGAAAACCCGATCCCGGCAGTACACTTTGGCGCGTGGCGTGACCACACGAAGGGAAACCCATGCGCAGCGAAGTGAAAGTGACTTTTCCCGGTGTCGAGCCGGTCCGCATCGAATTGGTGCAATCCGATGCAATGTCCTCGGAGGACGCCCGGTCGTGGCTCGACGGACAGTTCACCGAGCTGGGCTGCGAACCCGTTCGGCCTACGGGCAAGGTTCTGGCCGTGGACAAGGTGGTGATGGTCGCCGAGGGCGCGGGCGCCGCGAAATTCCAGGACGCGGCCTGGGCGAAGGAGTTTGCACGGGCCGTGGGCGGCGCCCTCAATCGGCCCTACGTTCACGTGGACGTGGCCTCGATGGCCGTGAGCTTCTGACGACATCGCCTCCGGCGCCCTGATGCTTTTTGCCAAGGCAATGGCGCATTGCCGCCATTGCCGCGGCTGCACTCGCAGCCGTAGAGTCGGCGCATGACCAATGCCTCGCCCTCGCTTTCGCGCGCGCCCTTGGCCGGCGTGCGCGTGCTGGACCTCACCCGCCTCCTGCCCGGCCCCATGGGAACACTGCACCTGGCCGACCTGGGCGCCGACGTGATCAAGATCGAGGACCCCGGCGCCGGCGATTACGCCGCGCCCGCCGTCCGGGCGCTGCTCAATCGCAACAAACGCGCCATCCGCATCGACCTCAAGCAGCCCGCGGGCGCCGCCACCCTGCTGCGCCTGTGTCGCGATGCGGACGTGCTTGTGGAAGGCTTTCGTCCCGGCGTGATGGAACGCCTGGGTGTTGGCTACGAGATCGTGGCCGCGGCCAACCCGCGCATCGTCTATTGCAGCCTCAGCGGCTTCGGCCGGACCGGGCCGATGCGCGACATGCCGGGCCACGACCTCAATTACTGCGCGCTCGCCGGCGTGGCCGACCAGATCGGCACACGTGAAGGTCCGGCCTTGTCCAACCTGCCCGTGGCCGACTTGCTGGGCGGCTCGATGATGGCCGTGACGGGCATCCTGGCCGCGCTCTTCGACGCCGCGCGTTCGGGGCAGGGGCGCCACGTGGACATCGCGATGGCGGACGGCGCGCTCGCCCACGCGGTGCTACCCCTGGCCACGCTGAACGACACCGGCCGTGCGCCATCGACCGGCGAGGCGTCACTGACGGGCGCGCTCGCCTGCTACGGCGTCTACCGCACGGCGGATGGCCGCCACGTGGCAGTGGGCGCGTTGGAGCGGAAGTTCTGGGACGCGCTCTGCAGGCGCCTTGAGCGGCCGGACCTCGCGCCCCGACATCGAGGCGCCGACGCGCAGGCCGAGGAGAGCCTGCGGCAGGAACTCGCCGCGATCTTCGCGTCGCGACCGCTCTCGCACTGGAGTGCGCTGTTCGCGGACGGCGAAGCCTGCGTCACCCCGGTGCTCCGGCTGGACGAGGCCGTGAACCATCCGCACTTCCAGGCGCGCGGAATGGTCATGCGCACGGCCGGGGAAGCCCGTGTGCAAGTGCGATCGCCCGTCAGGATGAGCGGATTCGAGCCCGGCCCGCCCCGGCCCGCGCCCCGACCGGGAGAGCACACCGACGAGGTGCTGCGGCAGGCTGGCGTGGGCGAAGCGGAACTGGCCGGCTTGCGGGCCAAGGGCGCCGTCGGCTAAGCTGGGCCGGTGACCCCGACCCACCATACCGTCGCGATCGGGCAGGTCCGCATGATCCTGCTGGGCGCGCGCCATCGCGGCTTGGACGAGGCCGCCTTGCTGGCGCGCGCGGGGATCGCGCCGGCGCTGCTCGAATCGCCGCTGGCGCGCATCTCGCAGCAGCAGTACGCGTTGCTGATTCGCGTGCTGCGCAGGGCCCTGCGCGACGAGCTGTGGGGCCTGACGTCGCGGCCGGCGCGGCCCGGCAGCTTCGGGCAGTGCATGAAGCAGCTGGTGCGTTGCGCCACGCTGGGCGAGGCGCTGCGCGACGGCTTTGCGTTCTACGACCTGATGGTGGACGACTTCGTGGCCCGCCTGTCCGTGCGCGGCGATATCGCGCAGATCCAGTTCGTGCTGCGGCGCGACCTGGACGCGCGGCTGGATTACGGCGTAAAGGCCTTCATGCTGTTCACCTTCGGCGCGGCCTCGTGGCTGGTCGCGCGCCGAATACCGCTGCTAGGCGTGGACTACACCGCGGCGCAGTCCGGCACCGACACCTCGCGCGTGTACCAGGCGCCCATCCGTTACGGCCAGCCTCATGTGGGCATGTCCTTCGATGCCCACTGGCTGGATCTGCCGGTAGTGCAGACGGCGCAGAGCGTGCGCGAGTTCCTGGCCGGGGCGCCCGCCAACCTCATCATCAAATACCGCGACACCAGCAGCCTCACCGACCGCATCCGCCGGTTGCTTCGGCGGCGGCTGGGCGAGGAACTGCCGTCGCTCGAGGAAGTGGGCGAGGCGCTCGCAGTCACACCGCAAACGCTGAGGCGCCGCCTGCGCGACGAAGGCCGCGGCTTCCAGCAGATCAAGGACGAGCTTCGGCGCGACGCCGCGATCGAGTTCCTCACGAACACGCGCATGCCGCTGCTCGACATTGCCAACCAGGTGGGCTTTTCGGAAGCCAGCACCTTCCATCGCGCCTTCAAGAACTGGACGGGAGTCGCACCCGGCGAGTACCGACACTCGCACGCGGAAGGCACTCAGGGTCAACCCTGATCTGGCTGCTTTCGCCAATCGGTTTGGTTTTTCCCGCCATTGGTGCGGATGCGGGCGCGCCCTAACCTCGCGTCCATGTATCTCACGCAAGGCTTGCATCGTTCGCTGCAGCGTCATCCCGGCAAGACGGCCTTCGTGCACGTCACCGGCGATGGCGAGCGCCGCCACACCTTCGCTGAGCTGCTCGACGCCGTCGCCCGGCAGGCTGCCGTCTTGTCGGCGCGCGGCATCTGCGCCGGCGACCGCGTCGCGCTGCTCGCGCCCAACAACGACGAGCTGGTGGGCGCGATCATGGCCTGCTGGTGGCTGGGCGCGGTCGCCTGCCCGCTCAACACCCGCTGGAGCGCACCCGAGCTGAACTACGCGCTGGCCGATAGCGGCGCCGCACTGTTGCTCGTCAATGAATCGCTGGCGCACGCCGTCGCGGATGCGGCGGTGCCACGGCTGGCGTTCGGCGAGTTCGCGTTGAACGCGCAGTCACTCGAGCCCTTGCCCGACACGCGGACCGGCGGCGACGCCCTCGCCGCCCTTCTCTACACCGGCGGCACCACCGGCCGCGCCAAGGGCGTGATGCTGTCGCACGCCAACTTCTGGACCGCTTCGATGACGCGCGGCGCGGAACTGAACAATGCGCCGGATTCGGTATCGCTGCTGGTCGCGCCGTTGTTCCATGTGGCCGGGCTCGGCCGCCTGATCGGCCAGACGCTCGTGGGCGGCACCTGCGTCACGATGGCGCAGTTCCGGCCCGCCGCGGTTATCGACGCAATCGAGCGGCTGCGCATCACCGACACCATCATGGTGCCCAGCATGCTGCAGTCGCTGCTTGACGACCAGGCGTTTTCCGCCGGCCGCGTGCAGAGCGTGGATCGCATCGCCTTCGGCGCCGCGCCCATGCCGCCCGACCTGCTGGACCGCGCGCTCGCCGCGTGGCCCGACGCCGAGTTCTTCCAGGCCTACGGGCTCACCGAAACGGCGGGCGCGCTGTGCATCAACCTGCCCGCCAATCACCGGCCCGAGGCGCGCGCCTTGGGACGTTTGCACTCGGTGGGACGCGCCGGACTGGGCGCGGAAATCATCGTGGCCGGCGAGGACGGCCGCGAACTGCCGCGCGGCGAAGTCGGCGAGATCCTGGCGCGCGGCCCGATGGTCACGCAAGGCTACTGGCGCCAGCCCGAGGTCTCGGCGGCCGCGCTGACTGGCGGCTGGCTGCACACCGGCGACGGTGGCCGAATGGACGCGGACGGTTATCTGTTCATCGTGGACCGCCTGAAGGACATGATCATCAGCGGCGGCGAGAACGTGTACAGCGCCGAAGTCGAGGCCGCACTGCGCAGCCACCCCGCCGTGTCGCAGGCGGCGGTAATCGGCGTTCCAGACGTGAGGTGGGGCGAGGCCGTGCACGCGGTCGTCGTGCTCCAGCCCGGTATCACGGACGACGCAGCCGCCCTGGCGGAAACCCTGCGGGCCTGGTGCAGGACGCGGCTGGCCGGCTACAAGTGCCCGCGCAGCATCGCATTCGCGCAGGCGCTGCCGATGTCCGCGGCGGGCAAGGTGCTGAAGACTGCGCTGCGCGAGGCGGCCCGTCCATGAAGCCCGTGGCCGCCAGCGCCGACCCGCGCAACGTCTTTTCCGCCGTGCCGTTCATGCAGCTGCTTGGCGTGCGGCGGGAATTCTCCGAAGGCGGCCGCGCGCGGCTGGTGCTTGACGAGCGGCCCGAGTTCGGCAACGTGATCGGCGCGGTGCACGGCGGTGTCGTCATCACGCTGCTGGACGTGGTGATGGCCAGCGCGGCCGTGTCCCGCCGGAACTTCGAGCGCACGGCCGTCACGCTCAATCTCGACTCCAGCTTCATTGGCCCGGGCCGCGGCACGCTGACGGCCGACGGTGAAGTGATGAATCACGATGACGACATCGCGTTCTGCCGTGCCACTGTCACCGACGCAAAGGGAAGCCTCGTCGCCCTCGCGCACGGGTCGTTTCGCTACCTGCCCCTTCCCTGAACCTCTTTCCACTCCACAGGAGACACGCACCATGTTTATCACCTCGTCCCTGCGCCGGCGCGCTGCCTTGGGCGCCATGCTCGCACTCGGCGTCGCGGTTGCGACCGGCCCCGCGCTCGCGGCTGACCCGTTCCCTAGCAAGCCGATCCAGCTGGTGCTGCCTTTCCCGCCCGGCGGCTCCTTCGACCCGGTGTTCCGCGCCCTCGCCAATGCCGCGTCGCAGGACCTGGGCCAGCCTATCGTGCTGATGCACAAGCCCGGCGCCGGCGGCGTCATGGGCACGGCGCAACTGGCAACGATGTCGGAGGCCGACGGCTACACCATCGCCGTGATGCATAACTCCGTGATCCGTGCACCCCTGGTGCAGAAGACCATGACCTGGGATCCAGTGCGCGACTTCACCTACATCATCGGCC
>JAQZBU010000074.1 GCA_029237735.1 Ramlibacter sp. | reverse complement strand
GCAAACCGCCAACGCCGCGCAGCTGATGCAGTCGTGCGCGGCGCTGGGCCTCGGCCAGTCCGACCACTCCGCGCTGGTCAAGGCGCTGGAGAACATGGCACAGCACAAGGTGATGCCGGACGCGCCAGCCGTGTGAGGGGCCGCGGGATGGCGCCGCCCGGCGTTCGGCAGTAACATCGCCTCCCGGCGACGATTGCGGGCCCCCCCGCCGCTCCTGCCGGACAGTAAGGAGACATCGATGAAGCTCTATTACCACCCGGCGTCCACTACCAGCCGCCCCATCGTCATGTTCGCGGCCGAAAACGGGATCGCGCTCGACCTGCAGGTCGTGGACCTCTTCACCGGCGAGCACTACAAACCGCCGTACGAAGCGATCAACCCCAACCACCTGATCCCGGTGCTGGAGGATGGCGACTTCCGGCTGACGGAAAGCTCCGCCATCCTGAAATACCTGGCCGAGAAAACCGGCTCGCCGCTCTACCCTGCGGACCTCAAAGCCCGGGCCCGCGTGAACGAGCGCATGGACTGGGTGAACACCCAACTCGCTCGCGATTACTGCTACGGGTTCGTCTATCCGCAGATCTTCCCGCACCACAAGCGGCGATCCGACGAAGCGCACGATGCCACGCTGCAATGGGGCAAGGAGCGCGCCCAGGGCTGGCTCAAAGTGCTGAACGACCACATCCTCGGCGCGGGCAACAGCTACCTCTGCGGGGACAGGATCACCATCGCCGACTACTTCGCCGCCGAGTTCGTCGCCGTGGGCGAAATCACGACGGGCACGAGCTTCTCGGCCTATCCCAACATCGAACGCTGGCTCGGCCGCATGAAGTCGCTCGCGAACTGGAAGCCGGTGCACGAGGCGATCGAGGGCTACGGTGCTTCATTGAAGGGCAAGGGCGTGCAGGCGCTCGTCTGACAGCCATGATCAAGAAGCTCCATCACAACGCCTACCGCTGCCGCGATTCCGAGGAAACGCGCAGGTTCTACGAGGATTTCCTGGGCCTGCCGCTGGCCGGCACGCTCGAGATCGGCGAGACCAAGAGCGGCCGCGCAACGGACACGCTCCACACCTTCTACCGGCTGGACGACGGCTCGTACCTCGCGTTCTTCGAAGCGCCGGACATGCCCTTCGAGTTCAAGGCGCAGCACGACTTCGACCTGCACATCGCGCTGGAGGTCGAGCCCGCGGCATTGCAGGAGATGATGGCCAAGGGCAAAGCCCGCGGTATCGAGACGCGCGGCGTGTCCGACCACGGGTTCATCGACTCAATTTATTTCCGCGACCCGAACGGCTATGTGATCGAGCTGTGTGCCAAACGCGCCGGCCACGACGCGAAGATGGACCCGGCGACCAATGGAGCGCGCGAGAAACTCCAGCGCTGGACGGCCCGGAAGACATGACGCAGCACAAGTACTCGCCAGATACCTGAGGTTTCCGGCATTCCGCGTGTTTTTACGCACATTCCCGGGCCCTCGAATGGAGTAGCGTCGATGGTTCGGAAGACCCAAGGAGACGCCACATGGCTGCAGAACTGTCCCAGGCCGAACAAGCCCTGCGCGAGGCCGCGCGCGATTACCATCGCCAACCCACACGCGGCAAGATTTCGGTCACCCCGACCAAGCCCCTGTCGAACCAGCGCGACCTGTCGCTGGCCTATTCGCCGGGCGTGGCCTATCCCTGCCTGGACATCCAGGCCGATCCGTCGCTGGCGCATGAGTACACCTCGCGCGGCAACTTGGTGGGCGTGATCACGAACGGCACCGCGGTGCTGGGCCTGGGCAACATCGGCCCGCTGGCCGGCAAGCCGGTGATGGAAGGCAAGGGCTGCCTGTTCAAGAAATTCGCCGGCATCGACGTCTTCGACATCGAGCTGGCACAGAACGATCCGGACAAGCTGATCGAAATCGTGCTGGCGCTGGAGCCCACATTGGGTGGCGTGAACCTGGAAGACATCAAGGCGCCCGAGTGCTTCTACATCGAGAAGAAGCTGCGCGAGCAGATGAACATCCCCGTGTTCCACGACGACCAGCACGGCACGGCCATCATTTCGTCCGCAGCCTTGCTCAACGGGCTGGAGCTGGTGGGCAAGAACATCGGCGACGTGAAGATCGCCGTTTCGGGTGCCGGGGCCGCTGCCATCGCCTGTCTGGACGTGATGGTGGGCCTGGGCGTGAAACGCGGCAATATCTGGGCCGTCGACTCCAAGGGCTTGCTTTATGAGGGCCGCCCTGGCGGTTATGACGAATCCAAGGCGCCCTATGCGCAAAAGAACACCAACGCCCGCACGCTTGCCGACGCGGTGAACGGTGCGGACGTGTTCCTCGGCTGCTCAGCGCCCGGCGTGCTGACGGCGGACATGGTCAAGACGATGGCGGCCAAGCCGATCATCCTGGCGCTCGCGAACCCCGAGCCGGAGATCCGCCCCGAGCTCGCCAAGGCTGTACGGCCCGATTGCATCATCGCCACCGGCCGCTCCGACTATCCGAACCAGGTCAACAACGTCCTGTGCTTCCCCTACATTTTCCGCGGTGCGCTCGATTGCGGCGCAACCAAGATCACCGAGGAAATGAAGCTTGCGTGCGTGCGGCAGATCGCCGATCTCGCCAAGGCCGACATCAGCGAGGAAGTGGCCAACGCCTACGCGGGCAAAGAACTCGTGTTCGGCCCCGACTACCTGATCCCGACCCCGTTCGATTCACGCCTGATCCTGCGCATCGCGCCGGCCGTGGCGAAGGCCGCTGCCGAGTCGGGCGTGGCCACGCGCCCCATCACCGACTTCGACGCCTATCGCCAGACGTTGACGCGCTTCGTCTACCAGACCGGCATGATCATGCGGCCAGTATTCGCGGCCGCCAAGGCTGCCAAAGCCAAGCGCGTCATCTTCGCCGAAGGCGAGGACGACCGCGTGCTGCGGGCTGCGCAACAGGCCATGGAAGATGGTTTCGCCCAGCCCATCCTGATCGGCCGCCCCGCCGTGATCGAGGCGCGCATCGCGAAGGCGGGCCTGCGCCTGAAGGTCGGGCAGGACCTGGAATGCGTCAACCCCGAGAGCGACACGCGTTTTCGCCAGTACTGGGAGGCCTATCACCACCGCATGGGGCGCCAGGGCGTCACACCCGAAGCGGCGAAGGCCGCCGTGCGCCGCTCCAACACGCTGATCGGCGCGCTGGCCGTGCAGCTGGGCGACGCCGACGCGATGTTGTGCGGGCTGGTGGGGCGCTTCGACCAGCACTTGGAGCACGTCGCCAATGTGATTGGTACCGCCAAGGGCGCACCGGGTTTCGCGACACTGAATGCCTTGATGCTGCAGGAACGCACGCTCTTCATCGCCGACACCTATGTGAACGAAGACCCGAGCGCTGAATTGCTCGCCAGCATCGCGATGATGTCGGCCGAGGAAGTGCGCCGCTTCGGCCTGCCGCCGAAGGTGGCCTTCCTCTCGCACAGCAACTATGGCTCGTCCAGCCGGGCTTCGGCGCGCAAGATGCGGCTGGCCCGGGACTTGTTTGCCAAGATGGCACCAGACGTGGAATGCGATGGGGAGTTGCAGGGCGACTCGGCATTGTCCGAGGCGGTGCGCGCGGGCAGCCTGATGGATTCGACGCTGACAGGTGAGGCCAACCTGCTGATCTGCCCCACCCTGGATTCGGCCAACATCCTCTTCAACGTGCTGAAGATGACTGGCGGGCACGGCATCACCGTCGGTCCGATGCTGCTGGGCGCGGCGAAATCGGTGCACATCCTCACGCCTTCCTCCACTGTTCGGCGCGTGGTGAACATGACGGCGCTGGCAGCGGCGGGGGTTGCCTATTCGTGAGGATCACGATGGCGGCAAGCCATTTGTCTAATCGACTGCATGCCGGTTAGGGTCCCTAATGCTGTCATCAGGTACCCCCATGGAAGGACGATGGCATGCAACAGGCAGCTACTTTGCAGCGTCACTTCGAGTTCAGCCGACTCGGAGCTCAACCAGCTGCGCCGGAGATTCCGCGGCTATTGCTGATGAGGTGGGACGGGATCGAGTTCTGGGAACGAAACCTGTGTGAGCGAGACAGGACCAGCCTGAACGATGTCAAGCGAGCCATCGGCACTTTGAAAATTGTTGTCGAGGGCTGCCGGGGGTCGGCTCCCACAGCCTCCGGTTTCGACGCTTGCAAAATCGCCTTCGAACACGTTGCCAAGGTCAGCAGGAGAGTGGGCAACGATCTCCGGATGTTCTCGGACGACAAGAACCAAACCCAGTTGTGGAGGGGCAAGCACATCGCCCATCTCCTGGAAGGAATCGAAGACGAAAGCACCGCGGCGTCTGACGCGGCAGCTGAGTTCGGCTCGGGATACTAGGCGAGGTCCATCACGAAAGATGGGCATCCGGCCTTGCGGCCGGATGCCCGAAAATCTGGTTGCTGTTGCGCTTCGTTCTTAGCGGACGCGGCCGCGGCGGAACAGGTTCACGATCGCCAGCAGGATGACCGCGCCGATCAGCGACACGACCAACGAGCCGATGCTGAAGCCGTCATTGATTGTGCCGGTACCGACCATCGGGGAGATCAGCCAGCCGCCGATGAAGGCGCCCACGATACCCACGATCACGTTCAGCAGGATGCCCTGCTGACCATCGGTCTTCATGATCAGGCTGGCGAGCCAGCCGACGATACCACCTACGATTAGCCAGAGTATGAAACTCATCTTGAGACTCCTTTGCCGTGCGAACGGCGTGTTGTTGAAAGCGAGCCGGCCCTCTCGGTTCCGACCACCCGCCGCCAAAAACGAACGGCCGGTGAAGGCAATATGGTCTGCGGCCCTTCGGTACAGCGTAGTCGCGCGTAAAGGCTCAGCGTGCGCGCTTATCGCGTCGCGGCGTCGGACGCGCCCTACCTACTGACGGGCTGGGTAATTCCGAAGCCTTCGGTTAAGACTCCCCGGCGAGAATGCGTGCTTCCGCAAAATTGCCGCGGATGAGCGGCACCCTTTTTGCTTCCGAGGCATTCATCGTCATTTCATGCAGGAGTCATCAATGAAAAAGAGGGACATCCTCCGTTTTGGAGCGGCACTCAGCGCCGCGGCCGCCTGTGGCATAGCGCAGGCGCAGACCACTCCCATCAAGTTCCAGCTGGACTGGCGTTTCGAGGGGCCCGCCGCGCTGTTCCTGACCCCGGCCGCCAAGGGTTACTTCAAGAACGCAGGGCTGGACGTCACCATCGATGCCGGCAATGGCTCGGGTGGCGCCGTGACCCGAGTGGCCTCCGGCACCTATGACATCGGGTTTGCCGACCTGGCCGCGGTGATGGAGTTCCACGCCAACAACCCCGATGCGCCCAACAAGCCCGTGGCCATCATGATGGTCTACAACAACACGCCGGCGTCGGTCATGGCGCTGAAGAAGTCCGGCATCACCAAGCCGGCCGACCTGAACGGCAAGAAGATGGGCGCACCGGTGTTCGACGCCGGCCGCCGGGCCTTCCCCATCTTCCAGAAGGCCAACGGCATCACCAACGTGACCTGGACGGCCATGGACCCGCCGCTGCGCGAAACCATGCTGGCCCGCGGCGACGTGGACGCGATCACGGGCTTTACCTTCACCTCGCTGCTCAACCTGGAGGCGCGCGGCGTGAAAGCCGAGGACGTGGTGGTGTTGCCCTACCCGCAATATGGCGTCAAGCTCTACGGCAACGTCATCATCGCCACGCCCAAGATCATCAAGGAGAACCCCGCGGCCGTGAAGGCTTTCCTTGCGGCCTTCACCAGGGGCGCGAAGGACGTGATGGCCAACCCCGAGTCCGCCATTGCCGACGTCAAGGCGCGCGACGGCATCATCAACACGGCCCTTGAAACCCGCCGCCTCAAGCTCGCGATCGACACGGTGATCAACAGTCCCGATGCGCGCGCCGAGGGCTTCGGCCAGATCAACGCGGGCCGGCTGGCGCTGATGGCGTCGCAGGTGTCCGATGCTTTCAACACCAAGACGCGCGTCAACCCCGACGTCGTGTGGAACGGCTCGTTCCTGCCGCCCAAGGCCGAACTGAACTCCGTATTGCCCGCGCCGAAGAAGTGAGCGCGCCGTTCGTTGAGTTCCGGGATGTCTGGCTCGCTTACAACGAGGAAGCGCTGGCGCAGGGCCAGTACGCGGTCGAGGCCATCGACCTCGAGGTAACTCGAGGCGAGTTCATCGCCATCGTCGGGCCTTCGGGCTGCGGCAAGTCCACCTTCATGAAGCTGGCGACCGGCCTGAAGATGCCCACGCTGGGCCGGATCCTGATCGACGGCCAGCCGGTCACCGGCCCGCTCAAGATATCGGGCATGGCTTTCCAGGCGCCTTCGCTGCTGCCCTGGCGCACGACGGTGGACAACGTGCTGCTGCCGCTGGAGATCGTCGAGCCGTATCGCGGCAACTTCAAGGCAAAGCGGGCCGAATACGAAGATCGGGCGCGCAAGCTGTTGCAGAAGGTGGGCCTGGCGGGATACGAAGACCAATACCCCTGGCAGTTGTCCGGCGGCATGCAGCAGCGCGCAAGCATCTGCCGCGCGCTGATCCATGAGCCCAAGATGCTGCTGCTGGACGAGCCCTTCGGCGCGCTGGATGCCTTCACCCGAGAAGAGCTATGGTGCATCCTGCGCGACCTGTGGATGGAGCAGCGCTTCAATGTCATCCTGGTCACGCACGATTTGCGCGAATCGGTGTTCCTGGCCGACACGGTGTACGTCATGAGCAAGGGACCGGGGCGCTTCATGGTCCGCAAGGAGATCGAACTGCCGCGCCCACGCGACCTGGAAATCACCTACGAGCGCGAGTTCACGGACATCGTGCACGAGCTGCGCGGGCACATCGGCGCGATCCGGCAAGCCGGGATGCAGGTGCCGCCATGAAGCAAAGGCACGTGGAGCGCTGGTCACCCTGGTTGCTGCTGATCGCGGTGATCGCGCTGTGGCAGTTCATCTGCACGGCCTTCGACGTATCGGAGTTCATCTTTCCCAGCCCGTCCCGCATTTGGACCCAGATGGTGGAGTACAAGGCCATCATCGCGGCGCATGCCTGGCGAACGTACTGGGTCACCATGGCCGGTTTCGGGCTGGCAATCGTGGTCGGCGTGATGCTGGGTTTCCTGATCGGCAGTTCGCGGCTGGCCTACGCGGCGGTGTACCCGCTGATGACGGCCTTCAACGCACTGCCCAAGGCGGCATTCGTGCCGATCCTCGTAGTGTGGTTCGGCATTGGCGCCGGGCCCGCGATCCTCACCGCCTTCCTCATCTCGTTCTTCCCGATCATGGTGAACATCGCCACCGGCCTGGCCACGCTGGAGCCGGAGCTGGAAGATGTGCTTCGCGTCCTGGGCGCGAGGCGCTGGGATGTGCTGGTGAAAGTGGGGCTGCCCCGTTCGATGCCTTACTTCTACGCATCGCTCAAGGTCGCTATCACGCTGGCGTTCGTTGGCACCACGGTGTCCGAGATGACGGCCGCAAACGAGGGAATCGGATACCTGCTGATCTCAGCGGGCTCGGCCATGCAGATGGGCCTGGCCTTCGCGGGGCTGGTCGTCGTCGGCGCGATGGCCATGCTGATGTACGAACTATTCAGCTGGCTGGAGAAGCACACGACGGCCTGGGCCCACCGTGGCTCCCAGAATAACTGACGCATCATGGCCTGGAACGCGCGGCTTTCGCTTGACTACAGCGTAGAGAACGCCCGCTGCGTCGCGCGCTTCGAGCACGACGGGCCGTTGCGCATCCTGCAGACGCTTTACCCGGAAGGCGCAGGCGTCTGCCATAACGTGCTGGTGCATCCCCCCGGCGGGCTGGTAGGCGGCGACGCGCTGGAGATATCCATCAGGGCCCGTAGCGGCGCCCACGGCCTTGTCACGACAGCAGGTGCGTCGCGCTTTTACCGATCCGACGGCGCGCCCGCAGTTCAGCGCACCCGGATCCAGCTCGACGAAGGTGCGCGCCTTGAGTGGCTGCCGCTGGAGGCCATCTGCTATAGCGGCTGCATCGCCGAGAACCAGCTGCTGCTCGACCTTGCGCCCGGCGCTGAACTCATTGGCTGGGACGTAACGGCCCTTGGCCTGCCCGAATCGCAGCTGCCATTCGACAGGGGCAGCCTGCTTCAGCACCTGGAGCTGGACGGCGCGTGGCTGGAGCGTGGCCGCATCCAGGCGGGCGATGCGCGGCTCATGGAGGGGCCGCTGGGCCTGGCCGGACAGCGCTGCATTGCGACGCTGTTTCTTGCGGCAGGCGCCGACTTGCCAAGGACGCGCCGTGACTTGGCGCTTGAACTCGCGCGTCGGGTCATCTCCAACCATCCTCTGGCGGCGACCGCCGGCACAACCGCACCGGGCAGCCAGGTAGTGGCCGTGCGTGTGCTGGCACCCCTGGTCGAGCCGGCCCTGGCGCTCCTCAAGGCCATCCGTGACGCATGGCGTCCCGCGCTGTGGTCGCTGCCCGCGACGACGCCGCGGACCTGGGCGCTCTGACCGCGCGAAAAGCCACTGTCGGGCTGTATTCCGACGTCTGCCATCCCCGTCCTACGGTGCGACCGGCATCGCGCTGCCGCCAACGCGGTCCTTCCGCCGTCACGGTCGGGCTGGAGCGCGTCCTAGACTGAAATCAGTCCCAGAACCAAATCTCTTCCCAAGGAGCCCAACATGACCGCATCCGCCTTCCATCGCTCGCGCCAGAGCTTGGCGTATTTCGGCGTGACCGCACTGCTCGCGGTGACGGCCGCCACCGCACAGGTCGCCACCGGTGCAACCGGCACCACGGGCATTGACGCTTCGGGCATCTATCAACAAGAGGTTCAAGCCTGCATGAGCGGGCGCACCCAACAGGACCGGGACACCTGCCTGAGAGAAGCCCGCAACGCCCAGGCCGACAAGAAGCGCGGCGTGCTCGACAATGCCGGCGCGCAGTTCCAGTCCAATGCCGCCGCGCGATGCGACGTGCTGGCGGGCGAGGAAAAGGCAGCTTGCCAGGCCCGCGTGATGGGGTATGGCAATACAAGCGGCAGCGTTGCCGGCGGCGGTTTGCTGCGTGAAGTTGAAACGGTGGTGATGCCCGAAGGACGCGGCACCGTAACTATCGAGCCCAAAACGTCCGATCCGGTTGTGCTCGTCCCGTCGACCAAGTAATACGTGAATTTTTTAGAAACCGCAGAAGCGGGCCCCCACGGCCCGCTTTTTTTTGCACCAAGGTGTGGCGTCGTCGCCTGCAGATTTGTTGCTCCAGTGGCCACCCTGTAACGCTTTGTCGTCAAAGCCTGAAATCCCGGGCTTATTGTGACGTCCGCTAACAACCGTTCGTGGCGACCTGGTCACTATCGGCGTTCCGTATCTGTTTTTCACACCCGAAGGGGAATCATGAGCATAGAAAGAAACTTCGCCTCCCGCGCCGCACGAGCGATGCGCTGGGTCGGCGCAATGGGATTTGCAGCAGTACTTGCCGCCTGCGGCGGCGGGGGCGGCGGCGACAGTGGCACGGGTACGTTGCGCGTGGCATTAACCGACGCGCCGAGCTGCGGCTATGACCACGTCTACGTCACGATCGACAAAGTAAGCGTACACAAGAGCGCTACCGCTTCGGAAACCGACGGCGGCTGGAGCGACCTCACCTTGTCGCCCGCCCGGCGCGTGGACCTGCTGGACCTGACGAACGGCGTGCTGGAAGAGCTCGGCTCGATGCCGCTCGAGGCTGGCCGTTACTCGCAGATCCGCCTCGTGCTGGCTAGCAACACCGGCACTGGCACCTCCAGCGTGGCCAACTCGGTGCACCCCACTGGCGGCACGCTCACGGCGCTCACGACTCCCAGTGGCCAGCAAAGCGGCCTGAAGTTGCAAGCCAACATCGACGTCGCCGCCGGCCAGATGGCCGACGTGGTGCTGGACTTCGACGCCTGCAAGTCGATCGTGAAGGCGGGCAATTCCGGCCAGTACATCCTGAAGCCTGTGATTGCCGTGGTGCCGCGCATCGTTACCGGCGTGACGGGTTTCGTCACGACCACCCTGGCTCTGAGCAGCACGACGGTGGCCATGCAGCAGAACGGCGTGACCGTTCGCTCGACCGCGCCTGACGCTACCGGCAAGTTCTCGATCCCGTACCTCTCCACCGGCACCTACACGCTGGTCGTAATGTCGGACGGGCGGTCCACGGCCGTCATGACGGGCGTGCCGGTCGGTACCACCACCACCGTCGTGAGCGGAACGGCAACGGCCATCGCGCCGCCGGTTTCCGCGATGGCGGACGTCCTCGGCGCTGTAACGACGACCACGGTCTCCGGCAGCACCACCGTTTCCCACATCCTGACCGACGCGACGGCCACTGCCCTGCAAGTACTGACCGGCGGGCCGACGATCAACCTGGGCAGCAAGCCGGTTGATTCGACGCTGGGCACGTACAGCTTCCGACTACCCGTCGAGGCGCCGGTGAAGGCCGCGTACCCCTCGACCACATTCACAGCCGACACGGCCGTGAAGGGCAAGTACACGATCCAGGTCGAATCGCCCGGACGCGCCACGTTGCAGTCGCCTGCGGACATCAGCAGTGGCACAGCGGCCACGGTGAACTTTGCATACGGCCCCTGATGGGCGAATGCAACAGGAAGTAGACGGGAACCAGTCCTACAGACCCCTGTAGGACGGTCGCTACCCTAAAGCGACCGTGTTCAAGTCTACTTATCGTGATTCGAGAACCGGGCCCGAGGGCCCGGTTTTACATGGGCCCTCGGGGCCCATTTTTTACACCGCCCTCATCGCACTGGTGGTGGGCTTCGGCGTCTACTTCGACCGGACGGCGGCAACTACCGCGGCCGGCGCGGAAACCGCCACGGTGCAGGCCGACCTTGCCAGCGCACGCGCCTCGGACAACGTCCGCCATGTCGCGCAGTGGGCGATAGACTCCGGCGACCACGGCGGCCTGCCTTTCGTCGTCGTCGACAAGGAGCTGGCGCGCCTCTTCGCTTTCGACGCAGCCGGCCGCCTGAAGGCCAGCACGCCAGTTCTCCTGGGCGCGGTGCGCGGTGACGCGCCGGAAGTGCCCGCCACGCCGGCAGGCCGCTTCGTCATCGACACCTGGCAATCGTCCGTCAAGGGTGCGGTCGTGATGGTGAACGGCGATGTCGCGTTGTCGCTGCATGCGCTGCCCTCTCCGGTTTCACCGGGTCGGGGCCTCGAGCGCCTGGCCTCGAACCGCGTAGAAGACAAGCGCATCTCCGATGGATCGCTGCACGTGGCGAGCGACTTTTATCAGCAGTTCATCGAGCCCCTGCGGGGCCAGACCGGCGTTGCATACGTGCTGCCCGAGGTTCTGCCGCTGCACGGTGTGTTCAACCCTGGGCCCGATGATGACGCCTTGCGCGTGGCCCAGTGGCCAAGACAACAATTTTCAAGGAGACCGTCATGAGCGACAACCCGACCGACAAGGCCACGAAGCCGAGAGCCGGGCACGGCACGCCGAGCGAGGTGAGCTGGGACGGGGGCACCGGGCGCCAGCCCTATGCGAACCAGGGCCCGGAAGAAGCGGAGCAGACCGGCGGGGGTGATGAGTTTCCCGCCGGCGACCGCGGCGAGCTGTCGGGGCGCAACCTCGAGCAGCAGGACGCGGTCAGGAAAAAGCCGTGATCAAAGGACGTTGAGCAGCATGAGCAGCACAACGACCACAAGCGGCACGCCGAGAAGCCAGAGAATGACAGGCATTTGATTTCTCCTGGATGGGTTGATACCTGGAAGTTACGCCCGTATCGTCGGCCCACCTGCGCGGCGTTGCCCCCAATGGCGGTAGGCACCTGCCTACAGTGAAACAAACGCATCGCTCACCCGCACTCGGATTTGCCAGCGAGGCTATACGCGCCACCTGTTGCGAACGCCTAGATAGCGACCAACTGCCGGACTCCGTCGGTCTCCATGTCCTTGCCCAGCCCCCGCGCGATGAACTCGCCGCGCTCCATCACGATGTAGTCGTCGGCCAGTTCGCGCGCGAAGTCGTAGTACTGCTCGACCAGCAGGATAGCCATGTCGCCGCGGTCGGCCAGCATGCGGATCACACGGCCGATGTCCTTGATGATGCTGGGCTGGATGCCCTCCGTCGGCTCGTCCAGGACAAGCAGTTTCGGCTTGGCTGCGAGCGCCCGGGCAATCGCCAGCTGTTGCTGCTGGCCACCCGACAAGTCTCCGCCACGCCGGCCCAGCATCTGCCTGAGCACCGGGAACAGCTCGAACAGTTCGGGAGGTATCGGCGTGGAGGCGCTTTTATAGGCCAGGCCCATACGCAGATTCTCTTCCACGGTCAGCCGCGCGAAGATTTCGCGGCCCTGCGGCACGAAACCGATGCCGGCACGCGCGCGCTCGTACGGCATCGCGCCCTGGATCGCCTTGCCGTTGAACTCGATGCTGCCCGTCTTGATGGGCACCAGGCCCATCAGGGACTTGAGCAGCGTGGTCTTGCCCACGCCGTTGCGCCCCAGCAGCACCGTGACCTTGCCGAGGTGCGCCTCGAGGCTGACGTCACGCAGGATGTGCGAGCCGCCATAGTACTGGCTGATGTTCCTGACGACTAGCATTTCATCGGCCCAGGTAGACCTCGATCACGCGCTCGTCGTTCTGCACCTGCTCGAGCGGGCCTTGCGCCAGTACCGACCCTTCGTGCAGCACCGTCACGATTTCGGAGATGCTTTTGATGAAACTCATGTCGTGCTCCACCACCATCAGCGAGTGCTGGCCCTTGAGCGAAAGGAACAGCTCGGCGGTGCGGGAGGTTTCCTCGTCCGTCATGCCCGCCACGGGCTCGTCGAGCAGCAAAAGCTTCGGGTCCTGCATCAACAGCATGCCGATCTCGAGCCACTGTTTCTGGCCGTGGCTCAGGTTGCCTGCCATCCGGCGCACGCTGCCTTCGAGGTGAATGGTGTGAAGCACATCGGCCAGCCGGTCGCTCTGGCCCGAGTCGAGGCGGAAGAACATGGACGAGCGAACGCCCTTGCCGGTCTTGAGGGCTAGCTCGAGGTTCTCGAACACCGTGAGCTGCTCGAACACCGTGGGCTTCTGGAACTTGCGGCCGATGCCCATCTGCGCGATCTCCGGCTCGGTGTGGCGCAGCAGGTCGATCGTGCTGCCGAAGAACACCGTGCCTTCGTCGGGGCGGGTCTTGCCGGTGATGATGTCCATCATCGTGGTCTTGCCGGCGCCGTTGGGACCGATGATGCAGCGCAGCTCACCGGGCGCGATGTCCAGCGATAGATTGTTGATGGCGCGAAAGCCGTCGAAGCTCACGCTCACGTCGTCAAGATAGAGGATGCGGCCGTGAGTGGTGTCTACTTCGCCCGGCGTCACCCGGTGCGAGAAGCCTGCGGCCCGGCCGCCCGATTCGGTCTTGCCGGACGATTCGCGCGCCTGGTATGCCGCCGCGCGGCGCGCGCCCTCTTCCAGCAGGTCAGGCGTCATTTCGTTGCTCCCTTGAAGCGCTTCACCCATCCGACGACGCCCTGCGGCAGGAACAGCGTGACGGCGATGAACAAGGCGCCCAGGAAGTACAGCCAGAACTCCGGCGCCGCCACCGTGAGCCAGCTCTTGGCCCCGTTGACCAGGAAGGCGCCGACGATGGGGCCGATGAGCGTCGCACGCCCGCCGACGGCTGCCCAGATGGCGATCTCGATCGAGTTGGCCGGGCTCATCTCGCTCGGGTTGATGATGCCGACCTGCGGCACGTAGAGAGCGCCCGCCACGCCGCACATGATGGCCGAGATGGTCCAGATCGTGAGCTTGTAGCCGATCGGGTTGTAGCCCGAGAACATCACGCGCGACTCGGCATCGCGAATGGCCTGCAGCACGCGGCCGAACTTGGCCGTGACCAACCAGCGGGCGAACAGAAAGAACGCCAGCAGTGTCAGCCCCGTCAACACGAAGAGCGTCATGCGCATGGAAGGCGTTGCGACCGGGATGCCGAGGATGCGCTTGAAATCGGTGAAGCCGTTGTTGCCGCCGAAGCCGGTCTCGTTGCGGAAGAAAAGCAGCATGGCGGCGAACGTCATTGCCTGCGTGATGATGGAGAAGTACACGCCCTTGATGCGCGAGCGGAAGGCAAAGTAGCCGAACACGAATGCCACGATGCCGGGCACCGCGACGATGAGGAAGAGCGTGGCGGCGAAACTGTCGCTGAACGTCCAGTGCCACGGCAGCGCCTTCCAGTCCAAAAAGACCATGAAGTCCGGCAGGTCGCTCTTGTAGTTGCCGTCGCGGCCGATCTGGCGCATGAGATACATGCCCATGGCGTAGCCGCCCAGCGCGAAGAACAGGCCGTGGCCCAGCGACAGGATGCCGGTGTAGCCCCAGATCAGGTCCATCGCCAGCGCGCAGATGGCGTAGCACATGATCTTGCCGACCAGCGCGACGGCGTAGTCGCTCATGTGGAAGATGCTGTCAGGTGGGACGACGAGGTTGAGTAGAGGCGCGACGGCGCATACGGCAATGAGGGCGAGGATGAATGCGCTCCACCCCATGCGCGTGAGCACGGGCGCGCGGCTCGGCAGCTTGAATCCCGCTCCCTCTCCCGCTTGCGGGAGAGGGTTGGGGTGAGGGTGAGCGGCGAGACCCTCATCCCCCGCCTTCTCCCGCAAGCGGGAGAAGGAGCCATCCACGCGATCTTCCGGTGGCAGCACAGCGCTCATGCTTCGACGCTCCGGCCTTTGACGGCAAAGATCCCCTGCGGCCGTTTCTGGATGAAGACGATGATCAGCACCAGCACGGCGATCTTTGCGAGCACGGCGCCAGCCCAGCCTTCGATGAACTTGTTCAGCACACCCAGCCCGAGCGCTGCATACACGGTGCCCGCGAGCTGCCCCACGCCACCCAGCACGACCACCATGAACGAGTCGACGATGTACCCCTGCCCCAGGTCGGGGCCGACGTTGCCGACCTGGCTCAACGCGCAGCCCGCAAGACCCGCGATGCCGGAGCCGAGCGCGAAGGCGTAGGTGTCGATGCGCGCGGTGTTGACACCCATGCAGGAGGCGATCGGTCGGTTCTGCGTGACGCCGCGCACGAACAGGCCCAGCCGCGTCTTGCCGATGAGAAAAGCCATGCCGAGCAACACCGCGAATGCGAAGCCGATGATGATGATGCGATTCCAGGGCAGTTGCAGGTGGCCCATCACGATGACCCCGCCGCTCATCCAGCTGGGGTTTTCCACCCCGACGTTCTGCGCGCCGAAGATGGACCGCACGAGTTGCATCAGCATCAGGCTGATGCCCCATGTCGCGAGCAGCGTTTCGAGCGGCCGGCCATAGAGGAAGCGGATCACGCTTCGTTCAAGCGCGGCGCCCATCAGCGCGGACGCAGCGAAAGCCACCGGCACCGCCGCCACCAGGTACCAGTCGAAGACGCCCGGCAGGTATTTCTGGAACAGGCCCTGCACCACGTACGTTGCGTAGGCGCCGATCATCATCAGCTCGCCGTGCGCCATGTTGATGACGCCCATCAGGCCGTAAGTGATGGCCAGCCCGAGCGCGACCAGCAGCAGGATCGAGCCCAGGCTGATGCCGGAGAAGACCGCGCCAAGCTTGTCCGCCCAGGCCAGCGACGATTCCACCTCGCGCAGGGACGCCTCCAGGATGGACTTAACGTCGGATTCGCCCTCGACCTTGATGCGTTCGATGAGCAACGTTTTGGTGCTGGGGTTGTCGCTGTGCGACAGCAGCCGCGCCGCCTCGATGCGCCTTGCCTTGTCGGTGCTGCCCAGCAGTACGGCCGCGCGCACCATGTCCAGCTGCTCCCTGACCTGCGCGTCGGTCTCGGCCGCCAGTGCCTTCTCGATCAGCGGCAGCCTGGATTCGTCACTCTCGTTCTGCAACGTCTTGATCGCCTCGCGCCGCAGCGCCACGTCTTTCGAGAACAGCTTGAGCGCGGCCATCGCGGCATCGAGCTCTCCGCGCATACGGTTGTTGTTGATCACGTCCTCGGCGTCGGCGGGCAGCGCACTTTCGGCGCCGGTTACAGGGTCGAACCCCTTGCCGTCTTTGACCAGGAACACCTTGTCGCCGGCGACCTTCACCGCGTCATCGACCAGCGCCTGGATGAAGGCCGCCGTCTTGTCGTCCGCCATCGCCACGGCCTTGTTCAAGGCCTCTATGCGCGCGTCGGTCTCCCCCGCGGCCATGGCTCGCGCCTCCGCGGGCGTCAATGCATGGGCGCCTGCAGAAAGGAGGAAAGATGCGAGAAGGACAAGACTGCGGATGAACATTGAAGGAACCTGTAGGGTGGCCCCTGGTTGTCATCCCGGACTTGATCCGGGATCCATGTCTCGCCGGCCAGGACGCTGGACAACGCGACATGGATTGCGGGTCAAGCCCGCAATGACAACCTCGGGACAGTGACGCTACCGCGTCACTTCTTCGCCGGCTCGTCGGGCTTCTTGTCGTTGCCTTCGATGTACGGCGACCAGGGCTTGGCCTTCACCGGCCCCGGCGTCTTCCACACCACGTTGAACTGGCCGTCGGATTTGATTTCGCCGATGAACACCGACTTGTGCAGGTGGTGGTTCTTCTCGTCCATCTTCGAGACGATGCCGCTCGGCGCCTTGAAGGTCTGGCCGGCCATGGCGGCGATGACCTTGTCGACGTCGGTGGTCTTTGCCTTCTCGACGGCCTGCTTCCACATATTGATGCCGATGTAGGTGGCTTCCATCGGGTCGTTGGTGAGCGGCTTGTCGGAGCCGGGCAGCTTCTTGGCCTTGGCGTACGCGGCCCACTTCTTGGCGAACTCCGCGTTGGTCGGGTTCTTGATCGACTGGAAGTAGTTCCACGCCGCCAGGTGGCCCACGAGCGGCTTGGTGTCCACGCCGCGCAGTTCTTCCTCACCCACCGAGAAGGCAACGACCGGCACGTCCTTGGCCTTCAGGCCGGCGTTGCCCAGTTCCTTGTAGAAAGGTACGTTGGAGTCCCCGTTGATGGTGGAGACGACCGCCGTCTTGCCGCCGGCCGAGAACTTCTTGATGTCCGCGACGATGGTCTGGTAGTCGCTGTGGCCGAAGGGGGTGTACTTCTCGTCGATGTCTGTGTCCTTCACGCCCTTGCTCTTCAGGTAGGCGCGCAGGATCTTGTTGGTGGTGCGGGGATACACGTAATCGGTGCCCAGCAGGACCCAGCGCTTGGCGGCGCCGCCGTCCTTGCTCATGAGGTAGTCGACTGCGGGGATGGCTTGCTGGTTGGGCGCGGCGCCGGTGTAGAACACGTTTTTAGAGAGCTCTTCACCTTCGTATTGCACGGGGTAGAACAAGAGGCCGTTCAGCTCTTCGACCACCGGCAGCACCGACTTGCGCGACACGCTGGTCCAGCAGCCAAAGATCACGGCAACCTTGTCTTGCGTCAGCAACTGCTTGGTCTTCTCGGCAAAGAGAGGCCAGTTGGAGGCAGGGTCAACGACGACGGGCTCGAGCTTCTTGCCCAGCACGCCGCCCTTAGCGTTGATTTCGTCGATGGCCATCAGCACCGTGTCTTTCAGCACGGTTTCCGAAATGGCCATGGTGCCCGACAGGCTGTGCAGGATGCCGACCTTGATGGTGTCGGCGGCGAAGGCCGGCAGGCCGGCCGAAGCCAGCGCGACCGCGGCGGTCAGCGCCTTGAGAGTGAAACGACGTTGCATGTGTGATGCTCCTGAAAGCGAAAGGAAGAAAACCGCCCCACCCTGCCCTTGCAGGCGCCTGATGTGGACGGATTGATTCTGGGCAGATGAGCAGCGCGGCGATATACGCCGGGTGGCGTACAGCAGCTTCGCCCGGGCCGTCAGTCGACGCCGGGATGGTGCTCGGACAGCTGCCGCACGAAGCCCTGCGCCACCGGCGACAGCACGCGGTGGCGCAGCGTGATCAGCTGGATCGACGGCACATGCAGCGGCAACGCCAGTGGAACGACCTGCACCAGGCCGAGCCGCCCGTAGTGCGCGGCGAGCGACGCAGGCATGATCGCGGCCATGTCGCTGGCCTCCAGCAACGCCGTGGTTGCGACGGTGGATGCCGTCTCCGTGATGTCGAGCCTTGCATGCAAGCCGGCTTCGCGAAGAGCCGCCTCGAAGCGGCTGCGCTGCGGCGAGCCTGGCGGCTGGAGGATCCACGGCCAGCGCAGCAAGTCCGCGAGCACGAGCGGCGCCTTGTGCGACAGCAACGGATGGCCGGCACGCACCACGGCGACCTGCGGCTCCTCCAGCAGCATCCGGCCCTCGAAGACGTCGTCGTGGTGCCCTTGCGTGAACCGGCCCAGCATCAGGTCCACGTCACCCCGTTCCAGGTGCGCGAGCATCACGTCGCTGGTTTCCACCAGGACGGACACTGCCACCTTCGGGTGCGTGCGCTTGTAGGCCGCCAGCGCGGGCGCCAGCAGCTGCGGCAGCGCGCCAGGCACGCTGCCCAGGCGCAGCAACCCGCGCAGCCCCGAGCGCAGCGCCGCCACCTGTTCGCGCGCCAGCCCGAATTCGACCGTCATCTGCCTGGCATAGCGGATCAGCACGTCGCCGCCAGCAGTCGGCGCCATACCCCGTGCTTCGCGCGTGAAAAGATGCACGCCCAGCGTTTCTTCGGCCTGCTGCAGCAGCTTGGTGGCGGCAGGTTGACTGATGCCCAGCGCCGCCGCCGCGCGGCCGAGGTGACGCTCTTCTCCAAGGCGCGCGAGCAGCAGCAGCTGCCGCGTGCGCAGGCGCATCAGGAGGGCGCTGTCGCTCAGGCGCGTCGCCATGGCGTTCTCGAGGGAATCATGCCTAAATGTATATCGGTAAGTCTTAAAAAAACATTGGAAAGTGATGACGAGGCGCTTTAGGCTGGGAAGCCACAAGGAGACCTCAGATGGACAAAGCACTGCATTGGGCGCTCGCGCTCGCCACCGGCGCCAGCCTGTGCCTGGCGGCCACGCCCGCACTCGCACAGGCCGACAAGCCAATTCGGATCATGGTGGGCGCATCGCCCGGCGGCGGCACCGACATCCTGGCGCGCATGCTGGCCGACAAATTCGCCGTGGACCTGAAGCAGTCGGTCGTGGTGGAAAACCGCCCTGGCGCTTCCAACACGATCGCCGCCGAACTCACCGCGCGCGCGCCGGCGGACGGCACCACGCTGCTCTTGGCCACCAACACCGGCCAGGCGATCGCGCCGCACCTGCTCAAGCTCAAGTTCGACCCGCTGAAGGACCTGCAGCCGATCGGCCTGGTCGCGGTAATGCCAAACGTGCTGGTCGTCTCGGCCACCTCGCCCTACAAGTCGGTGAAGGAATTGATGGCCGCGATGGCGGACAAGCCCGGCAGCTTCAAGTATGCGTCCTCGGGCGTCGGCAGCACCCAGCACATCGCCGGAGAAGCGTTCGCGCTCGCCACCGCGACCAAGGCCATCCACATCCCCTACAAGGGCAGTTCGCAGGCGCACATCGACATCATCGGCGGGCAGGTCGAGATGATGTTCGACTCCACCTCGTCGGCGATGGGGCAGATTCGCGCGGGCAAGTTCCGGCCGCTGGCCGTGACAGCCGAGAAGCGCTCTTCGGAAATGCCAGACGTTGCCACCTTGTCCGAGCAGGGCGTCAAGGGCGCCGACGTGCAAACCTGGTATGGCCTGTACGTCACCGCCGGAACGCCGCGACCGGTGGTGGAGCGCCTCACGGTGGAACTGGCGCGCGTGCTCAAGATGCCCGATGTGCAGGCCCGCATAAAGGGCCTGGGCGGTGATGTCGGCGCCATCAGCGTCGAGCAGTTCAGCGAGATGAACCGCAACGAATACGAGCGCTTCGGCAAGCTGGTGCGCGACGCCAACATCAAGGCGGACGGTTCGTGAACGCAGAGCCATCCACTTTCTCGCGGCGCCCCCGACTGGCCGTGCTGCTGGGCGACGGCGGCGGCGTCGGCCCCGAGATGGCCGTCAAGCTGCTGGCCCGCCCGGCCAACGTCGCGGCGGCAGACATTCTGCTGATCGGCGATGCGGCGTCGCTGACCGCCGGCGAGAGTGTCGCCGCCGCCAAACTGGACGTCCTGCCGATCGATTCCATCGACGGCCTCAGGTTCGAGCCCGGCCGCGTGACGCACCTGGTTCAACCCGCGGACTGCGCCGCGGTGCCGGGCCAATCCACTGCCGCGGCGGGGGCTTCCGCCTTGCGCGCGCTGTCCGCGGCCACGGATGCTGCTCGCGAGGGACTGGTCGACGGCATCGTCTTCGCGCCCCTGAACAAGCATTCCCTTCGCCTGGGCGGTATGGCGCACGAGGACGAGCTGCGTTACATGCAGGAGCGTTTCGGCGTCGATGGCTTCGTGTGCGAGTTCAACATCACGGACCGGCTCTGGACATCGCGCGTGACTTCGCATGTGCCGCTGCGCGAGGTGGCCTCGCTCATTACGCCAGAGGCCGTGCGCGACGCGGTGCACATCATCGTGGGCGCATTGCGCCGCGCCGGCATCGACCGGCCCCGCATCGCCGTGTCGGGCCTGAACCCGCACGCCGGCGACTGCGGCTCGATCGGACATGAAGAGATCGAGATCATCGAGCCGGCGGTGCGCCGGCTCCAGGGCGAAGGCATCGCGGCGACCGGTCCCTGGTCGCCCGATACGGTGTTCATCGCGGCACGGCGCGGCGACTTCGACGCCGTGGTGTCGATGTACCACGACCAGGGCCAGATCGCGATGAAGCTCATGGGTTTCGAGCGCGGCGTCACGCTCCACGGCGGGCTGCCGGTACCGGTCGCGACGTCAGCCAGCGGCAGCGCCTTCGACATCGCGGGCAAGGGCATCGCGCAGATCGAGGGCCTGCAGCACGCATTCGACCTTTGCGCGCGGATGGCCGGACGATCGACCTGATTTCGATTCAGCCTGCCACAGCTCCCATGCCCGATTGCGCCCTGCGCCATGCGGCCGGTGGCAAGCCGAATTCCCGCCGGAAGGCCCGGTTGAAGGCGGCATCGGTTTCGTAGCCGACCTGCCCTGCGACCCGGGTGACGCTCTGCGCGCCGTCGCGCAACAGGTCGGCCCCGATCGCCATGCGCAGCTTGCCCAGATAACTCATCGGCGACTGGCCGACGAAGTGGCTGAACCGCTCGGCCATGACGGAGCGCGAGACGTTGGCCTCGCGCGCGAGGCTTTCCACCGTCCAGGGATGCGATGGGCGCTGGTGCATCTGCGCGAGCGCGCAGCCCACGGCCGGATCGCGAAGCCCGGCGAACCAGCCGGTCTGGTTGGCTGGCAGCGCCTCCATGTGACGGCGCACGGTTTCGATCAGCAACACCTCCGACAACTTGGTCAACACGCCCTCACCACCCGGTCGCGGAGACAGGGCCTGCCCGGCCGCGTGCCGAATGGATGTCTCGAGCCAGTCCATGCCCGGGTCGCCGCGCAGGCTGACGAGCACGGCGCGAGGCAATGCCGTGAACACCGGACGGCACAGCCGCGCATCACAGCTGAGGTAGCCGCAGATGAATTGAGCGGGCTCGCCGCCTCCGCCGTAGTTAATCGGCCCGGGGGGCCTGCGCATCAGCGCCGCGAGATCTACATCGAGTGGCATCGCCGTGCCGTCGACCGAGGCCATCTGGTGCGCTTCGCCATTGGGGCAGACGATGACGTCGCCGGCCTTCATGCGGAACGGCGCGAGGCCCTGCAGCGTCACGGTGCACTCGCCTTGGGTGAGCATGTGATAGATCACCAATTGCTCTGCCCGCGGCCGAAGCAGTTCCTCGTCCAGCCCATCAGCGCCCGGCGTCGCCACGCACCAGGGCGCTGTGAAGTCAACGTAGAAGAACGAAGCGCGGCGCAGCCGCACCACTTTCAAGAGTTCCGACAAGGCGTCCATGAGGAGGAATTGTCGGCATTTTGGCGTGCCGTGTCGACCGCGCTTTGCAAGCCGCGGAAGCGCGAACAAGAAAGCCGGACGCGCGATCAAGACCCTGGCGCCCGCCCACCCCGGCAGCGGTGCAGCGGGAAAAAACGGCGGAGCCGTGGACAGGACAGCAAGCCCCGCGCCGCCGGAAACTGGCCGTCCGCTTTCGAAGGCGGTTGTCCACATCATCCAAGGAGTTCATCCCATGAATGCAGTTCTTTCCCCCTCCGCCGCGACCGATCCGCTCGTGGCACTCAAGCAGAAGCAGCAGGCCGCGTGGGGCAGCGGCGACTATTCCGTCGTGGGCACGACGCTGCAAATCGTCGGCGAGACGCTGTGCGAAGCCGCCGACGTGCAGTCCGGCGAAGACGTGCTCGACGTCGCAGCCGGCAATGGCAATGCGACACTGGCTGCTGCGCGCCGCGGCGCGGGCGTGATTTCCACCGACTATGTGGGCAGCCTGCTGGAGGCCGGGCAAGCGCGCGCACATGCCGAGAAACTCGACGTGAAGTTCCAGACCGCCGATGCGGAAGAGCTTCCCTTCGCGCCCGGCCGCTTCGACGCCGTGCTGTCCACGTTCGGGGTGATGTTCACGGCCGATCACGCCCGCGCGGCGCGCGAGATGGCGCGCGTGTGCCGGCCCGGCGGACGCATCGCCATGGCCAACTGGACGCCCGATGGATTCATCGGCCAGCTGTTCAAGACTCTGGGCCAGCACCTGCCCCCGCCCGCAGGCGCCAAATCGCCCGCACTGTGGGGAACCGAGGCCTACCTGGCCGAGCTGTTCGGCCCCGCGGCGGCGAGCATTCAATGCAATCGGCGTCTCTTCAACTTCCGCTACCGCTCGGCGGAACACTTCGTCGATGTGTTCCGCACCTGGTACGGCCCGGTGCACAAGGCCTTCGCGGCGCTGGGACCCAAGGGCGATGCGCTGGAACGTGACATGGTGGCGCTGATCGACCGCATGAAGCGCCCTGACGCCGCTGCGCTCGTCATTCCCGGCGAGTACCTCGAAGTGGTTGTCGTGCGCGCCTGAACGCGGCGCGGCAGGAGAACGACATGCGAAGAACCCTCGCCACCCTGCTGGCGGCCATCTCGCCGTGGCTGCTCCTTTCGCGGGTGCCCTACACCGCGGACTACCGCTTCTACGCGGCGAAGGGAGCAGCCTCATGAACGCGGCCGTCCTTGCCCGGCCGGAGCCCCATGTCCGTGAAACGGGCACTGGCCCGGGTGTCGTGTGCCTGCATTGCAACGCCAGCAGCGCCGCCCAGTGGGGCGGACTGATGGCTCTGCTCGCGCCACGCTACCGGGTGCTGGCGCCCGAGCTGTATGGCGCGGGCCGCAGCCCGCAGTGGCCGCTGCCGCGTCCGCGGTCCCTGGCCGATGAAGTCGACCTGATCGAGCCCGTGCTGGAGCTCGCGGGCCCGCGCGCCGCGCTGGTCGGGCATTCGTACGGTGCGGCGGTCGCGCTGCTCGCGGCCATGCGCCACCGCGGCCGCGTGCGCGGGCTGGCCCTCTACGAGCCCACGCTGTTCTCGCTGCTCGACCAGGAATCGCCGGCACCGAATGCGGCCGACGGCATCCGCCTGGCCGCCAGCGTGGCGGCCGAGGCAGTTGACCGGGGCGACCACGAGGAAGCGGCGGAGCACTTCATCGATTACTGGAGCGGCGCGGGAGCGTGGCAACGCACGCCCGAGTCGCGCCGGCAACCGGTCGCTCACAGCATCCGTGACGTCGGCAGCTGGGCACACGCGCTGTTCACGGAGCCGAGCACGGCGCAATCCTTCCGTTCGCTGGATATCCCTGTGCTGTACATGACCGGCACCGAGACCACGGCGTCGGCACGCGGCGTGGCGCGGATTCTCACCGACGCGCTGCCGAATGTGCGCATTCGCAGGTTCCAGGGCCTGGGCCATATGGGGCCTGTGCAGGACCCCGGCCCGGTCAATGACGCGATCGAACGCTTTCTCTTCGACATCGACGCCGGCTGAGCCGGCCCAAGCAACCCATGACCCACCTCAAGGAGCCATCATGCAAACCATCACACGACTCTGCTTCACAGCCGCCGCGATGGCGGCCGGCCTCGGCACTGCGCGCGCCGACACCGTCATCGACTGGAACACGCGCGCCGGGGAGCTGATCGTCGAATCCCGAATGGGCACGCCGCCGGCCGTGCGCGTCATGGCCATACTGCAAACTGCCGTGCACGACGCAGTGGCCGATGCCGCCCGCCGCAAGCCGCGCGGGGCCGGCCAGGACGCCGCGATCGACGCTGCCGTGGCGGCTGCCAACCGCGCAGTGCTCACGCGGCTGCTGCCCGCGCAGGAACGCGCCGTGACGAGCGCATACACCGCTAGCCTCGCAGCGATCCCCGACACCCCGGCGCGCGCGGCGGGCATCGAGGCCGGCGAAAAAGCGGCGAAGGCCGTACTGGCTGCGCGCGCGGACGACGGCGCCGCCGGGCCCGGCCAACCTTATCGCCCCCATGCGGCGCCAGGTGCCTACGTGCCCACCGCCGCCGCGGCTGCGCCGCACTGGGGGCAACGCAAGACCTGGCTTCTCAGCCGGCCGGACCAGGTGCGGCCCGCGGCGCCTGCGTCGTTGACCAGCGCGACCTGGGCACGTGACTACAACGAAGTGAAGGCACTGGGCAGCAAGTCCAGCACGTCGCGCACGGCAGAGCAGACGGAGGTCGCGCGCTTCTGGGAGTTCTCGCTGCCGTCGATCTATTTTGGCGTCGCGCGGCCGGTGGCTGCCGCACCAGGAAGGAAGCCTGCCGACAACGCCCGGATGTATGCGGCCGTCGCGCAGTCGATGGACGACGCCTTGATCGCCGTATTCGACGCGAAGTACCACTACCACTTTTGGCGCCCCGCCACGGCCATCCGCAACGGCGACGCGGACGGCAACGATGCCACCGAACGCGATGCCGGCTGGACACCGCTGACCGACGCGCCGCTGCATCCCGAATACCCCAGCGCGCACAGCATCCTGGCAGCCGCCGTCGGCACGGTGTTGAAGGCGGAGATCGGCGCGGGTGCGGCACCGGTGCTCAGCACGTCGAGCCCGTCGGCGCAAGGCGCGACGCGGCGCTGGAGCCGCATCGACGATTTCATCCAGGAAGTGGCGAACGCCCGCATCTGGGAGGGCATTCACTACCGTTTCTCCACCGAAGCCGGCCTGCAAATGGGTCAGCGGATCGGGGAGCTGGCGGTGACGCGATTCGGAGATGCGCTCCAGCAGGCCGCGGCCCAGCCACAGTGAACTACCCCTCGAACTGCGGATGCAGCTGCCGGATGCGCGTCATTGCCATTCCGGCGGCTGAAGTGCGGGTCTCGACCCCCAGCTTGGCGAACACGCGCTCGAGGTGCTTCTTCACCGTGGCGGGGCTGGAACCCAGAATGTCGGCGATGTCGCGGTTGATCTTTCCCTTGACCACCCAGTACAGCACCTCTGCTTCCCGCGCGGTGAGCCGGAACGACAGGCTCATCGCCTCGATGACGGCCGTGTCCGAAACCTCGCGCATGACGATCAGCCAATCATCGTCACCCGTCTGCTGGTGCAGGCGGAACGTGAGGCGGCGCGCGCCGAGTTCGGCCGCGAGGCGGGGCGGCTCGATTTGCTGCTCCGCGTCCTTCAGGTGCCGGCGCAGCCAGTCGATCACGGGCTGCGGCGCCTCGGGCGCGCTGGTGCCGTAATACGCCATCAACAGCTCGCGAGCCAGCGGCGTCTGCCACATCAGCTTGCCGTCGCTCGCGCGCACCGTGATGCTGGCGTAGCCGAACGCGTCGAGTGCGTTGCGTGTCTGCCGCGCTTGCCGCGCCCCCTGCATGTGCACGCCCATGCGCGCCAGGACTTCCTTGGGCTTGATCGGCTTGGTGACGTAGTCGACGCCGCCTGCCTCCAGCGCGGCGACGAGGTGCTCGGTTTCCGTGAGGCCCGTCATGAAGATGATCGGGATGTGGGCGGTGGCGGGCGAACCCTTCAGGCGCTTTGCCACCTCGAAGCCGTCCATGCCGGGCATCATCGCGTCCAGCAGCACGATGTCGGGCAGGGCCTGCGCCGCGCGCTGCAGCGCGGCCTCGCCGCCGGTGGCGACCAGCACCGTGTAGCCGGACTCGTCGAGTGCGTCGTGCAGCACCGACAGGTTGTCGGGCACGTCGTCCACGATCAGCACCACGTCGCTGGTAGTTCGGTCGAACTCGATGCGCGCATTCATGGGCGCTCCTCCTCAACGGGGGCCTTGGAGAGTTCGCGGCTCATCGCCTCGAACTGGAACTGGCGGGCCAGCTCGCGCATCGCCGCCGCGAAGCCGGCGCATGCGGGCTGCGCCGCCTCGATCTCGTCCAGCTGGTTCATGATCCCGCGGTAGTAGCCGAGCTGCACGGTGTGTTGGAGCGCCAGCAGCGACGCCGGCTCCGGCCAAATCCAGACTGATTCCGTGGCGGCCACCACAGCGCCGGGCGGCGGCGGAGACTCGAGCCAGCGTAGACCCAGCTGCCGCCCAAGCCAGTCAAGCAGCTCGCTGTGGCGCACCGGCTTGCCTATGAAATCTTCGGCACGCACGCCGGCATCGTTGTCCAGATTCTTGTCGAACGCATTGGCGCTGACAACGGCAACCCTCGCTGCGACGCCATCCAACCGTCGCAGTCTGCGGATCGTCTCCCAGCCGTCGATGCCCGGCATGGCGAGATCCATCAGGATGGCGTCGGGCCGCAGGCCCGCCGCCAGCAGGTCGAGCGCATCGTGCCCGCTCGCGGCGGTGCGCAGCTCGAAGCCCAGCGGTTCGAGCAGCTGCACGAGCAGCTCACGGTCGGCTTCCTCGTTGTCCACCACCAGCACCTTGCGGCGCGCGCCCTCGTAGCCACGGCGCGGGCGGCTCGCGGCAAAGCGGGCCGGCGCGGCGGCGTGGTGCACTTCGGGCAGGAACAGCTTGATGCGAAACACCGATCCCACGCCCGGTGTGCTGGCGACCGTCATCTCGCCACCCATCAGGTCGGTGAGCATCTTCGCGATCGTGAGGCCCAGCCCCGCGCCCGGCGCCGTGTGGCTGGCGCTGTTGCCGCGTGCGAAAGGCTCGAAGATCTGCGCCACCTCCTCTGCGGTGAGGCCGGGGCCGGTGTCCTCGATGTCGATGTGCGCCATCTCCCGCGCGTAGCGGATGCGGAAGGTAACCTGTCCTTGTGATGTGAACTTGATCGCGTTGCCCAGCAGGTTGATGAGGATCTGGCGCACGCGCTTCTCGTCGGCCCGCACGACCTCGGGCACGTTGCCCTCCGCTTCGAAATGGAAGGCCAGTCCCTTGGCCGACGCCTGGAGCTCGAACATCCCCGCCATCTCGTGCACGCAATCTGCGAACTGCATCGGCTTCACGGCGAGGGTGAGCTTGCCGGCCTCGATGCGGGCGATATCCAGCGTGCCCTCGATCAGCGACAACAGGTGCTCGCCCCCACGCCGGATGACGTTGACCGCCTGCTTGCGGTGCGGCGGCACGCTGGTGTCCTCACCCATCAGCTGCGCGTAGCCGAGGATGCTGTTCAGGGGCGTGCGCAGCTCGTGGCTGATTGCGCTGATATAGCGGCTCTTGGCCTGGTTGGCGTGTTCCGCCGCCAGCTTCGCCTGCTCCGCCAGGAGCTTCGCGTTCTGCAGTGCTTCGTCGGTTTGCCGGTGCGATTCGATCTCGCGCATCAGCAGATGGGTCTGGCGGTTGGATTCCTCCTGCGCCACCTGCCGGCTCTTGTGCGCGAGCACCAGCCACCAGGCCACGATGCCGGAGATGACCAGCAGCGCCATGTACGCCTTCAGGAAGCCGGAGCGCAGGGTGTCGCCTGGCAGTTGCGCGCCGTCCATCAGCTGCGCCACTGTCCGCGCCTCCTGGTAGTACAGCATGCCGAACAGCGTGGCGAGCACCGGCACGATGATGAGCATCAGCAGCAGGAAGTGGCCCACGCCCGTGTCCAGGTACGGCCACACGCGGCGCGGCAGCAGCCATCGAAGCGCACCTGACCATTGCGCCGACAGGCTCGCATGCGGTTTGCACAGGTCGCCGCAACGCGCGTCGAGCGTGCAGCACAGCGAACAGATCTGGCCCTGGTAGGCCGGGCAATGCGCCATGTCCGGGCCTTCGTATTCGCGCTCGCAGATGACGCAGCGTTGGAGGGAGGGCGGATTGTCATTGCGGGCTGGGCTCGCGGAACGCCCGGGGCCGGCAGCTGTCCAGTGCAGCGAGCCCATTGCCGGGCCTTCACTATGCACGTGCCGAGGCATCACGTTCCGGCCCGGCCCCGCAATCCATGGATCCCGGATCGAGTCCGGGACGACACCACGCGCTATGTAATACCGCCCCTTCGTCGCCCACGCAATGAGCGGCGACGTGATGAACGCCACGCCCAGCGCGATCACCGCCGAGAACGCCTGCGCCGTCGGCCCGAAGAACCCGAGGTGCGCCGAGATCGACAGCGCCGAAGCCAGCGCCATCGCGCCGACGCCCACCGGGTTGATGTCATACAGGTAGGCGCGCTTGAATTCGATGCCGGGCGGCGACAGGCCGAGCGGCTTGTTGACGACCAGGTCCGCCACCACGGCCATCATCCATGCGATGGCAATGTTGGAATACAGGCCCAGCACGTCGCCCAGGGCCTGGAAGACGTTCATCTCCATGAGCATGAAAGCGATGAGCGTGTTGAACACGACCCACACGACACGACCGGGGTGGCTGTGCGTGACGCGCGAGAAGAAGTTGGACCAGGCCAGGGAGCCGGCGTAGGCGTTGGTCACGTTGATCTTCAGTTGGGAGATGACCACGAACAGCGCCGTCGCCGCGACCGCCCAGCCGTAGTTCGGGAACACGTACTCATAGGCCGCCAGGTACATCTGGTTCGGGTCCACGGCCCGGTCGACCGGCACCATGTGAGTGATAGCGAGGTACGCCAGCAGCGCGCCGCCGAGCATTTTGACCACGCCCAGCACCACCCATCCCGGCCCGCCCGCGAGCACACCGAGCCACCAGCTCCAACGGGTCACTGCCGTGCGCGCGGGCATGAAACGCAGATAGTCGGCTTGCTCGCCCATTTGCGTGATGAGCGCGATGCCGACTGTCAGCGCGGCACCAAACAAGTGCAGGTCGAACTGGGCGCCCCGCCCCAGCTCACCAGCGTAGTGCGTCACGCCGGCAAACGCACCGGGATCGCGCACCAACACATAGGCGAATGGCACGACGAGCATCACGAGCCAGAGCGGCTGCGTCCACACCTGCAGCCTGCTGATGGCCGATACGCCGTGCGTGACGAGCGGTATGACCACAAGCGCGCACACCAGGTAACCCCAGCTCGGAGGGATGCCCAGTGCCAGCTCCAGAGCGTAGGCCATCACCGCCGCTTCGAGCGCGAAGAAGATGAAGGTGAAGGACGCGTAGATCAGTGAAGTGAGCGTGGAGCCGATGTAGCCGAAGCCCGCGCCGCGGGTGAGCAAGTCCATGTCGATCCCGTAGCGGGCGGCGTAGATGCTGATCGGCAGGCCGGCGGTGAAGATGATGAGGCCGGTGGCCAGGATGGCCCAGAAGGCGTTCATGAACCCGTATTGCACGAGAAGCGTGGCGCCCACCGCCTCCAGGATCAGGAAGGACGCCGCACCGAACGCGGTGTTGGCCACGCGGAACGTCGACCATTTGCGGAACCGCTGCGGTGTGTAGCGCAGCGCGTAATCCTCCATGGTTTCGCTCGCCACCCAGCTGTTGTAATCGCGCCGGACTTTCACGACACGTTGGGGCGCGTCGTGGGGCACGGGCAGGATGGGAATGATTTCGCTCACGGAGCTGAAGTGCAGGTTTCGTGCCTGTCCATGCGCCGTCCGGCGTATGGCCCGGCATGGCGCTTGAACTAAGATGGACCGTTACCTTCGTCCGCCCATCATGGAACTGACCCCCCGCGAGAAAGACAAGCTCCTGATCTTCACGGCCGCCCTGCTGGCGGAGCGCCGCCGGGCCCGTGGGCTCAAGCTCAACTACCCGGAAGCAGTGGCGCTCATCTCCGCCGCGGTCATGGAGGGCGCGCGCGACGGCAAGACCGTGGCGCAGCTCATGAGCGAGGGCCGCTCCATTCTCACGCGCGCAGACGTGATGGAGGGCGTACCCGAAATGATCCCCGACATCCAGGTCGAAGCAACCTTCCCCGACGGCACCAAGCTGGTCACGGTGCATCAACCAATCGTCTGAACTTCATGCACAAGGAGCCGAAGATGAAGCGATTTCTCCCCCCGCTGGCCGCGGCCTGCGCCTTGATCGCCACGAGCACCGTAACGCTGGCGCACGACGGCCACGGCCTTGCGGCATCGCACTGGCACCCCACCGATACGGCCGGCTTCGCCGTCGTGGCGCTGCTGGCCGGAATGGCCATCTGGCTTTCACGGGACCGATGAGTTCATGATCCCCGGCGAACTGTTCACCGAGCTCAACCCCGGCCGCCGCACGGCGACCGTGGTCGTGCGCAACACCGCCGACCGGCCGATACAGGTCGGCTCGCACTATCACTTCGCGGAGACCAACGGGGCGCTCCAGTTCGACCGCGACGCGGCGCGCGGCATGCGATTGAACATCGCGTCGGGCACGGCCGTGCGCTTCGAGCCGGGGCAGCAGCGTACGGTGGAGCTGGTCGACCTGGGCGGGGATCGCACCGTTTATGGCTTCCGGGGCCTCGTGCAAGGGAAACTTTAATGGCAACCATAGGACGACGCGCATACGCCGAGATGTTCGGCCCGACGACGGGCGACCGCGTGCGGCTGGCCGACACCGAACTGGTGATCGAGGTCGAGGACGACTACACGCTGCGAGCCGGCGGCTACGGCGAGGAAGTGAAGTTCGGCGGCGGCAAGACGATCCGCGACGGCATGGCGCAATCGCAACACACGCGCGCCGAAGGCACGATGGACTGCGTGCTGACCAACGCGCTCATCCTCGACCACTGGGGCATCGTCAAGGCCGACATCGGCATCCGAGGCGGACGCATCGCCGCCATTGGAAAGGCCGGTAACCCGGACACGCAACCGGGTGTCGACATGGTGATCGGCCCGGGCACGGAGATCATTTCGTGCGAGGGCAGCATCGTCACCGCGGGTGGCATCGACAGCCACATCCATTTCATCTGCCCGCAACAAATCGAGGAGGCGCTGGCCTCCGGCGTCACCACCATGATGGGCGGCGGCACCGGCCCGGCCACGGGCACCTTCGCCACGACTTGCACGCCGGGCGCCTGGAACATCGAGCGCATGCTGCAGGCGGCCGACGCCTTCCCCATGAACCTGGGCTTCCTCGGCAAGGGCAACGCCAGCCTGCCGGGCGCATTGCACGAGCAGATCAATGCCGGCGCGATCGGGTTGAAGCTGCACGAGGACTGGGGCACGACGCCCGCGGCTATCAGCAACTGCCTGGACGTGGCCGACGAAACCGACACGCAGGTCGCGATCCACAGCGACACCCTCAACGAATCCGGCTTCGTTGAGAACACGATCGCGGCCACCAAGGGCCGTGCCCTGTGCGCCTTCCACACCGAAGGCGCGGGGGGCGGCCACGCCCCGGACATCCTTCGCGTGGTGGGCGAAGCCAACTTTCTGCCCTCCTCCACCAATCCAACGATGCCCTATACAGTCAACACGCTGGACGAGCACGTGGACATGCTCATGGTGTGTCATCACCTCGATCCGGCAATTGCGGAGGATCTGGCTTTCGCCGAAAGCCGCATCCGCAAGGAGACGATCGCGGCGGAGGACGTGCTGCACGACCTGGGCGCGATCAGCATGATGAGCTCGGACAGCCAGGCCATGGGCCGCGTGGGCGAAGTCGTCATGCGCACCTGGCAGACGGCGCACAAGATGAAGGTGCAGCGGGGAAAGTTGGCCGACGACACTGAACGCAACGACAACTTCCGTTGCAGGCGCTACATCGCCAAGTACACGATCAACCCAGCCATCTCCCACGGCATCAGCCACGAGGTGGGCAGCATCGAGTCCGGCAAGTGGGCCGACCTCGTCGTGTGGAAACCGGCGTTCTTCGGCGTGAAGCCGGCACTCATCCTCAAGGGCGGTTTCATCGCAATGGCCGCGATGGGCGACCCGAACGCGTCAATCCCCACGCCGCAGCCGGTGCACTACCGCCCCATGTTCGGCAGCTTCGGCGGCGCCATCGCCAGGGGCTCGCTCACCTTCGTGTCGCAAGCCGGCCTGGTCGCAGGCATCAAGGAAGCTTTCGGGCTGGCCAAGAACCTCAGCGCCGTGAAGAACATTCGCAACGTGCGCAAGGGCGACCTCATCCACAACAGCTACCTTCCCAAGATGGAGATCGATGCGCAGACTTACGCGGTGCGCGCCGACGGCCAGCTGCTGACCTGCGAAGCAGCGACCGTACTGCCGATGGCGCAGCGATACTTCCTGTTCTGACGGCGAATACATGACAGGGTTATGTATTACAATGCCGGCATGACCCTCACTGTCCGACTCTCCCAGGCGCTGGAACAGGCGCTCGACGAATACAGCGCATCCAACGGCCTGACAAAGAGTCATGTCGTTCAGGAAGCCTTGGCCGGCTACCTCGCGCGCGCGGGCAAGCAAAAAGAGCTCGCACCTGAAGGCGGTATCAGCGCGAATTACGCGGCATTCAAACGGCTCGGCTTGATCGGATGCGTGAACGGCATGGCCGGCGAAAGCGCAACCAAGCAAGTCATCCGAAAGCGTGCACTCGAGCGCCTCACGAGGCCGCGTTGATGGAGGGGCAGGGTGGCATCTTGCTGGATACCGGCGTTCTTGTCGCGTTGCTTCACTCGGACGATGGCCGGCACGAAGCTGCGACGCGCTGGCTCGCCGGCTGCAATGCGAAACTGCACACCGTCGAAGCCGTGCTGACCGAAACGGCCTTCTTCTTGCCTGCACGCCGGCGAGCGACCATCGCCGAACTGGCGGCGAAGGGGACGATCGACATCCACCGGCCTGATGCCGCGGCATACAAACGCATCGGAGCCATCCTGGGCAAATACGCGGATCTCGATCCCGATTGGGCAGACGCGATGCTGGTCTGGCTTGCGGAGGAAACCGGTATTCACGCTATCGCGACATTCGACGTGCGAGACTTTTCCACATACCGCATCCACGGGCGCTCCAAATTCCAGCTCGAGGCGCTTCCATGATCCAGGTTTCCAAACTCCTCGTGGGCGGGCATGGCCTCGCGCCTGTCCTGCTGAAGCGCGCCGCCACGGTGGAACTGGACTGGGATGTGCGTCAGAAAAGCCGCTTCGACTGCACCGATTCGCAGGGACGCCACCTGGGCGTGTTCCTGCCACGCGGAACGGCTGTCCGCGGCGGCGACGTGCTGGTGGCCGAAGACGGCTCGCTGGTGAAGGTGATCGCGGCACCGCAGCCGGTGCTGGTGATCACGCACTGCAAGGAACACGGCACGCCGTTTGATTTAACGCGCGCGGCCTACCACCTGGGCAACCGCCATGTGCCCATCGAGCTCAAGCCCGACCACCTCAAGATCGAGCCGGACCATGTGCTCGCGGACATGCTGCGGGCAATGCACCTGATCGTTCACGCGACGGATGCCGCGTTCGAGCCCGAGGGCGGCGCCTACACCTCGCATGCCGGCCATTCCCAGGGGCATGGGCACCATCACGACCATGGCCACCACGACCACTGATGCCGCGCTGCTGCAGCTGATCTGGCTGGCCTCGCCGGCGCTGCCGGTGGGCGGCTTTTCCTATTCTGAGGGGCTGGAGGCCGCGGTTGACAGCGAGCGCGTGCACGACGAAGCAACAGCCGCCTCCTGGCTCGCCGACCAGTTGCACTTGTGCCTGTCCCGTGCGGATCTGGCCGTGATGGCCGACGCGATGACCGCCTGGCGCGAGGGCGATCTGTTGCGCGTCGCAGCGCTCGACCGCTGGGTGCTGCGTACGCGCGAGACTTCCGAAATGCGGCAGCAAACGGAGCAGATGGGCCGGTCGCTGGTCGAGTGGCTCAAATCCGTCCAGCCCGAGGTGGCGGCGCGCGCGCCCCAACCGCTGACCTACCCGGTGGCCTTCGCCCTCGCCGCATCCGCAAGCGGCGCACCGGTGCGCGACTGCCTGCTTTCTTTTGCTTTCGGCTGGGCCGAGAACATGACGCAAGCCGCCATCAAGTCCGTGCCGCTGGGCCAGAGTGCCGGGCAGCGCATCCTCTTGCGCCTGGCTGCGGAAATTCCGGCCGCCGTGGACAAGGCGCTGACCTTGCGCGAGGATGACCGCCAGGCTTTCTCCCCGATGCTGGCCATTCTGTCGGCTCAGCACGAAACGCAGTACTCGAGACTCTTCAGATCATGACCATGCATCACATCGCCAACCGTACCAAGAAGCTGCCGCCGCTGCGCGTGGGCATCGGCGGGCCCGTGGGCTCGGGCAAGACCACCTTGCTCGAGATGCTGTGCAAGGCCATGCGCGACAAGTGGGATCTGGTCGCGATCACGAACGACATCTACACCAAGGAAGACCAGCGCCTGCTCACCGTCAGCGGTGCGCTGCCCGCCGAGCGCATCATGGGCGTGGAGACCGGTGGCTGCCCTCACACGGCCATCCGCGAGGACGCGTCCATCAACCTCGAGGCCATCGACCGGATGCTGGTTGACTTTCCGCAGGCCGACATCGTGTTCGTGGAGAGCGGCGGCGACAACCTGGCCGCCACCTTCAGCCCCGAGCTTTCCGACCTCACCATCTACGTGATCGACGTCGCGGCCGGCGAGAAAATCCCGCGCAAGGGCGGCCCGGGCATCACCAAGAGCGACCTGTTCGTGATCAACAAGACGGACCTTGCGCCTTATGTCGGCGCCGACCTGGGCGTGATGGAGGCCGATACCAGGCGCATGCGCCGCGATAAGCCCTTCGTGATGACCAACCTCAAGACGCAGGCCGGCGTGGCCGAGGTGGTGGCGTTCATCGAAAAGCGGGGCATGCTGGCGGCAGCGTAAAATCTGCGACGCATCGGAAGCGTGGCAGAGTGGTCGATTGCACCGGTCTTGAAAACCGGCAACGGGCAACCGTTCGTGAGTTCGAATCTCACCGCTTCCGCCAGCAGTGGCGGCGCTACTTCGGCGCTGACGCGATCAGGCGTTGCATGTCGCCCCAGATGCGCACGGCGCGGGCGACGAGGTTCTCCACGGTGCCGGCTGGCAGCAGGTTGTCCTTGTACGGCCACAGCACGTCCAACGCGATCAGCAACACCACGATCCACACAATCCGGGGCAACCAGCGCTTGAGGGCGGGCGGCTCCTGCGCAATGGGCACAGGCGGCGGGGCGGGCTTGGCTTTGCCTTCGGGATTGACCCGCCAGACGGTGAGCGGTTCGGCGATGTTCTTGAAAATCTGCGCCCCCATCGACTCGGCCTTCATGGGCACCTTGCCCTTGACGGTGTCATAGACGATCTGGCTGATGCAGATGCCGCCCTGCGCGGCCCTCGGCTCCAGCCGGGCTGCAATGTTGACACCGTCGCCGGCCACATGCCCGCCCGCCACGCGATAGACGTCACCGATGTGGATACCGATCCGGTGCATCAGGCCCCGGCCCGGCGGCAACGCGGCATTGCGCTCGCCGAATTCGGTCTGGATCTTCATGGCGAACCTCATGGCGTCCACGGCGCCGCCGAAGCACAGCATCATGCCGTCGCCCATGGTGTTGAGGACTTCGCCGTGATGTTCCAGGCAGGTCTCGCGCATTCGGTTGAAATCGGCTTGCACAGCCGCGATGGTGCCGGGCTCGTCGCGCTGCATGCGCGAGGAATATCCCACCACGTCAGTGAAAACCACCGCTGCCAGGCGTGGCCGCTCCAGCGGCTCGCCCGTTACCAACGCCATAGGTTCGCTCAGGGCGTCATCGGAATTGACGTCATTCAACGGTAAAACTCCTCTGGCCCGGTTCCGGACCCATGGGCTGCTTGATGGGGGAAAACGCTTATATTCAGCCCAGCGGCGACGGTACCCGCGCGCGCAGGGAGTGTCAACAGTTGCAACGCCGCCATTGACGATCCGCCACCCTAAAATGCCGGTGAGTGCACGAGCAGGGGGTATCTCCCGTGGACCACCGCCTCCACCGCAACACAAGGACCATTGCCGGGGTGACCTTGCTGGCCTCATGCGCCCTGATGGCGTTCACTCCCGACCGAAGCGCCAAGGCGCCCGTCCTCGACGGCTACGGCAGGCTCGACACCCCCGTGACGACGCGCGTCCCGGCGGCGCGCGACGCGTTCCGCGGCGCCATGCTTCAGGCCTATGCCTTCAACGAAGCGGAGGCGGTGCGCATGTTCAAGGCCGCACTCGCGCTGGACCCGCTTTGCGCCTTGTGCGCCTGGGGTGTCGCCTGGCAGCTGGGCCCCAACATCAACTCACCAGGCCGGGGCGACTTCACCGAGCACCTGCGGTATGTGGACCATGCGATGCGCCATCTCGAAGGCGCGACGCCACGCGAGCGCGCACTGGTGGAGTCGCTCGCCCTGCGCTATGCCCATGCCAGCATGGCCCGCGAAACGGCACCCCTGGCCGGCGACGTCTGCGGCAAGCCTGCGGCAGGCGCGCCCGGGCAGGCGCATCCATTGGACGTGGCCTACGCCGCGCGCCTGCGCGCGCTGACCGATGCCTATCCGGACGACCCCGACATCCTGTCGCTGTACGCGGAGGCGGAGATGATCGCCACGCCGGACGACGAACTGTGGACGCAGGACGGTAAGCCCCACGGGCGCGCCGGCGAGGTGGCCGACCGCATCGAACGCCTCCTGCCGCGGCACTCGGGCCACACGGGGCTGAATCACTACATGATCCATATCGCTGACGCCCCGGCCGTCGCCCACCGCGCGATCGCGGCCGCCGACCGCATGGGCATGCTGGCGCCACGGGCACCCCACCTCGTGCACATGCCATCGCACATCTATGTGCATGTGGGCCGCTACGGTGACGCCACGCGCGCCAACCAGCTGGCCGTGGACGCGGATAAGACCTTGGCCGAAACGCTGAAGGCCCAGGGCTTCGGCACCACCAAGGACTGGCGCGGCCACAACCTGCATTTCCTGTGGTTCTCCGGGCTGATGGAAGGCCGCGCCGACGTCGCGCTGGATGCCGCGCGCCGACGGGCTGAGCGCACGGGGCAGTCGCAGGACATGCTGTCCGAGTACTTTCGCAGCCTGCCCCTGCTGTCGCTGGTTCGCCTCGAGCGATGGGACGCGGTTCTCGCCGAGCCGCAACCGGCGGGCGACAAAGGCCTGGCCCAGGCCATGTTCGAGTACGCCCGCGGCGTAGCCCAGGTGCGCCTCGGGCGGCTGCCAGCGGCGCAGGAATCGCTGGCACGCCTGCAAACCGTGGCGGGCGCGACGCGAAAGGTGCACGACACCAACACCAGCGGGCACACGGCCAGGCTCGCCATGCTGGACTTCGCGCTCGAGGGCCTCCAGGCCGAGCTTTCGGTGGCGCAGCGGCGCTTTGATGACGCGTTGGGCCATCAAGCAAAGGTAATGGCCGCCGTCGCCAGCCTCGACGCGCGCGAGCCGCCCATGCTCGGCGCGGGGAGCCGGCTGGCGCTGGGCCGCATCCAACTGGAGGCTGGCCGCTGGGCCGAGGCTGAATCGACTTACCGCGCGGAGTTGCTCGCGCGGCCCGCAAGCGGCTGGGCTTTACGCGGGCTCGCGCGTGCTCTGCAGGCGCAGGGGCGCATCGAAGAAGCCGCGAAGCACCGCGCCGAACTCGACCGAGTGTGGGGCAACGCGAGCCTCCCGCTGCGGTCGGGCAGCTGACACGCTGCTCATTCGCTGCTCAGTCGCTGCTCAGTGCTTCTTTGAGTGTTTCGGGGGCTGCCCCTGCTGGGGCTGCTGGGCTGTACCACCGCCGGGCGCCGGCATCCGCTTCTGGATGAGCGCGTCCATCGCGCTGGCCGCACCAGTTCCGGTCGAGGGAGCGGCCTGCTTGGGTTTTCGGGGGTCGTTGTGCTTGGCGTGCATAGGAATCACCATTCCATGGACTGCGCATAACCCAATCTAGTTTCGTGCCCGCGCAATGGCTGTAGGCGTGCCCACACTTGCTTCGTAGGAAGCCCGCCCTGTCGGCTCACGCGCCGGCTTTAGACCGCCAGATTGCGCAACTCGCGCAGCGCGACCGACAGCATGGCCAGATCTGGCACAGCCGTGTCGGCCAGCTCGGCGACGAGCCTGCGCGCCCGCGCGAAGGTCATCGGGTTGCGCGCTTCCCACGCGGAAAGGCGCTCACTCGCGGGGCCGGAATTGCGGCTGACAGCATCCAGGGCGATCGACCGTTGCAGATCGGCCAGGTCGTCGGCCAGCGCCACCTTGGCCATGCTCTGCCAGTGCGTCTCGGCCGGTAGCAGCTCGATTTGCTGGCGCAGCTTTTCCAGGCCCAGACGCTCGCCGATGCCAAAGTGCACTTCGCTGGTCGCGTCCAGCGGCGTGTGCCCGGCCTCGGCGACCTCGGCAATATCGAGCGCGCTGAACAGGCGATCGGCCGAGCCCACCTGCTGGGCCAGCGGCTGGGGCACGCCCGCCTGCGCCCAGGCGACAACCCGCGGCAAGCCGGCGGCCTCGGGCTCCAGCTGGACACGCAGGGCATTAACCGCGGGCAGCAGCTTTTCCGCGGCGCGCTCCATCGGCTCTTCCAGCCGGCGCGAACGCAGGAACCAGGTCGTGGCGCGCGTGACAAGGCGCCGCCACTCGATGATCATCTCGCTTTGGACGCTGTCGGCCACCTGGTTGTCGAGCGCCTCGATGCGCTGCCAAAGCGCGACGCTGGCGAACACTTCGCGAGCCAGCAGGTAGGCGCGCACCACGTGCGCAGGCGTCGCGCCGGTCAGCTCGGACAGCTGGTGCACGAAATTCGAACCCACCCGGTTAACCATGCTGTTGAGCACATGGGTCGCGATGATTTCGCGGCGCAGGGGATGGCGCGGAATGAAACCGGCGAAGTCGCGCTTGAGCAGCGAGGGGAAGTAGCGCTGCAGCGCCGTGGCCACCCACGGGTCCTCGGGCATGTCGGAGGCCACCAGTTCATCCGACAGCCACATCTTGCTGTAGGCCAGCAGCACGGCCTGCTCGGGGGTGGTGAGGCCGAGGCCCTTCGCTTTGCGCTCGGCCAGCTCTTCGTCGGTCGGCAGGAATTCGATGGCACGGTTCAGGCGCCCGTTCTTCTCCAGGAAGCGCATGAAGCGCCCGTCCTCGTCAATCTGCGTCGCGGCCAGGCGGCGGCCGACGGACAGTGCCTGCGTCTGGAAGTAGTTGTCGCGCAGGACCAGCGCGGCGACGTCGTCGGTCATCGTCGGCAGGATGGCGTTGCGCTCCTCAGGCGTGAGTTTTCCGTCGGCCACGGCCAGGCCCAGCAGGATCTTGATGTTCACCTCATGGTCGGACGTGTCCACGCCGGCCGAGTTGTCGATCGCGTCGGTGTACAACCGCACGCCCGAAAGCGCCGCCTCGATTCGCCCGCGCTGCGTGAAACCCAGGTTGCCGCCCTCGCCCACCACCTTGCATCGCAGGTCCGAGCCGTTGATGCGAAGCGCATCGTTGGCCCGGTCGCCGACGTCGACGTGCGTCTCGCTCGACGCCTTTACGTAGGTGCCGATGCCGCCGTTGTAGACAAGGTCCACCGGCGCCTTGAGGATCGCGGACAGCAGCTCGGTCGGCGCCAGCCTGTCGGCGGTAATGCCCAGCGCGGCACGGACCTGCGGGGAAATGGGAATCGATTTCTCTGAACGGGCCCAGATGCCGCCGCCCTCGGAGATCAGCTTCGTGTCGTAGTCCGCCCACGAAGAGCGTGGCAGCGCGAACAGCCGCTGCCGCTCGGCGAACGACGCCTCGGTGTCCGGTTGCGGATCGATGAAGACATGGCGATGGTCGAAAGCAGCCAGCAGCTTGATGTGTTTCGAAAGCAGCATGCCGTTGCCGAACACGTCGCCCGACATGTCCCCGATGCCGACCACCGTGAAGTCGGTGGACTGCGTGTCCAGCCCCATCTCGCGGAAATGGCGCTTGACGCTTTCCCAGGCGCCGCGCGCCGTGATGCCCATTACCTTGTGGTCGTAGCCGACGCTGCCGCCCGAGGCGAAGGCATCGCCCAGCCAGTGGCCGTACTCGAGGCTCACCGCATTCGCGTAGTCGGAGAAAGTTGCCGTTCCCTTGTCCGCTGCAACCACCAGGTAGGGGTCGTCACCGTCGATGCGCACCACTTGCGGCGGCGGCACGGCCTTGCCGCCGACCAGGTTGTCGGTGATGTCCAGCAGGCCGCGCAGGTAGTCCTGATAGCAGGCTACGCCTTCCTTCATGAACGCTTCGCGGTCGGTGGCGGGCGGCGCCTTCTTCAGCACGAAGCCGCCCTTGGATCCCACGGGCACGATGACGGTGTTCTTCACCATCTGTGCCTTGACCAGGCCCAGCACTTCGGTGCGGAAGTCGTCCGGCCGGTCCGACCAGCGCAAGCCCCCGCGCGCGACTTTGCCGCCGCGCAGGTGGATGCCTTCGAAGCGCGGTGAGTAGACAAAGATTTCGTAGAGGGGCCGTGGCTGCGGCAGCCCCGGGATCTTCGCCGAATCGAACTTCATCGACAGGAAGGTGCGGCGCGGGCCCAGCGCACCCGAATGGCCGGCGCCCGTTCTCCAGAAATTCGTACGCAGCGTGGCATCCACCAGTGCCAGCAGCTGGCGCAGCACGCGGTCTTCCGACAGGTTGCTGACTTTTTCGAGCGCCTTCTCGATGCCGTTGACCTGGGCAGCGGCGCCTTGCGCATCCGCGCGCTCGGGATCGAAGCGCAGCTTGAACAGCCCGACCAGCATCCGCGCGATCCGCGGGTGCGCGGCGAGCGTGGAAGAGATCGTCGCTTGCGATTGCGCAAAGCCGATCTGCTTCAGGTATTTGGCATAAGCGCGCAGCACCACCACTTCTTCGGCGGCAAGCCCCGCCAGCAGCACGAGCCGGTTGAAGTCGTCGCTCTCGATCTCGCCGCGCAGCACGCGGGCGAAGGCATCCTCGAACAGGCGGGCCAGCGTTTCGGTCTCGATCTCGCCGGACACCGGCGCCTGCAATTCGAAGTCGTGCAGCGAGATGGCCTGCGTGTCATTGGGCGCACCGATCATGTAACTCGACTCGGCGATCACGCGCGCACCCATGTGCTCGAGCATCGGCAGGCTGTCGGACAGCACCAGCGGCGGGCCCAGGCGGTACACCTTCAGGCCAAGCTCGCCGGCCTGGCCGCCGGGGCGCTGGTAGAGCGCGAGTTGCAGCGGCGATTCGGCTGAGATCGCCGACAGCTTGCGCACGTCGGGCACGGCGTCGCGTGCGGGGCCGCGGTCACGGTAGGCGGCCGGAAACGCCGCGCTCCAGCGCTTGAACAGCGCCAGGCCCGTGCCTTCGCCCTCCGCTTCGACCAAGCTGTCGCGCAGCTCGTCGTCCCAGCGGCGTGCCACGGCTGCAAGCTTGCGCTCCAGGTCCTTGCGCTCGTAGGGCGGGATCTGTCCGGGGTTGGTCCGCACCGTGAAGTGGATGCGCGCCAGCACCGCATCGCCCAGCGACACGTCGAACTCGGCGCTGATGCCGTCCAGCGCCGACAGCAGGATGCGCTGGAACTTGATCCGCAGGTCCGTGGAGTAGGCTTCGCGCGGCACGTACACCATGCAGGAGACGAACCGGTCGAACGGATCGCGCCACATGAACAGGCGCAGGCGCTGGCGCTCGCCCAGGGCGACGATGCCAAGCGCAGTCTCGTACAGCTCCTCGTCCGGAATCTGGAACAGCTCGTCGCGCGGATAGGTTTCCAGGATATGGTCGAGCGCCTTGGACAGGTGGCCGCCGGGCGGCAGGCCCGCGCGAGTGGCGATGGCCTCGACCTTGCCGCGCAGCAAAGGTGTTTCGTCGACCCGCGCGCTGTACGCGGTGGACGTGAAGAGGCCGATGAAGCGGTGCTCGCCGATCACCTCTCCCGCGGCGTTGTAGCGTTTCACGCCGATGTAATCGGTGTACCCGGCGCGATGCACCGTGGAGCGCGTGTTGGCCTTGGTCACCACGAGCACGGGCAGGGGCGCCCTTGCCAGCGCCCGCGCCTGGGCGGGCAGGGCAGCGAAACTGGCGGAGATTATTTCGTCCTGCGTTTCACGCAACAGGCCCAGACCGCTGCCACGCACCAGCCGCAGTGCCTCCACGCCGCTCTCCTGCACCAGGTCGTGCTGCCGGTAACCCAGCATGGTGATGTGGTCATCGGCCAGCCACTGAAGGAAGGCGCGGCTCTCGGAGACAAGCGCCTGCGGCAGCGAAGCGGGCGCGCGCCCCAGTTCCACGATGGCTTCGCGCAGCCGGTCCAGCATGGGCCGCCAGTCGATGACCGCGGCGCGCACATCCGCAAGAACGCGCTCGATACCCGCGGCCAACGCGTCGCGCTGCTCGTTGTCCACGAGGCGGTCCACCTCGATGTGCATCCAGGATTCGCGGGGCACCCCCTGCGCGCGACCATTGCCGCTGGCGTCGATCGACAGCAACTTACCCTTGGCGTCACGCTCGACGAGGAAGATCGGGTGGACGATCAGGTGCAGCATCAAGCCCTGGCGGTTGATCTCCAGGCTGGTCGAATCGACCAGGAAGGGCATGTCGTCGTTGACGATCTGGATCACCGTGTGCCGGGACGTCCACCCATCTTCGCCCGGCGTGGGCGCGAAGATTCGGACCTTGGGGTGGCCTGGTTCGCGCATGTCGCCCAGCTGAAGGTGCGAGAGCACCGTGCCCAGCAGGTCCTCGGGCGTACGCTCGGCCAGGTCGTCCGGGTCGACCCGGTTGAAGTATTCGCGGGCCACGCTCTCCACGGACTGGGCGCGCTGCGCGTCCAGCCGCGAGGCAGCCAGTGCCAGCACTGCATCGACACGGTTGTGCAACGCTTGGTTGGGTGCATTCATGGGGTTGTCCCTCGTTCTTGACGGCAGCCGGACGGGCGCGCCCGGCGTTATGCGCGGAAGACATACTCTAGGCGCAGCCAAGTCCGAGCGCAAATGCCGTATGCGCGCCGGGCCATGCAAAAATCGCATGCCACAAGTTGGCGCTTTGTTGCGCCGCGTCAGTGCGCGGCGAGGAACAAAGCCTGAAGATCGCTCAGGAAGTCGAATCCGCGCTCGGTGGGGCGCACGCGGGCCAGGTCCCGCTCGATGAGGCCGCGGCGCTCGGCCTCCTGGAGCGGCTGCTCGATGGCGCTGGGCGCCAGCCCTGTCCGCTCGGTGAATTGCGCCAGCGCAAAGCCTTCGCGCAGTCGCAGGGCATTGAGCATGAATTCGAACGGCAGATCGGCGCGTGCCACCTCGTCGTCCTGCGCCAGGGGCTGGCCCGCCAGGGCGTTGTCCATGTACAGCCTGGGCTCGCGATAACGCACCTGGCGCACGACACGGTGCGGGAAGCTGATCTTGCTGTGTGCGCCGGCGCCGATGCCGAGGTAATCGCCAAATTGCCAGTAGTTCAGGTTGTGCCAGCAGCGATGGCCCGGCTTGGCGTAGGCCGAGACTTCATAGCGGTCCATCCCGGCGCCGGCAGTCATTTCCGTGATGCGGTCCAGCATGGCGTAGGCCATGTCGTCGTCCGGCACCCGCGGCGGGAACTTGGCGAAATACGTGTTGGGCTCGATCGTCAGGTGGTAGACGGACAGGTGCGGCGGCATCAGCGCCAGCGCCTGCACCATGTCCGCTTCCAGCTGATCCATGGTCTGGCCCGGCAGCGCGTACATCAGGTCGAGGTTGAACGTGTCGAATGCCAAGATGGCCTCTTCCAGCGCCGCGATCGCCTGGGCTCGGTCGTGGACGCGGCCGAGCGACTGGAGGTGGGCATCGTTGAAGCTCTGCACCCCGACGGACAGGCGCGTCACGCCGGCGGAGCGGAAGGCGCGGAAGCGGTCTTTCTCGAAGGTGCCGGGATTGGCCTCCAGCGTGATTTCGCAATCGGGCTCCAGCTTGAGTCGCGCGCGCAAATCGCCCAGCAGGCGGTCGATCGCCTGCGGCGAGAACAGGCTGGGCGTGCCGCCGCCGATGAAAATACTGTGGACGGCGCGGCCCCAGATGAGCGGCAAGGCCGATTCAAGGTCCGCCACCAGCGCATCGAGGTAGCGCTGCTGCGGCATCTCCCCGGTGCGAATCTCGTGCGAGTTGAAATCGCAGTACGGGCATTTCTTCAGGCACCACGGCAGGTGCACGTACACCGACAGCGGCGGCAGCGCCGGCAAATGCAGCGTGCCGGGGCGAAGGTAATGCTGGACGTCCTTCACGCCCCCTGTGGAGGTCACAACCATCTTTCGCGAATCAGGTCGAGCATCTGCCTTGCGGCTTTGCCACGGTGGCTGTTGGCGTTCTTCACCTCCACGGGAAGCTGCGCGAAGGTCTGGCCAAACTCTGGGATGAACATCACCGGATCGAAGCCGAAGCCGTTGCTGCCTGCCGGCTCGTGCGCGATCTCGCCGGCCACGCGGCCGACTGCGATCAGCGGCTCGGGGTCATCGGGCGTGCGCACCGCGACCAGCGTGCTGACGAGGGCGGCGCGGCGGTTGGGTTCATCGCGCAGCTGCTCGAGCAGGGCCTTCACGTTATTGGCGTCGCCTTTCTCGTAGCCGAATAGCGTGGCGTAGAAGGCCGTGTCCACGCCGGGCAGGCCTTCAAACGCATCAACGCACAGCCCCGCGTCGTCGGCGATCGCCGGCAGGCCGCTGGCGCGCGATGCGTGGCGCGCCTTGGCCAGAGCGTTCTCGACAAAAGTGCGAAAGGGTTCCTCGGCTTCGTTGATGTCCAATTCGGCCTGGCTCACCAACTCGATGTCCAGCGGCGCGAACATCGCGCGTAGCTCGGCCAGCTTGCCGGGATTGTTGGAGGCCAGGACGATTTTGTGGACCATGGGGGATTTTCGCCCCAACGTCACTCCGCGAGGGCCTTTTCCTGCAGCAGCACCAGCTCGGCAATTCCCTGCTCAGCCAGCCTCAGCAGCTCATCCATCTCGGCGCGCGTAAAGGCGGCGCCCTCGGCGGTGCCCTGCACCTCGACATAGTGGCCGGCGCCGGTCATGACGACGTTCATGTCGGTGTCGCAGCTCACATCCTCGGTGTACTCGAGGTCGAGAACGGGAGTGCCCTGCACAATGCCCACCGACACGGCGGCCACCGGCCCGAGGATCGGCGATGCGGTCAGCTTTCCTTCGGCGATGAGCTTGTGCACCGCATCCCGCGCCGCGACGAACGCGCCGGTGATCGCCGCAGTGCGCGTGCCACCGTCGGCCTGCAGCACGTCGCAATCGATCTGGATGGTTCGCTCGCCGAGCGCCTTCAAGTCGAACACCGCGCGCATCGAGCGGCCGATCAGGCGCTGGATTTCCTGCGTGCGGCCGCTTTGCTTGCCCTTGGCGGCTTCTCGATCGCTGCGGGTGTGGGTGGCGCGCGGCAACATGCCGTACTCGGCCGTGACCCAGCCCTCCCCGCTGCCGCGCTTGTGCGGCGGCACCTTTTCTTCCACCGATGCGGTGCAAAGCACCTTGGTGTTGCCGAATTCGATCAGCACAGAACCCTCGGCGTGGATGGTGTAGCCACGGGTGATGCGCACCGGGCGCAGCTGGTCTGCGGCGCGGCCGCCGCTTCGGTTGAATGTCATGTTGTTCTCAGGTTTTCCGGGCAGCCGAGCGCCGAATGGCCTCGTTGATCTCGGCGATGGAGCGCTCGATGGCGGCGTCGTCGAGTTCCTCGACCATGGAGTCGAGCACGCCCGCCTGGATGGTGGACGCAAACACACCATCGCTGATGCTGTCGGTGGAAATGCCACGGGTGGATTCGAAGGAGTCGGGGGTTTCCCACTCCAGGGCGATCACCGTGACATTGTCGCTGTGGGGGCCGCCATTGCGAAGCGCGGCCTCGACGAGGTCGGGTACGGCATCGGAGACGGACTGCGCGGAAAGGTGCCGTACGATCTCGCTGTCGGCAAGGCTGCCCCACAGGCCGTCGGAGCACAGCAGGATCTTGTCGCCCTGCTGCAGCGTGACCGGGCCGGTGATGTCGAACACCGGCTTGGTCGGCGAACCAAGACAGGTAAAAAGAATGTTGCGGTTGATCCGATCCAGGCGCACCGCGCCTGTGCCGCTTTGCTGCTCGAGGTACGAATGGTCGCGCGTGCGCGTGAGCATTTCGCCGTTGCGCACCACGTAAAGGCGCGAGTCGCCGCAGTGAACCCAGGTGGCCGACGTGCCCTGGACGATGGCGGCGACCAGTGTCGTGCGCGGCGTGTCGAGCATGCCCTTTTCGCCGGCGTAGCGGATGATCTGGTGGTGCGCCGCCATGAGGGAGGTGGACAGGAATTCCGTCACATCCTCCACGATGGGCCGAGCTTCCTTCTGGTACAGCGCGGACACTGTCTGCAGCGCAAGCTGGGCCGCCACCTCGCCTTCCGGATGGCCGCCCATGCCGTCTGCCAGCACGAACAGGCCCGATTCCCGCGTGTAGCAGTAACCCATGCGGTCTTCGTTCTTTTCGCGGCCGCCCTTGCGGCTGATCTGGAAGACGGAGAACTTCATTTAGTTTTTACTCCGCCAAAGCCAGTGGCCTTGCGCACGTTCTTCTTGGTGTCCGACACCATGTTGTCGAACTGCAGGCGCATCTTCTCGCCCACCGACAGCTTGGTGTAGCGGCGCTCGCCTTCGCGGCTCAATTCCTTTTGCAGTGCGAACACCGATTGGGGGCGCGACAGGGGATCCAGCGACATGCACCACTCCACCACCTCGATCAGGTTGTCGGAATAGACACCGCGCAGCCGCGACAGCGCGAGCGCCAGCCGGTCCTTCTCGAGGCGCTGCGGCGCGTCGTTGGGCGGGTAGCCCTGCATGCAGCCATAAATGCAGGCACCAATGGCGTAGATATCCGTCCAGGGGCCCATGGACGAATCGCGCCGGTACATCTCGGGCGCGGCGAAGCCTGGGGTGTACATGGGACGGATGAAGTTGCCTTCCTTGGACAACACTTCGCGCGCGGCGCCGAAGTCGATCATCACGGCCTTGTTGTCGTCGGTGATGAAGATGTTCGCCGGCTTGATGTCCAGGTGCAGCATCTTGTGCTGGTGCACGATGCGCAGGCCGCGCAAGATCTCGTCGAAGAGCGATCGGATCGTCGACTCGCGAAAGACCTTCTGCTTCTTGAGCTCGCGCGCGGTGATGATGAAGTCCTGCAGGGTGCCGCCCTCCAGGTAGTTCATCACCATGTAGACGGTTTCGTTTTCGCGGAAAAAGTTAAGCACGCTCACGACGGAAGCGTGCGATATCTGCGCGAGGGAGCGGCCTTCCTCGAAGAAGCTCTTGAGGCCCAGGCGGTAGAGCGAGAGTTTTTCGGGCTGCACCTGCGGCAGCAACTCGCCGGGCGCGCGGCTGGCCAGTGACGCAGGGAGATATTCCTTGACCGCGACCTGCTGGCCTTCGTTGTCCACCGCCAGGTAAACGACGCCAAACCCGCCCGCCGAGAGTTTGCGCACCACCCGATAGCCGCCTATTACGGTATCTGGCGGCAAAGGGGCTGGTTTGACCTTTGACATAATTAAGAACTGATCCTACTTCCCGAATGTAGGGTCAGTTACGTAACCCGGTTATTCTCGCAATCCCTCAACAATCCCAAGATTGAAGTACCTCCATGGCAGTTTACAGCATGACCGGCTATGCAAGCGCCCAGCAAAGCGCACCGCAAGCCGCTGCGAGCCAAGAGGCAAAGGGCACGGCCGCGAGCCGGCTCGGGATTGAAATCCGGTCGGTCAACAGCCGGTTCCTGGACCTCTCGTTCCGCCTGTCCGAGGAGTTGCGCCAGCATGAGCCCGCGCTTCGCGAACTGATCGCGGGCAAGCTCAAGCGCGGCAAGGTCGAAGTGCGCGCGGCGCTCGAGACCGGCGCGGGTGACACGTTGCGCGAGCCCACGCCGCGCATGTTGCAAAGACTCAACGCCCTGCAGGACAACGTGCGCAGCTGGCTGCCGGACGCCGGCGCGCTGAGCGTGGCCGACGTGGTGCGCCTGTCGGCGGCCGAAGGGAGCGTGGAGTGCGACTGGACCGAACCCCTCGCCCTGCTCGCGGCCAAGACGCTGGGCGACCTCATGTCGGCCCGCGAGCGTGAAGGCGCCCGCCTGGCGGCCATGCTGCTGGGCCACTTGAAGCAACTGCGCGAGTTGGCCCTGCAGGCCAGGCCCCTGGTGCCGCAACTGGTCGAACAGCAGCGAACCCGTTTCCTGGAGCGCTGGAAGGAAGCGATGGCGCTGACCGAGGGCGCCACCCTGCCCGAAGCCGCCCAGGACCGCGCACTGACCGAAGCCACCGCCTTCGCGATCCGCATCGACGTGGCCGAGGAATTGATGCGCCTGTCATCGCACATCGACGAGATCGAACGCCTAGTCAAGAAAGGCGGCGAGATCGGCAAGCGGCTGGACTTCCTGATCCAGGAATTGCATCGCGAGGCCAATACCCTGGGCTCCAAGTCCGCAGCGCTGGAGCTCACGCACATTTCGGTGGATATGAAAGTCCTGATCGAGCAGATGCGCGAGCAGGTCCAGAATATCGAATAAGACCCATATGGACTACCCAGGCAACCTTTTCGTCGTCGCAGCGCCCAGCGGGGCCGGCAAGTCCAGCCTGGTCAAGGCCCTGATGGAGCTCGATTCGCGGGTTCAGCCCTCGGTTTCGCACACCACCCGGCCGCCGCGCGGGCAGGAAAAGCACGGGCGCGAGTACTTCTTCGTATCGCCGCAGGAGTTTGACGCCATGGTGTTGTCGGACGGCTTCGTCGAATGGGCCTTCGTCCACGGCCACCGCTACGGAACATCCAAGAAGGCAATCGAGGAGCGCATCGCCCAGGGGGCTGACGTCATCCTGGAGATCGACTTTCAGGGTGCCCTGCAGATCAAGCGCATCTTCACGAACGCGGTATTGATCTTCATCCTGCCCCCCAGCTGGGAAGAGTTGCGCTCCCGCCTCGAGCGGCGCGGTGAAGACGCCCCCAGCGTGATTGACCTGCGGTTGCAGAACGCTGCCGAAGAGATGGCGCAGGCACGGGAATTCGATTTCGTTATAATCAATGAGTTATTTGAGCGGGCGCTTTTTGACCTGAAAGCCATCGTTCATGCCCAAAGGCTCAAGTTTTCGGCC
>JAQZBU010000073.1 GCA_029237735.1 Ramlibacter sp. | reverse complement strand
TCCTCGCGGTGGCGACGGTCGCGAAATTCAGTAGCGATGGTCAAGATCCTTTTAAAACGTTGCTATCCAAAAGATAGCGAAACCGCCACGGTACGCGCTGGCAAACAAGTGCAAATCAGAGCTTGTTTCGGATGTCGCCGGCGATCTTTTCGAAGAAAGCGTCCACCGACATCACGCCGAGATCCTGGTTGCCCCGGGCGCGCACTGCAACAGCACCAGCAGCCCTCTCCTTGTCGCCCACGACGAGGATGTAGGGCAGCTTCTGCATCGAATGCTCGCGTATTTTATACGTTATTTTCTCGTTGCGCAGATCCAACTCGACCCTAAGCCCTTGATTTTGCAGAGTTTTGGCCACTTGATGGGCGTAATCGGCCTGCGAATCCGTGATATTGAGCACGACGACCTGTACCGGCGCCAGCCAGGCGGGCAGCGCGCCGGCGTGCTGTTCGATCAGGATTCCGATGAAACGCTCCAGGCTGCCGACGATCGCGCGGTGCAGCATGATCGGGCGGTGGCGGGCCCCGTCTTCACCGACGAACTCGGCATCCAGCCGCTCGGTCATGTTGGGGTCGACCTGGATCGTGCCGCATTGCCACGGGCGGCCCAGCGCGTCCTTGAGCGTGTATTCCACCTTCGGGCCATAGAAGGCGCCCTCGCCCGCCGACACCTCGAATTGGCAGCCGGATCGTCGCAGGCTCTCCATCAGGGCATGTTCAGCCTTGTCCCATGATTCGTCCGAGCCGATTCGCGCATCCGGCCGGGTAGCGACCTTGTAAATAATGTCCGTGAAGCCGAAATCCTTGTAGACCTTCTGAAGCAGCGTGGTGAAGGCGGCGCACTCGTCCAGGATCTGGTCTTCGGTGCAAAAAATGTGGCCGTCGTCCTGCGTAAAGCCGCGCACCCGCATGATCCCGTGCAGGCCACCCGTCGGCTCGTTGCGATGGCACTGGCCGAATTCGCCGTAACGCAGCGGCAGGTCGCGGTAGCTCTTGACGCCCTGCTTGTAGATCAGGATGTGGCCGGGGCAGTTCATCGGCTTGAGGGCGTAGTCGCGCTTCTCGCTTTCCGTGGTGAACATGTTCTCGCGGTACTTGCCCCAGTGGCCGGTCTTCTCCCACAGCGACTGGTCCAGCAACTGCGGGCCTTTCACCTCCTGGTAGCCGTTGTCGCGGTACACGGCGCGCATGTACTGCTCTACCTGCTGCCACAAGGCCCAGCCCTTGGGGTGCCAGAAGACGGTGCCGGGCGAATGCTCGTCGATATGGAACAGGTCCAGCTCGCGGCCCAGCTTGCGGTGGTCGCGCTTTTCGGCTTCTTCCAGCATCGTGAGGTACTGCTGCAGTTCTTCCTTGCTGGCCCAGGCCGTACCGTAGATGCGCTGCAGCATCTCGTTTCGGTGGTCACCGCGCCAGTACGCGCCAGCCACCTTCATCAGCTTGAAGAACTTCAGCTTGCCCGTCGTCGGCACGTGGGGGCCGCGACACAGGTCTTCGAACTTGCCCTCGCGGTACAGCGACACATCCTCGTTGGCCGGGATGCTGGCGATAATCTCGGCCTTGTAATGCTCGCCAATGCCCTTGAAGTACTGCACCGCCTCGTCCCGCGGCAGCACACGGCGCGTGACCGGCTCGTCCTTGGCCGCCAGCTCCGACATGCGCTTCTCGATGGCGGCAAGATCGTCCAGCGTGAAGGGGCGCTTGTATGAGAAGTCGTAGTAGAAGCCGTTCTCGATGACCGGGCCGATGGTCACCTGTGCCTCGGGGAAGAGATCCTTGACCGCGTAGGCAAGCAAGTGCGCCGTGGAATGGCGGATGACTTCGAGGCCGTCTGCATCCTTGGCCGTGACGATCGCGACCGGACTGTCCTTGTCGATTGTGAAGCTGGTGTCGACCACTTTGCCGTCGACCTTGCCGGCCAGGGCCGCCTTGGCCAGGCCGGGGCCGATGGAGGCGGCGACCTCGGCCACCGTGACCGGGCCGGGGAATTGGCGTTGGGAACCGTCGGGAAGCGTGACTTGGATCATGGTTTAAAAGCGTTCGCAAGAAACAAAAAAGCGCGGTCGTCAGCCGCGCTTTGGTGATGCTCGAAAAGAACTCAGTGCACGCGACCATCGACCCCTAATGGGCCGTGAAACCTTCCGGTGTAGTTCGCGGTGTCATAACCAGGTTGCCTTTCTCGCTCTTGTTCACTGGGGGATTTGCTCCGATTCTAACCCGCCGGGACGAAGCCGGTCGCGTTGCACCGCGTGCACGGCGTGATCACGGTTTGCTTCTCGACCTCGAAGTTCTCGTTGATGTTTTCGCTGTCGATGCGAAGCTCGCCGGTGCCCAGGCAGTCCGGGCACTTGGCGTGGTTGAGCTTGCTCGCGTCGAAAGCACTCGTCCGGTCCGTCGGCTGGTTCATCGGTGTCCCCGTCTTGTCACAAACCCGCACTCTACCGGCGAGGCGGGAAAAAGCAAATCTTCCCCGCCGTCGCTCGGTGTTACGCCGCAGGCCGGATGTTCTGGTTGACCCGGAAGAAGTTGTCAGGGTCGTACTGGCGCTTCACGGCCGCCAGGCGGTCATAGTTCTCGCCGTAGGTCGCATGGATGCGGTCCTCGCCTTCCTCCATCATGAAGTTGACGTAGGCGCCCCCCAGCGTATAGGGATGCACCGCCTCCCAGTAGCGCCTGGCCCAGGCCGACACGGCCGCCGCCTTTGCCGGCTGCGGATCGATCCCGGCAATCACCATCGACCATGTCGCGTCGCGGCGGTTCCAGGCAGTCGCATGGGGCGGCACTTCGTGCACCGCGCCGTCAATGGGGTACAGGTGCATCAGCGACAGCTCGCTCGGCGACTCGGCTGCGTGCTTCAGGTGGACGTCGATGGCCGCATCGGGAAGTTCCTTCACGAAATCGCCTTTCCAGTACCACTGCATGCCCTTGGGCAGCAGGGGATCGAACAAGCCCTGCATCGCCGGGAACGGCATCACGCCCATCCAGTCGAGAATGGCCGGCGGCAGTTCCTTGCGCACCTCGTTCATCAAAGCCTCGCCTTCCGCTACCGGACCGCTGTAGCAGGAAATGAGGGCGCAGATCTTCCTGCCCTGGATGTCCTTGGGGAACGGGTCCGCGGACGGCACAGTCTTCAGGCCGACGAATGCGCCGAGGTCGCGCGGCGAGCCGGGCAGGAACTCGCGGTACCACTGCATGATCCGCCGTGCGTCCTTCAGCTCCCAGAATATCGGCCCCGCATACACCTGGTCCACGGGATGCGCCCGGAATACGAAGCTGGTCACGATACCGAAGTTGCCGCCGCCGCCCCGCAAGGCCCAGTACAGGTCGGGGTGCGACGATTCGCTGGCCGTGACGAGGCTTCCGTCGGCAAGTACGACGTCGGCTTCCAGCAGGTTGTCGATCGTCAGGCCGTATTTGCGCGTCAGGTAGCCGTGGCCGCCGCCCAGCGTCAGCCCGGCAACGCCCGTCGAGGCGACGATGCCGGCCGGTACGGCCAGGCCGAAAGCGTGCGTGGCATGGTCAACGTCACCTTGTGTACAGCCGGGGCCGACGCGCACGGTGCGCTGACTGGGGTCGACCCGCACGCCCTTCATGGCCGCGAGGTCGATCACTAGCCCGCCGTCGCAACTCCCGAGCCCCGGGCCATTGTGGCCACCGCCGCGGACCGCGGTCAGCAGCCCGTTGTCTCGGCCGAAACGCACCGCATCGATCACATCGGCCACGTCGGCGCAGCGCGCGATGAGAAGAGGTCGCTTGTCGATCATCCCGTTGTACAGTAGACGCGCCTCGTCGTAGCCCGCGTCCCCTTGCTGGAAGAGCTGGCCGCGCAGGCCGGCTTGGAACGCCTTGATCGCAGATTCATGGATCATGATGGACTCCCAGGTTCGCCTTCAGTGCGCCACCGGGCCGGCCGTGATGATGGCGGAGCCCGTGCCACGCCTCAGCGTCGCAAAATACGACGAGCCGCTGTCTTCGGCATTGCGCGAACTCACTTCGTTTCGCGCGGCGATGTATTCGGCCTTCGCCTGCTCCCGCGTGTAGGCGCTTTGGGATTGGGGCGCGTGGTTCATCTGCATCGCCCACTCGCTGGCGGCGCTCGTCAGGGTGTGCCCCATGACTTCGGCGCGCACCTCTGCGCGGGTCTTCGTGCTGATGAACGGTTTGGTGTCGATGGTGATGTCGTCCGCATAGGCGTTGCCCGAGGCCATGGCTGCGGCGGCGAGGCCGGCGGCAGCGGTGATGGTGATGCTGAGGGCGGATGCGAGTTTCCGGTTCATGACGTTCTCCTTGAGCGGGGTTGCAATGTGGACCTGCGGCTTGCTCACTGTCCGGCAGTCCAGGTTCGAAGCCCCAAGCATCCCGCGCTCGCGTATCGGTTTCGCGACGTCAACCCGCGTCCTTGTTGCCAGCTGGTATGCGAAATCTCCGCCTTGTAATCGTCGTGTATCCCGCTGAGCTTCAGGCCGCATTCGGCTCGAAGAACTCCCGCCCAAATCGCGTGTCAGTAGACGTCCGTCTACTGACATGGTGCAAGCTAAGGCGCACCATTCCATCATGCGAATCCCTCGAGCCACACGAGTCAGCGATCGGCCCCTCCAGTCAAGCGAATCTCCGCAGGATTCGACGGCAGCCGCTCAACAGGAAGAACCCCCGGAAGCGGAGAGCCAACCCGTCGCGATTCACGTGGCAGACAACGACGGGGCATGGTCATCCTCCGCCGCATCATCGTCTGGGACGCGCAAGAAGGCGGCCTTCCTCTTCATGACTCTGTTGGCCCAGGCATGCGGTGAGGCGACGTCTGCAACCGGGCAGATGCCGGCCGTTGCCAGGCTCGAGCCGCCGTCGGGCCTGCTGGATGAGCTCGTGGCACGCGTTCGCGCAGCTGGAATCAGTAAAGTCTTGACAGTGATCGATCAACAGAGTGCCAACACTCTGGAAGCGATCGCCGCGACGCTGCACGGCGCCATTGACGGGGGAGGCGAAGCCGAATTCGCATCCATGAGGCATGACATGAACCCGGAAAACGTCGATATGCGCTGGTATGAGCGCCCCTTCAACCCGACAGCGGTGAAGAATATGGAACACGAGCTGACGAATGGTGTTGCGCAAGCTGGAGCGAATGTGAGCGGCAGATTTCAACAACTCATGGAGCATCCGAACGTCGTGCCGCGGTACGTGACCGAAAGCTATGACTCGCAGTGGGGCATCCGACACTTCCTGCGACACCCGTCCTTCAGTGTGGTTGCGACGTACTTTACGCATGCCTGCGGTCTGCTGGAGGAACTTAGCTCGCGGAACGTTCCATGGCTGGGCGCGACGCTCGACATCCATCCGTATCCGTTGAGTCCGCGAGCCGTCATGGTCGTAACCAGGGACGTTGCCACTCGCGACGACGACACAAACTTCGGCTACGTCAGCCAGAACGGCGCGGCAGTCCGTACGGGGCCTAAACAGTATTTCGACTACCTGATCAGCCAAAGCCTTGTGGTTGTTCTCGTTCCGCTGCACGAAGGGGTCGAAGCGACGATTGTGGTCCCAGCGTCGATGCTGGCGACCGTGCGGCAGTTTGCAGACGAACATGACGGCGAGGTCACGATCGTCACCTCCGACTTGCTTCGCGACGCCCCTGAGGAGTGGAACCAATTCATTTTCTGGATGACGACGACGGCTTGCATCGTGGGCGCTGCGGCGTTGCAAGACCGTAAATGCATCGCCGATCGGACGGGTCCGCAAGACGAAGCTGTCTCAAAGGAACCGGCGGGCAAGGTAATGCGTGCAAAACCCGTGGCCAAGGCAATCGCGCGTGCAACGCGCTTGGAGCGCGAGCTTCCACCCTTCACCGGCAAGCCGGTGAGTTCGCAGGCTGTGTCACTCGCAGCACCCCGGCCACCCGGTCCGGGAGACATCGCTGCCGAAGTCACGGAACAGATTCGCGCATGCCAGGCCGACAAGGACAAGGCGACCTTGAGAAAGTATCTGAATGGGATGGGCAAGCAATTCCTGGCTGCGCTGGACCCGGTCAGCGGCGGAGGCGCCGCCGCCGCCGCTGATGCCGCCTTTCGCATGGCCGGAGTCGTCAGGAGCAGTCCTTTCAACCACTTGCAGTTGGCACGCTGGTTTCAGGACGAGTCGTACATGAACGGCGTGAATTTCGACTTCGTGTTCCAGACCGTCAAGGACTACAGGCAGTTAAACCCCGAAGACGAAAACCTTGCAAAAGCCGCGGCGATGCTGCAAGAGCTTTCGCGGCTGGCCAGAATGTTAGAACGCGTCGTTGACCCCAAGGGGCGGCAGGGCCCCGCAGTCAACGCGCGTCCGGACTTCATGAAGAAGAAGGCTGCGCCTCAAGGCGCGAATGCTTCCGGCGCTGCGGCGCCGATCACCCCACCGCAGAACGTCGCCGCCATTTACCAATTCGCCAAACAACTGGTAGCTGAGCCAGTGCCAGACGGCGAGAACCTGAACGCAGTGCGCCTCGGCACGGACATCTTCATCCCGAGCGCCGTGATCGTCCCGCATTGGCATGTGAACCCGAACTTCGTCGTGTACAAGCACGGCGACGCGAACCACGTCGAAGTGGGCCGAGGAGACTACCTTTATCCGGCCAGAGCCGCATCCGTGGGGATGCGGCTGGTCGATGGCATTTCCCGTGACGACAAGATCAGGAGAATGCAGACCTTCATCCTGACCGGGCAGCAGACCTTATAAACGCCAATGCCCCGCGTCGGCGGGGCATCTGCGTCGCGCGCCGCGATTCGGCTGGCGATGTCAGGCGGCCTTCTTCTCGTCGAAGAACTGCGCGTCTTCCGTGGAGCCCTTGAGGGCAGCCGTCGAGGCGTTGGCTTCGATGGTCGTGGTCACCGAATCGAAGTACCCCGTGCCCACTTCACGCTGGTGCTTCACCGCGGTGAAACCACGCTCGGCGGCGGCGAATTCCTTCTGCTGCAGCTCGACGAAAGCCGTCATGTTGCTGCGGGCGTAACCGTAGGCCAGGTCGAACATGCCGTAGTTCAGGCTGTGGAAGCCGGCCAGCGTGATGAACTGGAACTTGTAGCCCATCGCGCCCAGCTCTTTCTGGAACTTGGCGATGGTCGCGTCGTCCAGGTTCTTCTTCCAGTTGAAGGAAGGCGAGCAGTTGTAGGCCAGCAGCTTGCCGGGGAACTTCGCGTGGATCGCGTCGGCGAACTGCTTGGCGAAGGCCAGGTCGGGCGTTCCGGTTTCGCACCAGATCAGGTCGGCGTATTCGGCATAGGCCAGGCCGCGGCTGATGGCCTGCTCAACGCCGTTCCTGCTGCGGTAGAAGCCTTCCACCGTGCGCTCGCCGGTGAAGAACGGCTTGTCGTTGTCGTCCACGTCGGCCGTGACCAGGTCGGCGGCTTCGGCATCGGTGCGCGCCAGCAGGATGGTGGGCGTGCCCATCACGTCGGCTGCCAGGCGGGCCGCCACCAGCTTGGACACGGCTTCGCGCGTCGGCACCAGCACCTTGCCGCCCATGTGGCCGCACTTCTTGGCGGCGGCCAGCTGGTCTTCGAAGTGGACGCCGGCGGCGCCGGCCTCGATCATGGCCTTCATCAGTTCGAACGCGTTCAGCACGCCGCCGAAACCGGCTTCGGCGTCGGCCACGATCGGCGCGAAGTAGTCGAGGTAGCCTTCATCGCCGGGGCCTTTGCCTTCGGCCCACTGGATCTGGTCGGCACGCGTGAAGGTGGCATTGATCTTCTTCACGACTTTCGGCACGGAATCCACCGAGTACAGCGACTGATCGGGGTACATCTCGCCATTGCTGTTGGCGTCGCCCGCGACTTGCCAGCCCGACAGGTAGATGGCCTTCAGGCCGGCCTTGACCTGCTGCATGGCCTGGTTGCCCGTGAGCGCGCCCAGCGAGTTGACGAAGGGCTCGGTGTTGATCAGGCTCCACAGCTTCTCGGCGCCGCGCTTGGCCAAGGTGTGCTCCACCTGCAGCGAACCGCGCAGCTTGACCACGTCGGCGGCGCTGTAGCCGCGCTTGATGCCTTTCCAGCGCGGGTTTTCGGCCCAGTCTTTTTCGAGTTGGGCGATCTGCTGTTCGCGGGTCAGATGGGTCCAGGATGTCATGGCGTTCACTCCGAAGGTTGATTGAAACGGGCCCGGCCTTGGGTGGAATTCAATTCAAGTGCCGATGGATGAACTTTAAGTCTTGTAGAAGACCTTTGGAACATCTTATGTCTTATACAAGATATATTTTTATTTCTTTTGAAATCAACAACTTAGAGTTGTAGTTTCTCAATGTGGAAAAACATTTCTCGTATTGAGAAATTATGGCGCACTGCAACATCGCACGATTTCGCATCATGAAACCTGATTTACGTGGGGTGAAAAAGAATCCAGTCTCCATGCCCGATCAGTTGCTTGCCACGCACCCGCTCGGGGTTGACCTCATACACCAGGCAGTGCAGCGGCCGCCCCTCGACCTCGATGGCGAGCTCCCGCTTGAAGTATTCGCTTTGTTCGCCCGGCGCGATCTGCTCGATGTCGTCGAGCACCGCCTCTAGAGCCGCGGTGATCTCATAGACCTCTCCCACCACCGTCACGGCCTCTTCCCCGCCCAGCGTGAGGCCCGGATACCAGTCGATGTGGTACAGCTTGCCCTGCACCTCGCCCATACCGATGTAGCGCGGCGCCGGCAGCAGGCGGTTGATGTCGTTGCGCCCGCCGCGGCGCAGGGTGCCGTAGACGAAGACGTAGCGGGCTGGGGCTTCGGGCATGATCCGTGGGTTTTGAAAAAAGAGCCATTCTGAATGAGCCCCGGCGCCAATCGCCTGGTCGCGTACGCGTGCCTCGCCCTGAGCATGTCGCTGGTGGGCAGCTACGTTGCGCTGTCCAAACCCCTGGTGGCCGCCATTCCCGTCTTCCTGCTCGCGTGGATGCGCTTCGGCATCGGTGGCCTGGCAATGCTCCACTGGCTGCGACGGCCGGGAAACGAGCTGCCTATGACCGCGCAGACAAAGCGCCTGGTCTTCCTCGAGTCGTTCCTGGGCAACTTCCTCTTTTCCATCTGCATGCTATTCGGTGTGAGCATGACGAGCGCCGTGTCCGCCGGCGTCATCATGGCGGCGATTCCCGCCGTGGTGGCGCTCCTGAGCTGGGTTTTCCTGCACGAACGCATCGGCGGCCGCACTTGGGCCGCGATCGCGTGCGCGGCGCTGGGCATCGGCCTGCTCGGCCTCGCGCGTCCGGAGGCCGTCGCCCACTCACAGGCCCCTGCGGCCGGCGCAGCCCGCGCCTGGCTGGGCAATTTGCTGGTGTTCGGCGCAGTCGTGTGCGAAGCATCGTATGCGGTGATCGGCAAGAAGCTAACCGGCGTGCTGGGCCCCAAGCGCATCACATCGCTCATCAACCTTTGGGGCTTCGCGCTGGTGACGCCGCTCGGCATCTGGGCCGCACTGCGCTTCGACTTCTCGAGTGTGCCTGGAGGAATCTGGCTGCTGCTGGTGTTCTATTCGCTGGCCGCCAGTGTCTGGACGGTCTGGCTGTGGATGACGGGACTGAAGGTGGTTCCCGCCGCGCAGGGCGGCGTGTTCACCGTCATGCTGCCGGTTTCCGCCGCGGCGGTGGGCGTCTTCGTGCTGGGCGAGCCCCTGAGTGGCCTGCAATTGCTCGCGTTCGCCCTCGCCCTGGCCGGCGTCGTGCTCGCGACCTTACCGGTCAGAGCAAGGATGTAGCGCTCACGACGATGCCGTCCTCGTCGGCATAAAGCCAATCTCCCGGCCGCACGGGAACGCCCTGCATCTCCACCGGGATGTCGCATTGGCCTTCCCCGCGCTTCACCGACCGCATCGGCATCAGCGCCAATGCCTTGACGCCGATCCCCGCGGCAGTGAGCTCGGCCAGGTCGCGCACCGCGCCGTCCACCACGATTCCGGCCCAGCCGTTTTTTGCCGCGGCCACCGCCAGGTTGCCGCCGACCAGCGCTCGGCGAACCGAGCCGCCGCCCTCGACCACCAGCACGCGGCCCTCGCCCGGGGAATTCACGGCTTCACGGATGCGCGAGTTGTCCTCGATGGCGCGCACGGTGGCCACGGGCCCGCAGAACCGGCCGACAGCCCCGAAATCGCGGAACACGGGTGGAAGCACGCGGAAGGCGCCGGAGGTATCTTTCTCATGGGCGTCGCACAGGTCGCAGGTTGCAAAGGCGGTCGAGGTCATTTTCCGGTGACTTTCTTGATGGCGGGTTTGATGTTTTCACGGCGCGCCGGCAGCACGACGGCGTTTTCGCGCGGCGCGTTGAGCACGATGGAGGTGGAGGTTTCGGTGAGGATACAAAACTTCGTCACCACCGCATCCAGGTGTTCCACGTCGATGACGGCGATTTCCAGGATCCAGCTGTCCTCGCCGGTCACGTTCCACGCATTCACCACCTCGGGCGTCTGCTCGATCAGCTTGACCACCCGGGCGTACTCTACCCGGCCCACTCGCACCCAGGAGCACCTTGAATCTTCCATGGAATGCGCGCGCGCGGCAACCTACGATGCATGGATGAACTCCGCGTCCTGTCCGCCGCGGCCCCGCGCAAGGCGGCCTTCCTTGTCCCCGCCCTCCTCGCCTGCTACCTGGTCTGGGGTTCCACGTACCTGGCCATCCGGCTCGCGCTGGCCAGCTTCCCGCCTTTCTTCCAGATGGGTACCCGCTTTCTCGCGGCGGGCATGCTGCTCATGGGCTGGGTGCTCTGGCGCCGAGTGGACGCTCCGGCGACCGCGGCGCCCTTGCCGACGCCGCGCGAGTGTTCGTCGGCCTCTTGGGCGTGATCCTGCTCGTGCGCGGCGCGAGTTTCTCGGCCGCGCCGGTCGGTGTCGCGAGCATCGCGGGCGCGACGCTCGCCTGGTCGCTCGGCTCGGTGCTGCAGACGACGCGGCTGCCGCTCGCCGCGGGGGCCACCGGCTTCGCCAGCGAAATGTTGTGTGGCGGCGCGGTGTTGATGCTGATTTCTCTTGCGATGGGCGAGCAGTTCTCGTGGCCCGTGCAACCGCTCGCCGCGGCCGCGTGGCTCTACCTCGTGGTGTTCGGATCGCTCATCGCGTTCTCCGCGTACCTCTATCTGCTGGCGAATGCGTCGCCCGCGATGGCCACCAGCTACGCTTTCGTGAACCCGCTGATCGCGCTCTTTTTGGGTGTCGCATGGGCCTCCGAGAGCGTCACCGGTGGCGAGTGGATCGCCTCCGGCGTCGTGCTCGCGGGCGTTTTTCTGATCTTCAGAGGGAAAACGACTCGAAATCACGAGTGAAAAAAACGACACGCCAGAGTGAAAAAAGGCATTTTTCGCTTGGAAACGCGTTTTTTCTCCAGTAGCATCCGCTTTGCCAATGGGATGAATGCTGGAATGCAGGTTCCCACTGGTGGTTAATCAACTTCTAGAAGGAAATAATCATGGCAACTGCAAAGAAAGCTGCGAAGAAGGCGCCCGCCAAGAAGGCCGCCCCCGCAAAGAAGGCCGCTGCGAAGAAGGCACCGGCAAAGAAGGCCGCACCGGCGAAGAAGGCTGCTGCGAAGAAGGCGGCTCCGGCCAAGAAGGCCGCGCCCGCCAAGAAGGCTGCTGCGAAGAAGGCCCCGGCCAAGAAGCGCACCCCTAACGCCGCGTTCATGAAGGCGTTGACGCCCAGCCCGCAACTCGCCGCTGTGGTCGGGTCGGCTCCCCTGCCGCGCACCGAAGTGGTCAGCAAGCTGTGGGCCTATATCAAGAAGAACAAGCTGCAAGACGCCGTGAACAAGCGCATGGTCAACGCCGACGCCAAGCTGAAGGAAATCTTCGGCAAGGCGCAGGTCTCCATGTTCGAGATGGCGGGCCTGATCGGCAAGCACGTCAAGTAATCGCCTCCTGAGGCATTCGAAAAAGGCCGGTTCGCACCGGCCTTTTTATTTTCCAGGCTCGATGCTCATGCATTCATTCGAAGAACTCGTCCGCAAGGCCGCACCGGCCGCTGATCACTGGTCCGCGCGCTGGGTGTCCGAAACGTCGGAGCAGCTCGTGGTGCGCCGCGACGTGGCGCAAGCGCCGCAGCGCCATCGCGATGCCGGTGTCATGCTCAGCGTGGTCCACGAGGGCGCGCAGGGCTACTCGGCCACGAGCGACCTGTCCGAATCCGGCCTGCGTCGGGCGTTCTCGAATGCGATGGAGCTCGCGAGAGTCAGCGCCGGCCGCAGCGTCTTCGATTACCGAGATGCCGACCTGCCCCGCGCATCGGGTGGCTATCGCTCGCCCAACGAGAAGCCCGCGGCGGAACTATCGCTGGCGCAGAAGTTCGACCTGCTGCATGAGGTCTGCGCCGGCGCAAACCTGGGGGAAGCCATCGTGGACCGCACCGCCTCACTGTGGACAACCCATACCGAACAGCTGTACCTGACACCCGATGGCGGCCGCATCGAGCAGGCCTGGGATTTCGTCGTGCCCGGCATCACCGCTGTGGCGAGCGCCCGCGGCGACACGCAGGTCCGGTCCGCGGCCGGCCAGTACAACGGCTTCTGCCAGCAAGGCGGCCTGGAAGTGCTGGAGCGCTCGGGCTTTGCGCAGGATGGCCCGCGCGTTGCGCGCGAGGCGCTGGAACTCGTGCACGCAACCAACTGCCCCGAGGGCGAGATGGACCTGGTCCTCATGCCCGATCAGATGATGCTGCAGATCCACGAGAGCATCGGCCATCCGCTGGAGCTCGACCGCATCCTGGGCGACGAGCGCAACTTCGCCGGGACGAGCTTCGTCACGCTGGACATGTTCGGCCACTACCGGTACGGCAGCGATTTGCTGAACGTGAGCTACGCCCCCGACATGCCCGCGCAGTTCGCCAGCTTCTCATTCGACGACGAAGGCGCCGCGGCCACCCGCGAATGGATCATCCGGCATGGCATCCTGCAGCGCCCGCTCGGCGGCATTGTGTCGCAGGCGCGGGCGCGACACCTGCGGCCGGGCATCGAAGGCGTGGCAACCACGCGCGCCTGCAGCTGGAACCGACCGCCCATCGACCGCATGGGAAACCTGAACGTCGAGCCCGGCAGCTCCACATTCGATGACATGATCGCCAGCATCGACCGCGGCGTGCTGATGCGCACCAACTCATCGTGGAGCATCGACGATTCGCGCAACAAGTTCCAGTTCGGCTGCGAATACGGGCGGATGATCCGCGGTGGCAAGCTCGCCGAGGTCGTCAAGCGGCCCAACTACCGCGGCATCTCGTCGGGCTTCTGGCGGTCGCTGGCCATGGTGGGTGACGAGGGCACGTTCGAGGTGATGGGCACCCCCTACTGCGGCAAGGGCGAGCCCAACCAGGTGATCCGCGTCGGCCACGCCGCACCCGCCTGCAAGTTCACGAACGTCTCCGTCTTCGGAGGTGCGCGATGATGCGCGCCGAGTTCGATCATCTTGCCGATGCCGTGTGCCAACCGGTCGGCGGCATCGACCGGGTCACGCTGTACTACAGCGCCGAGTCGTCCGACTTCATCCGCTTCAACAAAACGGCTGTCCGACAGGCCACGCATGTCTCCCAACAGTACGGCACGGTGTCCGTCATCGCGGGAGCCCGACAGGCCGCAAGCCGCATTGCACTTACCGGTGAGCGCGCCACCGACGTAAAGGCTCTGCTGGCCGAGCGGGCGCTCCTCATCGGCGAGTTGCCGCTGGTGCCCGAGGACGCTTTCCTGCAGTTGCCGGACGAGGTGTTGTCCACCGAGCGCGAGGCCGCCGGGCAACTGCCATCCGCCGCCGAGCTGATCGACGCCGTGGTCAGCCACGGGGCCGGCACAGACCTCGTGGGCTTCTACGCCGGCGGTCCGGTGGCGCGTGGTTTCGCCGACAGCCGCGGCCAGCGCAACTGGCATCGCGTTGAGAGCTTCCACTTCGAGTGGTGCCTGTACCGCTCCGGCGACCAGGCCGTGAAGTCGGCATACGCGGGAAACCACTGGGATGAAGCCACCTTCGCCGCCAAGGTCGCGGCAGCGCGGGAGCAGGTCGAGCTGCTGGCGCATCCGCGCAAGGCGCTGCCGCCCGGCGAGTACCGCGTGTATTTCAGTCCCGTCGCAGTCGCCGACCTGCTGTACACGCTCAGCTGGGGGGGGTTCGGCCACAAGGACGTGCAGACCGGCGTCAGCACCCTCATCAAGGCGCACCGCCGTGAGGCCGTGTTCGCTCCTTCCGTCGTCCTGGTGGAAGACACCGCCAGCGGAATCGCGCCGCGCTTCCAGTCGGACGGCTTCGTCAAACCCGATTCGGTGCCGCTGGTGGTGACCGGGCGTGTGGCCGATACCCTGGTGTCGCCGCGCAGCGCGAAGGAATACGGTTGCACGGCCAATGGCGCGCACGCGGGGGAAGCGCCGGAGTCGCTCTCGATGGCCGGCGGCTCCCTGCACCCGGCCGATGCGCTTGCCGCGCTGGACACCGGCGTCTACATCAGCGACCTGCATTACCTGAACTACAGCGACCGCCAGGCCTGCCGCATGACCGGCATGACGCGATTTGCCTGCTTCTGGGTCGAGAACGGCAAGCTGGTCGCACCGATCTCCGTAATGCGGTTCGACGATTCGCTGCTGCGGATGTTCGGCGGCGGGCTTCTCGGGCTCACGCAGGTACCCGAGCTCGTCCCCGATTCAGCCACCTACGAAGAGCGGCACCTGCGCAGCGTCACGGCCCCCGGCGCGCTGGTCGAGGGCTTCCGCTTCACGCTTTAGATTCGCGCTGCAGCGCAGCGCTGCGGATGCTGCTCAGCGTTCCCCGCGTGGTGATCACCTCGGGGTCCAGCATCACCTCGATCAGCGTGCCCTGCTTGCGCTCCAGGGCCGCGAGCAATTCGGCCTCGAACTCGGCCGTGCGCGTGATGCGCACGCCTGCATAACCGTACGCGCGCGCCAGCGCCGCGAAGTCGGGGTTGGCGAGCTCCGTGCCGCTGACATTTTGCGGATAGTCACGCTCCTGGTGCATGCGGATCGTGCCGTACATGCCGTTGTTCAGGAGCACGATGATGGTCTTTGCGCCGTGCTGCGCTGCCGTGGCCAGCTCCTGCCCGTTCATCAGGAAGTCGCCGTCGCCCGCCATCGTGAGCACGGTGCGCCCGCTCACGATGTTGGCGGCGATCCCGGCCGGCACGCCGTAGCCCATCGCACCATTGGTCGGCGCGAGCTGGGTCTTCAGGCCCTTTGCCAAGCCGTGGTGCTTGAAGAAGCGATGCATCCAGCTCGCGAAATTGCCCGCGCCGTTGGTCAGCACGGCGTCCTCGGGCAGGTGCTTCTTCATGGTCGCCACGATCGCGGGCATGTCGATATCGCCCGGCAGGGCCTGCGGCACCAGGTTGGCCTCGTAGTCGGCATGTGCGGCTTCAGTCCATGCGCCCCAAGGCAAATCCGGCGGAGCGGCCAGCACTTCGAGCGAGCGCGCTGCCGCATTCATCGTCGCGTTGATCGCGAGATCCGCCCGGTAGACGCGGTTGAGTTCCTCGGCGCTGGCGTGGATGTGCACCAGCTTCTGCGTGGGCGTGGGCGCCTTCAACAGTGTGTAGCCGCCGGTCGTCATCTCACCCAGGCGCGGGCCGATCGCGAGGACGAGGTCGCAGTCCTTGATGCGGGCGGCGAGCTTGGGATTCAGGCCAATGCCCACGTCGCCTGCGTACAAGGGGTGGTGGTTGTCGAATGTGTCCTGGAATCGGAAGGCGTTGCCAACCGGCAACTTCCAGTTCTCGGCGAAGCGCTGCAGCGCCTGGGCGGCCTGCGGCGTCCAGCCACCGCCACCGGCGATGACGAAAGGTTTCTTCGATTGCAGCAGCAGCTCGCGCAAGTCGCGCAGCGCCCCGGGGTCACTCCAGGCCTGCACGGGCTCGACACGCGGCAGCGGCCGCGCATCGGTCATCTTGACCAGCATATCCTCCGGCAGCACTAGCACGACGGGGCCGGGTCGGCCGTTCATCGCCGTCGCGAAGGCACGCGCCACGTATTCGGGAATGCGACCAGGGTCATCGATGCGCTCCACGCGCTTGGCCATGCCCTTGGTGCTCGGCCCGAAGAAGCTGGTGTATTCCACTTCCTGGAAGGCTTCACGGTCGCGCTGGTCGCTGGCGACGTCACCCACGAAGAGCACCATCGGCGTCGAATCCTGGAACGCCGTGTGCACGCCGATCGAAGCGTTGGTCGCGCCCGGCCCGCGCGTCACGAAGCACACTCCCGGGCGCCCGGTGAGCTTGCCGTGCGCTTCCGCCATATAGGCCGCGCCGCCTTCCTGGCGATTGATGATGAAGCGGATCTGCTCGCGATAGGCGTGGAAGCCGTCGAGCACCGCCAGGTAGCTCTCACCCGGGACGCCGAAAACATTGGTCGCGCCCTGCGCGACCAGGCATTCGACGATGAGGTGGCCGGCGATCTGGCCCTTATCCTGTGCTGCGCTCATAACTTGACTCGATTAACGTTTTGGTGAATTATCGGACCATGGCAAGAGCACCCACCCTCGCCGCTGACGAGCGGCTGCGCGACGCGGACCGTTCGCAAGCCACCATCTTAGCCGCCGCACGCGACGAGTTCGCCGAGCATGGCCTCGGCGGCGCGCGCATGGACCGAATCGCCGAGCGCGCGGGGCTGAACAAGCGCCTGATCTACTACTACTTCGAGGACAAGGAGCAGCTGTTTCGCGCCGTGCTGGAACAGGCCTACCTGAACATCCGCGAGGAGGAACGCAAGCTTCACCTGCTGGACCTCAAGCCGGCGGAGGCCGTGCGAAGGCTCGTCGAATTCACCTGGGATTACTACCTCGCGCATCCCGAGTTCCTCACCCTGCTCAACAGTGCCAACCTGCACCGGGCGCGGCACCTGGAAGAGTCGAAGCGCGCGCGCGAAATGAACTCGCCGCTGATCGAGATGCTGGCGGAAATCCTCGAGCGCGGCCGCAAGGACGGCAGCTTCCGCGGCGGCGTCGACCCTCTGCAGCTCTACGTTTCCATTGCGGGCTTGTCCTACTTCTATCTGTCCAACAGCCACACGCTGTCGGCGATCTTCGGGCGCGACCTGCTGTCCGCCAAGGCCAAGAACGAGCGCCTCACTCACATGTGCGACGTGATCCTCGGGTATCTCCTGAGAAGCTGAGACACCCCGGTGAAATCCGGGCTTGCATCGGCACCCGTTTTTCCTATAATTCACCAATCAGTTAATTGCAACCCGCCCTCACTCCTGGAGCCTCCATGAATCCCAGCCGCCGCTTCATCTCAGTTTCCATCGCCAGCATCGCCCTGCTCGCGCCATTCGCCAGCGCCGCCCAGGCCGCTTATCCCAGCAAGCCGATCCGTGTGATCGTGCCCTTCGCCGCAGGCAGCACCACCGACATCATTGCCCGCGCCATCGCCGACAAGATGAGTCAGAGCATGGGCCAGCAACTGGTGATCGACAACCGGGGCGGCGCGAGCGGCACCATTGGCCAGGCTGCCGTCGCGCAAGCGGCGCCGGACGGCTACACGATCATGATCCACTCGTCGTCGCACACGGTAAGCCCGTCGACTTTCGCCAAGCTGCCGTTCGATACTCAGGCGGACTTCGCGGGCGTGACGCCGATCTCCAGCACCCCCAATGTGCTGGTGATCTCGCCCTCCAAGAACATCAAGACCTTGCAGGAACTGCTGGCTGCCGCGCGCGCCAAGCCCGGCAGCATGAACTTCGCTTCGGCCGGACAGGGCAGCGCGACGCACCTGAACGCAGAGAAATTCAAGCTCGCCGCAAAAATTGAAGCCACCAACATCCCATTCAAGGGCTCGGCCGAAGCGGTGACAGAAGTCATGGCCGGCCGCGTGGACTATTACTTCTCGCCCATCGCCCCGGTGATCGGCCAGATCAGGAACAACCAGCTGGTTGCGCTTGCGGTCGGCTCCCCCAAGCGCGCCAGCGCCCTGCCGAACGTGCCCACCACGGCCGAGGCCGGTGTGCCGGGCTCGGAGTTCAACTTCTGGATCGGCATGATGGCGCCGGCAAAAACGCCACGCGACATCGTGAACCGGCTCCACGACGAAGTCGTGAAAGCGCTGGCCACGCCCGAGGTGAAGGAACGTTTCGCCGTGCTGGGTGCCGACGCCTGGACGCTCAAGCCCGAGCAGTTCGACGACTACATCAAGCAAGAGATCAAGTCCAACGCCGTGCTGGTGAAAGCCGCCGGCCTCGAAGTGAAGTGACGACGGGTCAACCGGCCTGAAGGCCGGAACTTTTACAAGGAATTTCTTATGCCTACTCAACGACTCGGAATCATCATGCACGGCGTCACCGGACGCATGGGCATGAACCAGCACCTGATCCGCTCCATCGTCGCTATCCGCGCGCAAGGCGGCGTGACGCTCTCGAACGGCGACAAGGTCATGCCCGACCCGATCCTCATCGGCCGCAACGCCGAGAAGATCGCGGCGCTCGCGAAGACGCACGGCATCGAGCGCTGGGGCACTGACCTCGACCAGGCGCTGGCGAACAAAGACGACACAATCTTCTTCGACGCCGGCACCACGCAGATGCGTCCCACCCTGCTGGCCAAGGCCATCCGGGCCGGCAAGCACGTCTACTGCGAAAAGCCGATCGCCACCAACCTGAACGAGGCGGTGGAGATTGCGCGCCTCGCGCAGGAGTCGGGCCTGAAGCACGGCGCCGTGCAGGACAAGCTGTTCCTGCCCGGCCTGCGCAAGCTCGACATGCTGCGGCGCGCCGGCTTCTTCGGCCGCATGCTGTCGGTGCGCCTGGAGTTCGGCTACTGGGTGTTCGAGGGCGACTTGCAGCCCATCCAGCGTCCCAGCTGGAACTACCGCACGGAAGACGGCGGCGGGATGATCCTGGACATGATGTGCCACTGGCGCTACGTGCTGGACAAC
>JAQZBU010000202.1 GCA_029237735.1 Ramlibacter sp. | reverse complement strand
CTGTAACGCCGTGAACATGTTGTCGACACGGCCGGGGTGCTTGCGGTCCCATTCGCGCAGCATGGCAGCCACCTGCTTGCGCTGCAGGTTCTCCTGGCTGCCGCAGAGGGTGCAGGGAATGATGGGGAACTGCCGATGCTCGGCCCAGCGGATGAGGTCTTTCTCCGGCACGTACGCGAGCGGGCGGATCACGACGTGGCGGCCATCGTCGCTGACCAGCTTGGGCGGCATACCCTTCAACTTGCCGCCGAAGAACATGTTGAGGAAGAACGTCTGCAGCATGTCGTCGCGGTGGTGGCCCAGCGCGATCTTGGTGGCGCCCAACTCATCGGCCACCCGGTACAGGATGCCGCGGCGCAGTCGAGAGCACAGGCTGCACATCGTCTTGCCCTCGGGAATCTTGTCCTTGACGATGGAGTAGGTGTCCTGGTTCTCGATGTGGAAGGGCACGCCGATACGCGTGAGGTACTCGGGCAGCACGTGCTCGGGAAAGCCGGGCTGCTTCTGGTCGAGGTTCACTGCGATCAGGTCGAACGAGATGGGCGCGCGCTGCTTCATCTTCAGCAGGATGTCCAGCATGCCGTAGCTGTCTTTGCCGCCCGAGAGGCACACCATGACTTTGTCGCCTTCACCGATCATGTTGTAGTCGGTGATGGCCTGGCCTACGAGGCGGCACAGCCGCTTTTCGAGCTTGTGGGTTTCACGCTCGATCTTGTGCTCGCGCGAGAGGGGAACGACTTCGCTGTGGGTCCAGACTGCACTCATGGGCGGTATTGTCGCATCGGCATCCGGCATGGGCGCTACCTGGGCGTCGAATGCGCCGTCCTCGCTGCCTCGCCGTGGATCCACGACAAGAAGGCCTCGACGGGCGCGCGGCGCGCATGCCGCGCGGGGTAGACCACGAAGTGCGCCTTGACGCGCACGGCCTTGTCCATGCCGAACACCGGTTTGAGCCTGCCGTCGGCCAGATGCAACCCGGCATTCGTCGCGCTTTCCAGCGCAACCCCCAGGCCTTGGGTGGCCGCATCCAGCGACATCTGCGCGCGGTCGAAGCGCAAGGTGAAGTGATCCGGTGCACGCTTGTCGCTGAACGCGGCCATCCAGTCCGACCACTGCACCACGCTGACGTTGCTCTGGATAAGAGGAACCTCGAGCAACTGATCGATGCGCTTGAGCCGATGCTCCCGAATGAACACCGGGCTGGCCAGCGGCACGATCTTTTCCTCGAACAGCGGCTCGACCACCAAGTCGCCCCATTGGGGCACGCCGTAACGGATGTCGATGTCCGCCTGCCCGAGTGCAAAGTCGCTGTGCGTGTGCGCGGCCGACAGGTTCAGCGAGATGTCGGGATGGGCATCCGCAAACCGTCGCAGCCGTGGCATCAACCACAGGCTCGCGAGGCTGGGTGCCGAGTGCACGTAAAGGCTGTTGCCCACGCCTTGGCGCAGGTCCTCGGTGGCTGCCGAGATGGCCGAAAGCGCCCCGGCCACCCGCTCCAGGTATTGCTCGCCGGCCGTGCTCAGGCGTACGCCGTGCGCGCTCCGTTCGAACAGCCGCACGCCCAGGTCCGCCTCGAGCCGCGCCACCTGATGGCTGATGGCCGAAGCGGTGAGGTGCAACTCGGCTGCCGCAAAGGCAAAACTGCGGCGTCGCGCCACGGCTTCGAAGGCCAGCAGGTTGGTGACCGGGGGAAGGGAGGGCATCGGGTTCTCCCGCACGTCAGATGATGAAACGTCATCTTAGCCTGAAGAAACATCGCTTGTCATCCGGTGGTCCGCCGACGACCATTCGCCCATTCCCCACCCACAGAGAGATTGGACATGCTGCTCAAAGACAAAGTTGCCGTCATCACCGGCGGCGCAGGAATCAACGGCCTCGGTTACGCCACGGCCCGCCAGATGGCCGCCCAAGGCGCCAGGATCGTGATCCTGGACCTGGCCCGCGCTGAACCCGCGGCAGCTGCCGCACGCCTCGGCGAAGGCCATCTCGGACTGGTGGCCGACGTGACGGACAAGGCAAGCTGCGAAGCCGCTGTCGCCCAGGTGCTGAAGACCTGTGGCCGCGTCGACATCCTGGTCAACAACGCCGGCATCACGCAGCCGGTGAAGACGCTGGACATCACCGGCGCCGACTACGACCGCATCCTCGACGTCAGCCTGCGCGGCACCTTGTACATGTCGCAGGCTGCGCTGCCCGCGATGCGCCAGCAACAGTCGGGCTCCATCATCTGCATTTCGTCGGTGTCGGCGCAACGCGGGGGCGGCATCTTCGGGGGCCCGCATTACTCCGCCGCCAAGGCCGGCGTGCTGGGCCTGGCCCGCGCGATGGCCCGCGAGTTCGGCGTCGAGGGCATCCGCGTGAACTGCATCACCCCCGGCCTGATCGAGACGGACATCACGCAGGGCAAGCTGAGCCCGGAGAAGAAGAAGGAGATCGCCGAGACGATTCCGCTCGCGCGCCTCGGCCGTGCCGACGACGTGGCCGGTGCCTGCGTGTTCCTGGCCAGCGACCTTTCCGCGTACTGCACCGGCGTCACGCTCGACGTGAACGGCGGCATGCTGATTCACTGAAACCTGCATCCGACAACCAAGGAGACAACATGCAACGCAAGACTTTCACCCATACACTTCTCGCCCTGGCCGTTTCCGCCCTGCTGCCGCTGGCAGCGCAGGCACAGGCGATGAAACTCACGCTGGGACACGGCTCGGCGCCCGAGAACCCGCGGCACGTGGCCTCGCTGAAGTTCGCCGAGGTGGTCAAGGCCAAGAGCGGTGGGCGCATCGAAGTGCAAGTTGCGCCTTCCGCGCAACTCGGCGATGACGCCGCCATGGTGACCGCGCTGCGCACCGGTGCGCTGGACATGTCCGCCAACTCGCAAGGCGCCGTCTCCGCGGCCGTGCCGGAATACGCGGCCTTCGGCATGCCCTTCCTGTTCTCCAGCGCGGGTGCGGCCTTCAAGCTGCTGGATGGCCCCCTGGGCAAGGAGCTGGCTGACCGCTCGGCGGAGAAGGGCCTGGTGTTGCTCGGCACCTGGGACAACGGCATCCGCCAGATGACGAACAGCAAGCGCCCCATCACGAAGGTGGAGGACCTGAAGGGCCTGAAGATGCGCGTACCTCCGGACGCCACGCTGGTGGACATCGTGAAGGCGCTCGGCGCGGAGGCCCAGCAGATCCGCTTCGCGGAGCTGTATGTTGCCCTCCAGCAGGGTGTGGTGGACGGGCAGGAGAACCCGCTGGTCAACATCCATGCCAGCAAGCTCTACGAAGTCCAGAAACACCTGGCGCTCACGAACCACCAGTTCCAGATGACGCCGTTGCTCATCAGCAAGCGCACCTGGGACAAGCTCTCTGACGCGGACAAGAAGGCCGTGCAGGAAGCCGCCGCCGAGGCCTCCGCGCTGCAGCGCAAGCTCTCGCAGGAAGCCGATGACAAGCTGCTGGCCGAGCTCAAGTCCAAGGGTGTGCAGGTAACGACGCCTGACAAGGCCGCATTCGAGAAGGCCACCGCCGAGGTCGATGACAAGTGGATGGCCGGTCCGATCGGCCCCTACGTGAAGAAAGTCATCGGCGCCGCTCGCGGCAAGTAACGCACTGCGCAACGGAACCCTCCTATGCAAAGCGCAGAACCTAGCGTGACCGAACGCGGCGTGGCCACGGCGTGCCGTGCGGTGTTGTGGCTCTCCTTCGCGGTGATCTTCGTGATCCTCGTGACCAACACCGTGCTGCGCTACGCCACGGGCGCCAGCCTGCAGTGGGCCAGTGAAGTGCCTGAACTGCTGTTCCCGTGGCTGGTGGTTGCCGGTGTGGTGCTGGGCGCCCTGAATGGGGCCCACATCACGACGACCTTCCTGGTGGAATCGCTTCCTCCAAAGGCCCAGCGCATCGTCGCCATCTTCGCGTGGCTGGTGGTCGCCGTGCTGTATGGCACGCTGTCCGTGGCCACCGGGCGAATGCTGGAGGTGGTACACGACGAGAAGTCCCCCATCCTGCAATTGCCCGGGTCTATCACGTATGCCTGTGTGATGGTCGGAATGGTGCTGCTGGCGATCCTGGCCTGCCTGTCCGCCTGGCGCGCATGGCGCACGGCGCCTGAAGCGGCGGCTGCGATTGCCGCCGATGCCGAGGCGCAGGTGCGCGCGGCCCACTGGTGATCCCCAACCGGAAACTCTCATGAGCGCTCTCATCCTTTTTGTCTTCATGGGGGCGGCTGTCGCCGCCATGCCCATCGCCCATGCGTTGCTGGTGGCCGCCCTCTCGGCGGCCGCCGCTTCCGACAGGGTTCCGCTCGACCTGGTGGTGCAGCAGATGGTTGCCCAGGTCCAGAGCTTCCCCCTCATCGCCATCCCCTTCTTCATGCTCACCGGCACGCTCATGATGGGCGGGAAGCTGGGCGAGGCGCTGGTGGGTGTGCTCTCCGCGCTGATCGGCCGTTTCCACGGCGGGCCGGCACAGGTCGGCGTGCTCTCGTCGACGTTGTTCGGCGGCGTGTCGGGCTCGGCGGTGGCGGATGCGTCGGCCATCGGCTCGCTGCTGATTCCCTGGCACAAGCGCCTGGGCTACCCGCCCGCGTTTTCTGCCGCCACGCTGGCTGCGGCGGCCACGATCGACATCCTGATCCCGCCATCGATTCCGTTGATCCTGTTCGCCTTGAGCTCGAACGCGTCCATTGCCGCGCTCTTCCTGGCGGGTGTGTTGCCCGGCCTGTTGATGTGCGGCGGCTTCATGGCGGCTTGCTGGTGGGTCGGTCGGCGCCGGAACTTCCCCCGCGATACGTCGCGCTTCGACGTCAAGGCGTTCAAGCGGCACCTGGCCTACGCATCGCCCGCGGTCGTCCTGCCGGTGCTGATCCTCATCTTCCTGCGCTTCGGGATCGCCACGCCGACGGAAGTCGCCGTGCT